>JACNIU010000071.1 GCA_014382905.1 Desulfobacterales bacterium
CTCCATAGCCACATACTACATGTTGTGGCAGGTGGAGTCAAGTGCATAGCCCCGTAATTCAATACCCTTTTCCTCAACCTTCAGACCGAGCAGATTGGAAAAGTTGATTAACACATCCTCCAAATTGAAATTTATTGACTCCATGGTCATTTTGCCCGCCTCAATCTTGGAAAAATCAAGGATGTCATTAATAACACCCAGAAGAGAGTGTCCAGATGAGGATATCTTTTTTAGATAATCACGCTGCCTGGCGTTCAATTCGGTCCTTAACGCCAGGTCGCTTAGACCGATGATAGCGTTCATCGGAGTCCTGATTTCGTGACTCATGTTGGCCAAAAATTGACTCTTGGCCTGAGTAGCGGCATCGGCTGCCGCCTTGGCTTTTTTCAGTTCCTCTTCGGCCTGCATCCGGTCGGTGATATCCCGAATTAGGCCTCGAAATCCAATTGGCTTACCTTCTGCATCCTTCATTAGCAATATCGATGATTCTCCATATCTTTTACCCCCGCCCCTATCATAAATATCCCAAGAGCCTTTGGAAGGTTTTCCCGTCTTGTATACCTCGTTGAATATTTCATAAACCATTTTTGCAGTCTCTTCATCCATGTACTCTCGGTTATTCATACCAATCAATTCCTCTTTCGTATATCCACGGATACTACACATTGCACTATTTACAAATGTATAACATCCTCTGAGGTCAACCTCGTAGTACCCCTCTTGAATACTTTCAATAATTTCCCGGTATTTTTCTTCACCCCTCCGCAGCTCTTCTTCCGCGAGGATTCGTTCCGTTCTGTCGCGGACAATTCCCCGGAACCCGACTGGGTCCCCTTTTGGATTCTTAATTAGAGATACAGAAATCTCTATATAGATTTTGCTGCCGTCCTGCCATGAAACCTCATGCTCGAATCCTTTGACCGGCTTCCCTGTGTTATACACCTTGTTGAATACTCCATGTAGCCTGTCGGCTGCCTCTTTATCTATGTTCTTCTTGTAATTCATGCCCATTAATTGATTTGCAGAATATCCAAAAATCCTGCACGATGAAGCGTTAAAAAAGGTAAAGTTTCCGGCAAGGTCTGTTTCATAATAGCCATCCTCGATGCTTTCGAGGATAGTTCGGTATTTCTCTTCGCTCTCCCGCAGCGCCTCTTCAGCAAGCTTTTGTTCGGTGATGTCAAGCATAATGGAATCAAAATGAGAAACTTCTCCATCTTTCCCATACACTACGCGGGAAGTGATTGATGTATGGACAGGGGTTCCGTCTCTTTTCAGCAATGTCCGTTCATCATTTTTGATCACTCCCTTCTGTATGAGGTTATCTGAGTATTCCTTTCTTTGTTTAGGATTTTGATAAAGGTTAGCGGGGGTGAAATCTTTGACTTCTTCCTCGCTTTTGAACCCGAACATTTTGCAGAAGGCAGGATTTGCCATAAGAAATTTCCCTTCAGGTCCAGGGGTATTTCGATAAACCGCAACTGGTAAGTTATCCATAAGCGTTCTGTATTGTTCCTCGCTCTCCCGAAGCGCGTCTTCGGCCTGTTTTCTCAGGCCAATGTCTGTCCCCTGGGCAATAGTTGATAAAAGAGTTGTGCCATCCTCAGCATAGATATTCGCTGAATTCCAAAGTGCTACTCGGATATCTTCATTTTTGCAAAGAATCGGAATCTCCACCGACTCCCAGTATTCACCGCTCAAGGCCTGTTGGATCTTGTTCAGAGATTCGTCTAAGCTGGCTTCAGGGAAAAACATCCTCAGTTTCCTTCCGATGACCTCTTCGTCTTTATAGCCTGTAAGATGTTCAAAGGCATGGTTGACCCGGACGATTCTGGATTCCGGATTCCAAACGATGATAGGGGCATTGGCGTAGTTGAACAGGTTTTCCAGGTAGTCGCGTGTCTCCCGCAGATCTCCCCCGGCTTGTTTGTGCTCTCGTACGTCCTGCTCTAACTCCTTAACCCTCTGTTTCAACTCTTCATAGGTTGGCTTTTTGGCCATCAGAAAATCCTCCAAATACCCTCAAAATGAAAAGGCCCATACTCCGTTGCATCTTAGACACTGTGTATGAGCCTTTGCAATTCCCATTAGTCCTCCACTTCTTGGTTTAGATCATGTCTTGACGGGCTTTGTTTTCATCATCGGGAACCATGATTCTTACTAAAAACCATGAACCTTGGTTAGGGTCGTCGATTTACGTTCTTGCATCAGTCAAAACTGTCAAATCGACGAAAAAATAGTCAAGAGTTCGTTTCCCAGTCATCTGTTTTTAGACCTTTTGAAATTCCAGTAGCATATAGGAAAACATGCATCAGACTTTCAAAGAAATCGGCCTGCTTCTGTGGGTTATTCCGCCTCCAACACCTTCCTAAGCTTCTCTGATAAAGTAGCGAGCGAAAAGGGTTTTTGGATAAAATCCTGAGCACCTGCATCTAAGATCTTCCGTGCAGGGCCTTCAATGGAGTACCCGCTGAAAACAATCACCTTAAGATCCGGGCGGGCCTTCATGATCAAAGGATACACCTTTCCGCCTTCCATATCCGGCAGTTTTATATCTAATAGGGCAAGGTCAATCTGACCATCAAAGGTTTCGGTTATATGGATGGCATCCTTCCCCGTCCTGGCTACCATAACTCGGTAACCTAACCTCTCCAACATCGCCTGGGTGACTTCAATAACCACCTCTTCATCTTCAATTACCAAAATGGTCCCTTCACCGATGCCCAGTTCGACCTCCGGTTGCGTAACCGCCTTTGCTCCCTCCCTGCTCCCTGCGCTT
>JACNIU010000218.1 GCA_014382905.1 Desulfobacterales bacterium
TGTCTTTTCCGGCTCTTTGAGGTATTCCTTGAAAAGCATCGGGGTCCGATAGACCAGCTCCCCGACCTGCCCGTCCGGGACCTCGTTCCGGTCTTCATCCAGAATCCTGATCCGATCGGTCCCAAAAATCTCTTTACCGATGGAACCGAGTTTCTTGAATTGATCCTCTGGCCTGAGCAGGGTTATAAGCCCACCCTCGGTACTACCGTAAGCCTCCCACAGTTCCGCGTTCTTGAAATAGTCCATGATGGCCAGCTTCAGGTCTTTTCTGGCAGGGGCAGAGGAGACAAGCAACTGGCGGATGGAAGATACATCCACGTTATTCTTGACATCCTCGGGCAGGGCCAACATCATGATGTAGTGGGTAGGGACCAGGGAGGTAAAGGTGATCTTGTATTTCTCGACAGTCCTCAGCAGATCCTCAGGATCAAAGCTCACCATATTGTAGACGAATACCGGCGCACTCATCAGGGTATAGGGAAATGAATAAAATATGGAATTCACATGGCACATGGGCATGACCAGCATAACCTTGTCAGTGGGTCGGGCGCCTGTGTTGATATTGTTAAGATAGTACTGGGCTAAGTTACTTTCATGGGTCCTCATCACCCCTTTGGGCCGCCCGGTTGTCCCTGAGGTGTACATGATGGTCCAGATATCGGCGGCGTCCACCAGGACGTCCGGTTCTTCAGGGAAAGAACTGGCCAGGAGATCTTCATATCCCACATACCCGTCGGGTACGGGATCGTCTCCCAGGTAGACGTAAGCATCCTTTGGAACCGGGAGCTTGTCTTTTATGCTTTCGATCAGTTCAACAAAAGGGGCCTCCACAATGAGCCCTTTACATTCGGAGTGGTTTACGATGTACTCGATTTCAGGTCCGGCGAGTCTAAACATTATGGGAACGACCATTTGCCCCCCCTTGGCGCAAGAGGCGTATATGTCCAGCCACTCACCTCGGTTATAGGCAATCACCGCAAAGGTATCCCCATACCCAACGCCCAGTTGCTTCAGGCCGTTGGCCAGACGGCAAGAGCGCTCGTTCCATTGCCTAAAGGTGAATTCCTGTGATTTGTCCTGCCACCCCAGTTTATCCGGATAATTGATGGCATTCATCTTTAGGGCCGTGCCCATATGCATCCACTTACTTATGGTCATTCCGTCAACCTCCATTTACAACCTTGACAAGGGCTATTTGTAGCCTTTCAAAAACACGGGGGGTTGAATGCTTTTTGAGATGTTACAGCTACTTCCCATCCTCTATGGCGAAAAGAGCGGCGCCCACGGCACCGGTCAATTGCGGGTATTCAGGTACCAGAATTTCATGTTTGACAATTTCTTCCACCATCTTCACCAGATATGGGTTGTGGGACAACCTCTCGGGCATACCATAGCGGCTGTATGAGTTGTTTGGACAGGTCTTGGCATCGTGAAAGATAATGCCGTCAAACTTAAAAAGACACACTTCAATTTTCAATGCATTTGGTTACCATCTCGGTGATATCCATGACCTTTATCTTGCCCCGCTCCTGTTTGGGGATGGCCTTGGCTCCCTTTTTCAGGTTGTCTTTACAGGCCGCGCACCCCGAGACAATGATCTCTGCCCCCACGGAGAGGGCGTCCCGGACCCTTTCCGCGGCTATATCAATGGCCATCTCCGGCTCGTTTGCCTGGAGACCGCCGCCGCCGCCGCAGCAACGCGCCTGGAGCCTGTTTCTGGCCATCTCCACGTATTCGAGCCCGGGTATGTTCTTCAAGATGTCTCGTGGCTCCTCAAAAATCTGGAACGTCCTCCCCAGGTCGCAGGGGTCGTGATAGGTAACCTTTTTTCCGAGGTCCCCCCCCAGCCTTATTTTGCCCTCATCAATCAGTTTCCCCAGGTACTGGATGGAGTGATAGACATCCATCCCCAGATCTCCGATCTCCGGGTAGATCTTCTTAAATGTCTTGAAACAACCGGCACAAGGGGTCACAAGTTCACGGGCCCCCGTGGCCCTGATTTTCTCCATAAGCTTTTCAGCGTGTGATTCAAACTGGCTCGAACCCATCAGGAAAAGAGGAAAACCACAGCAACCTTCCTCTGTGGCAAGGGTGGTATAATCCACTTGAGCAGCATCCAACGGCTTGATCAGGCTGGGGACCATCTTCATGTCCAGATAACTGGGGACACAACCCATGAACAGCAATGTCCCGGCCTTGGGCGACAGTTCCCCCTTACGGGCCTTTTCCTTGAGGGCCCGCGGGTAGATATCAATTCTGTCCTCCCTGGCGCTGGCATAGACATTTCCCGTCTTGAAGATGTTGTCCCTTACGGTCAGCAACGATTCAGGGGTGAGCCCTGCATCATAAAGCCTCCTTCGCACCGCTTCGACGATCTCGTCTACCTTTATCCGCGCAGGACAAAAATACGTGCATGCCTGGCAGGTGTTACACGTATAAAAGGACGCTGCAAACTCGGTCGTAGGTTCCACGGTCCCGGTCAAATAGTAATAGGCCAGAGCATTTCTTCCGCGGGCGTTCCTCCCTTCTCGGTGGGTTACGCTGAAAGTGGGGCATCCAAGGCGGCAGAACCCGCAGTGGATACAGGCAAGAATTTCGTCGTCCACCTCTTTGCCGAGGGAATTGACCCCTTCGGGGTGATCCAGGAGCGGTTGAAAGGCAAAATAATCATAGAGGTCACTTTTTTTCTCCGGGTCCTCAAGGGCCATCTTCCCGGGGTTCAATATGTTGTCGGGGTCGAGGGCCTGCTTGATTTTTCGCATGATCTCCAAGCCGGG
>JACNIU010000136.1 GCA_014382905.1 Desulfobacterales bacterium
TTTGGGGGATTTACAAAAGGAGGCCCAGGAACTCAGAATCGAGCTGAGTGAGGCAGACGAGCGTTGGGCGGAAATTGCCGTCTTCAAGAAGGCCTGCCGCCTGGTAGACGAAAACAGCGAATATCCCGGGAAAATGCTTCTTTGTTCCATGAAAATGAGTCCCAAGGTGGATGGTGTGGTACGCTCCTGGCACATAGAGAAGGTGGCCGGTGCCAATGCGGTCTATACGTGCCCCCCGCCCTATCTGGAAGGGCTCCTCTTTAAGGGACAGTATCTTGAATTTAGCGATCAAATCAACGATCCGGTGCCCGGTAATGTGATGGACAAACTGATGAAGATCCCTTATTTCGAACGGGGCTACGCAGAAGACGGATACACTGCAGAGGAGTTTAACAGCTATACGCCTTTGCTGGCCACGGC
Organism: Desulfobacterales bacterium; assembly: GCA_014382905.1. Taxonomy (GTDB): domain Bacteria; phylum Desulfobacterota; class DSM-4660; order Desulfatiglandales; family Desulfatiglandaceae; genus JACNIU01. The sequence continues at coordinate 421 of JACNIU010000136.1, forward strand.
CAAGCAGTTTAGCGGCGCCACACAGGAAATGGTTGATTTTGTAACCAAACGCGTTACGAAATCCTGAGATTATTAGGAGCCAGCTTATACCTGGAGGCAAGAACATGAAAACCGTCGGAATTGTCGGGTCCCCAAGGATCGGGAACACCAGTTTTCTGGTAAAGGAAGCCTTGAACATCCTCGGGCATGAGGGAATTGACACCGAACTGGTGCACCTCAAAGGGAAAGAAGTCAAGCCCTGCGACGGATGCCTTCGCTGCAAAAAGGAACTGAAGTGTGTGATCCAGGGGGATGACTTCGACGCCTTGTTTGAGACGATGAAGGAGGCGGACGGAATCATTCTGGGATCACCGGTATATTTTGGGAGTGCTACGCCGCAGATGATGAGCCTGCTGGATCGTGCGGCCTATGTGCAACGACAGACAAGGGAGTATTTTTCGGGCAAAATAGGGGGGCCGATTGTTGTGGCAAGGCGGGCTGGCCACAATTTTACCCTTGCGCAACTTCTCCTCTGGTATTTCATCAATGACATGATTGTTGTCGGGTCCACGTATTGGAATATTGCCGTTGCGGGGTCTGCCGGTAAACACGACATCGAGGATGACAAAGAAGGTATTGAGACGGTTCGTCACTTTGCCAAATCGATGTCATTTGTGATGAAGAAATTGAATAGCTAGGGAATGGCTTTATGGCTGACCGAGGAGGGCCATATATAATCGGGATCGACGGAGGCACCGAGTCAATCCGAACTGGTCTGTTTGACCTGCAGGGAAACCTTCTCCTCTCCAAAAGCAGGCCATACCAGACCCGTTTTCCCCAATCCGGTTGGGCTGAACAGGACCCTCAAGAGTGGTGGGTGGCCCTCAAGCAGGCCGTCAGGGATTTGCTGGACGGCACAGATGCTGCGCCCGAGGAAATCAAGGGTATCGGTGTGGATGCCACATGCTGTACGGTTGTGCTCCTGGACAGCGACATGAACCCCCTCCGCAGTGCCCTTTTGTGGATGGACGTCCGAGCGGGTCGAGAGGCCCGTTTCATTGCGGAAAGCGGCCACCCGGCCCTGAAATATAACGGTTTCGGGAATGTGTCAGCCGAGTGGATGCCTTGTAAGGCCTTATGGTTGAAAAGGAATGAACCGGAGGTCTATTCAAGGGCCGCCATCGCCTGTGAATATCTCGATTTCATTAACTACAGACTTACGGGGCGGAAAACCGCCAGCATAAATAATGCCTCTGTAAGATGGTATTACGACGACGACGAAGGCGGATTCCCATCTTCCTTCTACGAGGCCATCGAGCTCGGGGATCTCATATCCAAATTCCCCCCTGATGTTCTGGACATGGATCAACCCGTTGGCCGTCTTACTCCTGAAGCCGCCTCCCAACTTGGCCTCAAAGAGGAAACCGTCGTGGCTGAAGGCGGGGCTGACGCCTTTGTGGGGATGATCGGCCTAAACGTGATCGAACCGGGCCGACTCGCCTTTATTACCGGTTCATCCCATCTCCACCTGGGTATGTCGCCAATGGCCTTTCACAAAAAAGGGATCTTCGGATCGTATCCAAATGCGGTCATCCGCGGGCAGCATACGGTTGAGGGAGGGCAAATTTCAACGGGCTCCATCCTTAAGTGGTTCAAGACCCATTTTCTTGGTCATCAGGCAAGGGAGGCGGAAAACCTTAATGAGGATCTTTACAAACTGATGGACAGGAAGGCCAGAGAGATCCCTCTCGGTTCTGAAGGTTTGATTGTGCTCGACTCATTCCAGGGGAACCGGACCCCGCTTGTGGACCCCGATCTGAGGGGAGCCATATGGGGCCTCTCCCTGCGTCACAGACCGGAACATGTCTTTAGGGCAATCTTGGAAGGGGTCGCTTACGGGACCGAATTTATCTTCCGCCAATTCCGGGATGCCGGATACGAAGCCAAGGAAATCTATGCCTGTGGAGGCGCCGCCAAGAGCCTGTTTTGGATGCAGATTCATGCCGACGTAAGCGGACTCCCCATTCACATACCCGAGGTTCAGGATGCCCCTCTCCTCGGCTCCGCAATCCTCGCGAGCGTCGCTTCAGGACTATATCCGACGGTCGGCGAGGCCGCAAGGAACATGGTCAAGATCTCTCATCGCATTGAGCCCGGTCAAGCCAACCACGAGGCCTACCGCTTCTATGTGGACCAATACATAGAGACGTATTCCCAAATGTCCGAATTGATGCATCGAATGACAGATGCCGTAAGGTGACTTTGTTCAAGCCGGCGCGGGGTAACTCTCAATAAATTCTGGCACCGTGGGGTTCAGCTGTTTCTCTCCGGCGCTCTCTAAACCTGTCGTGGTAGCGTGGCTGATATTTGGGG
>JACNIU010000234.1 GCA_014382905.1 Desulfobacterales bacterium
GGATTTGCACGGCAGCGCTGGATTAGGAAGCCGTCCCGGCTGCGCAAAGGGTGCTATCTATCACTACGGGAATAAAGTATGGATGCTAAACAAGCATACATGACCAAGCCCTGGTTGAAATATTATCCGGAGGGGGTTTCTGAAGAAGTGGAAATTCCCGAGATATCGGTACCGGAGCTATTCAATCAGATGGCGGATAAATACGGGAGCAGGACCGCCCTGATATTTTACGGCAAAAAGATCAGCTACAAAAAGCTTAGAGAGCTGACCGACCGGTTTGCTGCCGCCCTGGCCGATCTTGGTGTAAGCAAGGGGGATACGGTGGCCATGTATCTGTTGAATTGTCCCCAGTTTGTTATCGCCTATTTCGGTGCGTTGAAAGTAGGGGCCAAGGTCACCCCCATCAGCCCGGTATATACCAGCATGGAAGTCAAACACCAGCTTGAAGACAGTGACGCAAAAACGATTATCTGCGAGGATATCCTCTATGATAACGTGAAGCAGGCCGGTGTCGATATGGATCATGTGATTTTGACGAATATCGGAGATTATCTTCCCGGGCTTAAAAAATTGTTCGGGAAGAGTGCCCTGGGAAAGGCCTACCAGGGAATGCGAGTTCCGACTCCCAAATATATTGAGCAGGCCGGACTCCACCTGTTCAAGAACCTGATTAAAAAGTATCCTGCTGAGGCCCCACAAATCACCATCGATCCTAAAAAAGATATCGCCGCTCTACAATATACCGGTGGAACCACCGGACTCCCCAAGGCGGCCATCCTGACACATTATAACATGATCTCGGTACAGGCGCAGACCAGGGCCACCTGGCCGTTTATGGAGGAAGGCAACGAGGTGGGACTGGCATTTTTGGGGTTCTTTCATATTTACGGCCAGGTAGTGGTTATGCTCGGGAGCCTGGCCCAAGGCCACACTATCGTTTTATTCACCACACCGGACATGGATGACATCCTTGCGTCCATAGAACGTTATGGCGTCTCGGCCTTTCTTGGCGTCCCCACGCTTTTTGAGCACCTTAAGGAATATGACAAGACCGACCGGGTAAACTGGAAGCGACTTAAAATCATTGTTTGCGGAGCGGATACCCTTCATGATTCCACGGTTAAAGACTGGGAGCGGCGGACCGGCACGAAAATCTTGGAAGGTTACGGCATGACCGAGACCACTGCCGTCAGTCACACCAGCCCCTTTAATAGACCCAAGGTCGGTTCGTTCGGAGTGCCCATTCCCGGAGTGACCGCTGCGATTGTAAATATTGATGGTACCGAGTTTAAGCCGGTCAACGAGGAGGGTGAATTGATCCTCCACGGCCCGAACATGATGCAGGGCTATTGGAAAATACCCAACGAAATTGATGGGTCAATTATAGAGATTGATAACAAAAAGTGGCTTAGAACCGGAGATCTGGTCAGAATGGATGAAGAAGGATATTTTTACTTCTTTGATCGCAAACGGGACCTGATCAAGTATAAAGGGTATTCTATTTTTGCCCGCCATGTGGAAGAGGTGCTTTATAAACACCCGCAGATTAAGGCCGCCGGGGTTGTCGGTGTGCCTGATATCAAAGTGGGCCAGTTGATAAAGGCTTACGTGGTTCTCCATAGTGAGGCCAGGGGTAAAATATCCGAGGAAGAAATTGTTGGATTTTGCCGCGAAAACCTGGCGCACTATAAAATTCCCAAAGTCATAGAATTCAGGGGGGAACTCCCGAAAACGGATGTGGGAAAGGTCTCTCGGCGGGAGTTGAGAGAAGAGGCCGAGGAAGGCTGATATGAATCCGCCCTTTTTGGAAGTCAAAGGGATTACCAAGAGTTTCGGAGGTCTTCACGCTGTCAGTGATGTCAGTTTTACCTTGAAGCGCGATGAAGTTGTCGGCCTCATCGGACCCAATGGTGCGGGCAAGACCACCCTGCTGAGGCTGATAACCGGTATTCTGAAACCGGATTCCGGAACGATCAAATTTAAAGGAAAAAGAATTACCGGGCTTAAGATCTGGGATATTGTCAACCTTGGCATTGCAGGAACATTCCAGAATATGCGGCCCTTTCGCCGCCTGCCAATTATCGCCAATGTCATGGTTTCATGTTTATCCCCCAGGGCCATGAAGCGAGGAGAATGGGTCAAGCGCATTGAAGCCAAGGCTATGGATGCCCTCGAATTTTCCGGTATTTCCGATATGGCTTTGGAAAAAGCCTCGACACTTTCCCAGGGCGATCTCAAACGGCTTGAAATCGCACGTGCCGTTGCCACCGAACCGGAACTGCTTCTGTTGGATGAACCTTTTGGCGGCTTGAGCCCGGCCGAGACCGAACTGATGGCCAAATCGGTGAAAAGGCTTCACAAGGGCGGTCGATTCGGGCGGCTGCACAGCGAAGGACCTGCCATGGTCATCATCGAGCATAAGTTGCAGCAATTGATGAAGATTGCCGATAGGATCATTGTTCTGAATTACGGGACGATCGTTACAGATTGCTCTCCCCAGGAAGTTGTGGTCAATAAAGACGTTATTGAGTGTTACCTCGGCGAAGGAGGCACCTGAAGTTGCTGCTGGAAGTATCCAATCTTATTGTCAGTTATGATAAGGCCATGATTATCAATGACCTGAGCTTTCATGTGGATAACGGTGAGCTGGTTAGCCTAGTGGGTCCCAACGGGGCCGGAAAATCCACGTTGCTGAGGGCGATTACCGGTCTGGTAGCATGGGAAAAGGAGATCAAGCGCAGGTCAACCGGAGGAGACGTAACCCTCAAGGGT
>JACNIU010000305.1 GCA_014382905.1 Desulfobacterales bacterium
CCTATTCCATCTTCCAGTTCCAAAAAGACCACAATGATACCCAGATCCTGTCCGCGCAGAAGCTTATGGAGGAAAATTTCGATCAGAGCTATCCATATGAGGAGTTGGCACGCAGATTCGGGATGAGCCGTAGGACATTCGAGCGCCGGTTCAAATCCGCGACCGGAGACAGTCCCCTGGTTTATCTGCATCGGGTCCGGGTTGAGGCGGCCAAAAACATGATTGAGACACAGAACCTTTCATTCGATGAAATCGCCTTCCGTGTCGGTTATGAAGACACGAGCGCTTTTCGGAAAATATTCCTCAAACAAACGGGCCTTCGTCCAACAGAATACAAGAGGCGATTTCAGAGAATATAATCCCTCGAATGTGGTGCAAGGTTCCCGGCGCATCCAATCGTGCTTGTCGCGGCATAAGATTCTCATTGTCCTTATCCTGTTAAACACTACATCACACAGAGTTAGTCCAATTTGTCAATAACGTTCCACTATCCCACACAGTCAAGCAAAGACCCCTTAGACTCTTTTTTGCCCGGGCTTCCATGGCGATGGTTCTTACTCGTTCCACGACCGTCTCGAGTGGGCTGTAGGGGTGAAAGACCTCCTTCACCCCTGCCTCCTTGATGAGAATTTCATCTTTCTTGGGAATTATTCCGCCGACCACCACCGGGATATCCTGTATGCCCTTCTCCTTCATCTTCTCAAAGAGTATGGGTATTATGATCTTGGGCGCAGCATCCATGATACGGTAGCCGATTATATCCACATCCTCCTGGATTGCCGTTTCAACAAGATCCTTGGGTGTCTGGATCCCGCCCAAAACCACTTCCGTTCCGGCATTTCTGAGAGCACTGGCCAGCACCCAGTACCCTCTTTGGTGATACCAATCATCCCTGCTCAACAAAAACCTTATCCTTTGTTCCATGGGTATCTCCTTCTTTAAGCAAGCACATGAGGCGGGCTGCACACGTAGGGCCCCTCACCAGGCTGTTTGTACACCTCTGCCTTGACCTCTGCAAATTCCCCCCGGGTCATTCCGCATTTTACTGCTTCCATGAGAGGCGGTATCATGTTTTTCTCGGCCTCCAGCGCTTTAACAAGCTCTGTCCTGGCCACAAGCAGTTTGTCATTGTCACGTTCCTGCCGGACCTTGTTGAGCCTTGCTATTTGTTTTTCAGCTACAGAGTCTGAGTACTCAAACAGGGCATCAAAGTCGGCATGGTCCTGGAGGGCATTCAGCGCCCTCATCTGGATATCATCTTCCTCAACAAGGGTGTTGACCCCTACCAGCTTCCTGGTGCCATTATCGAACTCCTCCTGGTTCTTGAGGGCTGCGCTCCTTATCTCGTTGCACATCCACTCCCACGCCTTGAAGCCCCCACCCTTGGATTGAACCTGATCAATAATCTTTACTGCTTCCTCCTCCAGCCTTGCGGTAAGCCACTCGACGTAATATGAACCGCCTAACGGGTCTACTACCTTGGTTATGCCTGTTTCCAGTTCAATTATCTGCTGGGTCCTGACGGACAGTGAGGCGGAAAATTCAGTGGGTATGGCGAAGGCTTCGTCAAACGAGTTGACGTGGAGAGACTGGACACCGCCCATGACCCCGGCCAGGGCATAAATGGTGCTCCTTACGAGATTGTTGAAAGGTTGCTGCATGGTAAGGGTGGGGGCATAAGTCTGGCAGTGCATCCTGCACATGAGGGAGTTCGGATTTTTTGCGCCATAGCGTTCACGAAAGATTCTGGCCCAGACCTTGCGCATGGCTCGGAACTTGGCTGCCTCCTCAAAGAAATCAGGGCCTGAATTGACAAACCAGGTTATTCGATGAAGAAAGTCATCAATATTGAAGCCCCTCTCTATCATGGCATCGCACCCGGCCATGGCAATCGCCACCCCGAAGGCTATCTCCTGTGCAGCAGTACACCCTCCCTCCCTTACATTGCGCATATCAAGATAGCCGGCATTGAAAAAAGGTACGTTCCTGGCACAGTATTCCATTATGTCCAGGCATTCAATCCCCGGTCTCATCCAATTAGACATACTCCCCCTGAGTTCCTTGAAATCAATTCCCCGCTTTTCCGCAATAGCGAGATAACAGGCAAGCGCAAATGCATTGGTCGTTATCATGTGCACCGGGTATTTCAGCATATCAATGCCGTCAAAAAGGGTTTCATAATCGTAGAGTGTATCAATCGCAACGCCACCTTTACCAACCAATCCCCTTACTCTTTCGTCGTCACTGTCCGCACGATGACCAGACCCGTCATCCGGAACCACTGACAGGGCGTTGGCGCCCTGGGAAAGCAGGAACTTCCATCTCTCATTTGTCTCTTCAGCCGTACCTAACCCCGTGACCTGCCTGATATGGAGACCGCGGGTGAGATAGCCCGCAGGGAACACTCCTCGCGTGTAAGGATATTGTCCGGGAAAAGAGATATCCTTGACAAAGTCGATGTCAGCAACATCGCCGGGGGAATAAAGGGGCTTAACAGCCAGGCCCGAAGAGGTAACACGTTTCCTGTCGGTCTCCGGGATCTTACTCAAAACCCGTCGCAAATCTTCTTCATACCTGTCCCAGATCCCCTTCAACTCCTTCATAACTTCCTGTTTGAACATGACAGAAGCCCTCCTCACTATATCCTAAGATCCCGCTCGCGGAGAAATCAAAGCCGCCACGAGCGAAGCTTTCCCGCGGTACCGCGAGACCATCGAATTCTTGACAACCTTCTACAGGGTTCACCACCGATAGGTCGACAAACACCCTGTTCCAACGCTCCTATCGAGGCGGTTGCATAAGTTATTCATCATAGTCAACTACGTCCCCCACGTCAAAGACTTTACCCCTATACTCGTTTTAAAATCTTGACATATGCATATATTGTATGTATTTTAAGACAATGAAGATCATATGGGACCCCGACAAGGCCAAAAGTAACTTTCGAAAGCACAGAATTCATTTCTCCGATGCCGAGAGCGTTCTATATGATCCTATGGCTTTGACATTAGAAGACCACGATGTCAAAGGAGAAAAAAGGTTCGTGACTGTCGGGACAGATTCAATGGGACGCATTGTTGTCGCAGTTTATACGTATCGAGGGGATAACATTCGACTAATTTCCGCGCGAAAAGCAACCCCTTCAGAAAGGAAATACTATGAAGAAGGAATATGATTTTAAGTTCGGCAAACGAGGAGAGGTTGTTTCTCAAAAAGGCAAAACCCGTATAACGATTTACCTGGACACTGATATAATTGAAGAATTTCGCAAGAGAGCGGATGTGGCCGGATACGGATATCAAACGATGATAAATGAAGCCTTGAGGCAACACCTTGAAAAAACCGACAAACCCCTGAATGAGGCGGCGATTCGACAGGTAATCCGTGAGGAATTAGATAGGGCCTCCGTTTATTAGGATTTCCCCATATTTCGATTCCGGTATTCCCTATCCATAGCCCCTATCCCGGTCGGTCCAAGCTAATCGGTTGATATTCAAAGATAATCATCTCAATAGCAGGTGTCTTCAAGCCTTAACCCTCCATTTTCCTAACCCAAAATGCCCTTCTAAGGGACCCCTGAACATCCAACTCAACGACTGACTTTTTTTAGAAGGCCCATTTTCAAGCCAAAAATAGCGGTTTAAGCCCTAAAACAGGACGATTTTCGCACAGTTACTTCAGCATTTCAACGAGTTGCCTTGACCCAGGCCCAAACAGGCCCAACAATCGTGGGAAGGTATGGGTCCAAATGTCACCCCCTGTGATCGCAGCACGCTTGACACATGCTCCGAAATACCCTATTTTTCCACGACCAACAGCGGGTCCATGATTACTCGCTGGGAGAACAAATGCCAAAAGGAGGAAAGGACATTGCCGCTGAATAACTTTCAGAGTGAAAAACTCTCAAGACTATCAAAAGACGAATTGCTCGATTTTATTGATATGTTCCAGAAGAACTGGTGGAATCTCCAAAACAACTACATACTCTATATTAACAATGAGTATGGAGAGGAAGCGGCGGTGAAGGCCGATGCCCACTGCTTCCCAGCCAATGCAAGGGTTCAGATGTATCGTTTGAGAAAGATGTTCGGTTTGAAGGACGACCTCAAGTCGCTCAGGGATGCAATGATCTTGTCGACCATCTGGGCCAACGCGGACTATGAAATCGAAGACTTAGATGACAATAGATTCAGGATCAAGGTGACCAATTGTCACCAGCAGGTGAGAAGGGTTGAGGACGGAATCGGTGAGTTAGCCTGTAAACCCGCTGGGTTGGCCATTTGCGAGGCAGCGGCGGAAGTGATCAATGAAAAGGCACATGTGGAATGCCTTGTCTGTCCGCCGGATGATCACCCCAAGGATGTCTGGTGCGAATGGGAGTTTGAGATACCCCTCACATGACCGGACCTATTTGACACGGGACGAATTCATTGTCCCCAAGGCCCAATTGTGAATACATCCCATTGAACACAGCATGGAACCGACGATTTTCTGGGGTCTGTTAAACAGACCAGGGGCCGTGCTTTAAGCATTTTGCCTAAGGCACACCAGCCTTGATCCCGATGGATGACCCCTATACATTGTCAAGAGACCTGATCCCTCACCGGATGCAGAGGTTTGACAGACCAGAGAGCATTGACGGGGTCGAGGCAGAAAGGATCGGTTTCATAAACAGGGCCGTTGAACCGGAAGCCCTGGAGGCGGAGGTCAAAAAGTGGGCCGAGGAGTTGATGGGCCTTCCTCCCCTCGCCGTGGGTCTCGGAAAGCGCATGGTGGATAAGGCCCTGGATATGGATATCCTGACCTCGCTTGACGTGAACGCCCAGGTCCAAAGCATGCTTATCAAGACAGAGGACTTTACCGAGGCCATGCGGGCAAGGGTGGAGAAGCGCAGGCCCCAATTCAAAGGGAAATAGGTGATAAGGTGATAAGAACTCGCATTTTCTCGAGCATAATTTGCCTGTCCCCTTTCTTTCTTATGAAAATCCTTCTTCTTTCTATTCCACGCCCCATAATGTGATGCAATACACAGGCGGCATCTAATCTTGCTAATCTCGGCATATGCATAGAGTTTCATGGCCTGAGTCAATTGCCAAGCACTTTCTGCACCGACGTCCCCCAGAATTTTCGTTGTATCCCGGCATAAGATCATATAATTATAATGCTCCAATTGAATTTATACGAGGTTGCTGGCCAATGCTAAAAAAAGGTTTGGTGCAGGTTTACACAAGCGAATCCGATCAAATGAACTTTGCCCCCGTGGGTCTGAGCCTGAGGGCGGTCGGCCAGGGCTTTCGGGTATATATGGCCTGTTTCACCCCTCACGAATTGATGGAAGGGGCGAGGTTGACCTCCGAGCTTCTCAATCCCGACTTGACCATAGAACACCTCGCCGTCCAACGGTATAAGAACAATGAAAAAAAGGTCAACCCTGAGCTCATCATTGAAGCCTTCGAAAGGGCCAAGGGTGCCGTATTTAACGGACGCTTTGATATCGTGATTATGAACGGAATCAATCAGGTGGTGACCAGGGGGATCATCCCCCGTGATGAAATACTCAGAGTCATGAAAGAGAAACCCGAAAACATTGAGTTGATCCTTTCAGGCCCAGGAGCGGATGAAGAAGTCATAGAAATGGCCGACCTCGTCACTGAGATGGTCGTTCATAAATCCGAGTATATGTTTCCCATAGGGACCTGTCCCGACGATCGCGGGGCCATTGAAGTCATTACAGGGGCCGGAAAGGGAAAAACGACCTATTGCCTTGGAAAAGGGATGCTCACATCAGGCATTGGAATCCCGGCCCTTATCTATCAATTTGTAAAATCTCCCAAACAATACGGGGAAGTCAAGGCCATACAGAGATTACCCAATCTCGATATTAAAACCATGGGAAGAGGATTTCTGATTGACCACAGCCCGTATCTTTTCGAAAAACACAGGAAGGCCGCCCAGCAAGCCTGGCGCCTCTGGCTGAAGCATATCTTTTCACGGGACTATGGACTTCTGGTGATGGATGAAATAAACATCGCCACCTACCACGGCCTTATAAGCAGCGACAGGGTTATTGAAATGCTTCTCCTCAAGCCCCACAATTTTCATCTGATTTTAAGCGGTCGTAACGCACACCCGGAAGTGCAGAGGATTGCCTCAAGCGTGATTGAGATGAAGGAGGTCAAGCATCCTTACATGAAGGGGATTAAGGCGAGGAAGGGGATTGAATTCTGATGCTTTCGTATAAAACCGGTGAGGTGAGGTGATAAAAAGACCCTTTTTTGAGGCCAAACTAAGTGTGATGGGGGACGTCTTTCACTAATTAAATAAGATTCTTTCTGCCTGGAATTATTTAACTACTTAAGGATGTCCCTTTTCCAACACGATCAGCCCTGCAATTCTTGGCATTTTGGTCCTCCTTCAAATTACGTGACTTACATCCCAATTAAAACACCACTAACAAAAAGGTCTGTCAACCATTATTTGCCTGTCACCTTTACTCCCTATGCTCAATTCACTGTGCCAACTTATTATCTTATGTCCCCTATTTCACTACGGTTCAAGTCAACCTTAAATCTTTTTCCAGATGGCCCATCACATAACCGTCTAATGTCCATGATTTGCCTGGCACCTTTGCTGTTGCTCTGATTTTTATCCCTTTGAATTTACCACAATCTTTCGGCACCCACCTTTTTCTTGACAGGAGCATTATAGGATGTCCCATATATCCACGTTACCATTCTTAGAATCTTAAGGGCGTTATATAATGAAAAATCACGAGGTTATATTTCCCATTGTAGTATAGAAAAAAATTATTTAATAGCTATGCAAAAGCGAAACCTCCTGTCCCGGTATCCATTGCCAACAGCTTTTTTTGTAGGTCTTCTCGTAGAATCCTTATTATGTCCATGTATTTTTAATCCCTAATCGCGGCGCTGACCCGCGAGCACGTTGGATGGTAGCAGGCAAGCCTGCGACGGGACAAGGCGCTTGACGAAGTCAGCGCCGTGAACATGCAGTTCAGCCGTTTTTATCGGCTGAAACTGTTTGTTGGCTTTCTAAGCTTGGATGCTGAGATTCTCTTAATTTGCTAAGCTTCTATCAATATTATTTCAATTAAATTTTAAAAGAGCGTCCCGCTGCCCGTATTACCACCGGTTGGCTCATTCCAATCCGCCCGCTATCTGCAGCATACTATAGCCGAGCTCTCTGACGGCCCAATAACAAAATAAACCCCATGCTTCCGCTTTTGACTTTTCCCGTTGCTTTATTTATTTACTTAGCCCCGTCCCCTTTCACCCCACGATTCCTGCAGGCCACGGGCTTGCATTCCCCCCTTTGCAGGGCGGCGATGAGGTCTTTTTCGCTGTTGATTTCACCTTTGAAACGCGTGGCGTAGATCCCTACCTCGGACACCTCGTGAGCGTCGCTACCGCCCGTCGTGGGCAGTCCCAGGCCTGAGGCCACATCGGCGGCAAACCGGTTCTCGTCTTCCGTCACCTTGCTGTTCAGGACCTCCACGGCATCCACGTGCTTGAACAGCGCACGTTCCATGGCTTTTTCCGGGGTCAGACCCAGCTGCCCGATGTTGAACGTGAGAAACCCCCGGAAGGGGTGGGCCACGATCATAAACCCGCCGGCGTCCCGGACGTCCTTTCCCAGGTCTTCCAGCTTGATGATTCCCTTGATGTCCTTTTCCAGGCCAAAGACCACCACGTCCCCCTGGTCCGTGGTGATCTCGTTCCCCCTGAGGACGACAAAGTCGTGCCTCTTTCTCAGCCGGTCCACCGCTTCCGGATCCCAGACATAGTTGTGATCCGTCAGGCAGATGCCGTCCAGACCGATGCGCTTGGCTTCCTCGATGAGTTGGTCCACCGGCGCTGAGCTGCAGGGGGAGGCGGGCGCGGTGTGGACATGCAGATCGATGACCGTACCTCCCGATATCTCCCTTTTGGGCATGGAGAAATCGGGCTGCGGCTTTTCAGTGCCGCCCTCTTCGGCGGATTCCGCTGTCGCGGTTTCATGGGGAGGCGTTTTACCGCGGTCCCCGTTCAGGAAGGCTTCAAAGGTGAGGCCCTTGTCAAGCGCTTTCACTTCTTCCCAGCGAATGACGCGCGCCGCCTCCCTCGCGCTGTGGCTGCACTCCAGCAGGAGGTTGGCAAAATGGCGGCAGGCCTTGCGACCGACGATCTTGTGGACCTTCTGGGAAAACCCCTCCTCTTCGACGCGAAAGCCGACGGCCTCTTTGAGAAATCCCGTGGCCCTCGGGCATTCGGGCGTGGTCCATCGGTTCCACCATCCTTTGATGGCCAGAATCTCCAACCCGGGCAGGCCGAAGGTGACGTCCATCTGGATGCTGTAGATGTCGTCGTCCAGCATTCCGTGGGCCACCAGGGTGCCGTCGTCCGCTTTTTCAACGCCTATGATTTTGTTTCGTTCGAATCTCAGCATATGGGGTTGCTCCTTGTCGATTCCAGTTCAGGAAGAAGCGCCTCTGCCTCGAGTAGGATCAAGGCGCAAGGTGTTTCTTGAGCTTTAGAGGTATCGCACCCATCCCTAAATCGAAAATCGCAGATCGAAAATTGCTTTACTCCAAGGGGGTGATGCCCTCCACCATCGAACTGCCGGGCGCGAAGGCAGCGCACCGGTTGTAAAGCCGGACGTTTTTCTTCACCATATCTTGGTAAAACCTCTTCGCCTCCTCGATTTCTTTGGGCCTGGGCGTGGTTACGAGCGTTTCCTTGGTAAATGCGAGGATCACGCCGTGACAGCACTCCTCCACCATGAAGCCCAGCTGCCCGCAGTCCGTCTCTTCCCTCACAAGACCCTTGATGATCTTGAGCATGCCGGCGCCGATGCGAACGCCGATGACCTTTTCGAGGGCGTCGGCGGCATTGCGGCATTCCTCCTGATAGGTCCGGCGTACGTGCCCGCTCACGCCGGTAATCTCCAGGTCCGGGAGGCGCACGGTAATCTCGACCCGGGCATCGGTCAAGGTGTCCTGCAGCCGGCACGTGGATTTCAATGTGGTCTCGTCCAGCTGTTCCACGCTGGTACATCGGTTGCGGGAATAGTGTAAAAGGTCGGCCATAAATGATCCCTCCAATTTCGGGTTTTGATATAGGTCTGGATGAGTTCATCACGAAGAACACGAAGTGCACGAAGAAAAGAATGCCGTGTCGTTCCCGCAAAAGGGCCATTTCTCCATGACCGTTCTCACAGCTCATATTTCTTCTCGAACAGGGGCGTCTTCCGGGTCTCCTTTGGCAGTCCTTCCGGACCGACGAACTCGATGTCGGGTCTGATCTTGATGTTGTTGTGCAGGGCATCGCTGATCCGGGCTGCGAGGCCGGGCAGGTCCGCCTTGCCGATGCCCTTTCCGTGCTCGATCTTCAGCTTGAGGGGGGGGACGACCCTCGGCGGGGGGGACTCCAGCACGATCCGCATCTCCCCGGTGACGTCCGGGGCAAACCCGGCCACAATGTCTTTTATGGCCGCGGGATACACGTTGACGCCCTTGATGATCAGCATGTCGTCTGCCCGGCCGATCAGCCTGGCCCGTTTTCCCTTGAACCCGCAGCCGGGGCATTCTTTTGTGGTAATCTCTACGATGTCGCCATAGGCGTACTTGACCGCCGGGCAGGCCTCCCGCTGCAGATTCGTGTGCACCATTTCCCCAATGGCGCCGTCTGCATCCGACTCGACGGGTTCTTTGGTGACGGGGTCCACCAGGTCGTCGTAGCTGGTGCACAGGTCCGGCGCGATGGCATGCAGCCCGTGGTACTCGTCCGAATCGCACGAAATTCCGGGGGCGTTGCCGCATGGGGCCCAGTAGTCGTAGGCCCTGCACCCGTATGCGGACTCGATTTTTTTCTTGATTCCGGGGATTGCGATCCCGATTTCTCCCGTTGTGAGTACGCCCTTCAAACGGAAGTCTCCGACCTCTTTGCCGATATGTTTGGGCGCCTTGACGATCAGGTATTCGGCCAGGGACGGCGTGCACGCGATGTAGGTGGGGCGCGTCAGCGTCAGGAATTTGAGGAATAGGTCGGTCCCGGCACGGGCGTCGATGTCGATGGGCAGAGCGCCCAGGTGCCGCAAACCCCAGAGGGTCATGGTGGTGGCGTAGATGCCCAGCGCAAAGAAAAAGGCCACCCTGTCCCCTTTGCCGATGCCGGCAAGGGCCATCCGATTGGCGATCTGGGGGGCAAGAAATTCCATGTCCTTTTTGGTAAAGGTGTAGCTGAACGTGGGCATCCCCGTGGTGCCCGAAGTGGTCCCGGTGAGGTAGAGATTCTCGACCGGGGCGCATAGATGCAGGCCGAAGGGGTGGCCGTATTTTTCGAGCGATGCCTCGGCGCTCTTTCGCTCGTCGTCCTTAACCATGAACACGGGAAGCTTTCGCAGGTCCTCCATGGTCCGGATGTCTTCCGGCCGGGCCCCGGCATCGTCAAATTTTTGACGGTAGAATTCCGAATTGTCGTAGCAGTATTTCAGCTGCGCCGGCAGTTTCGATTCCTGGTATTTGCGGATTTCCTCCCGGGACATCCGGTTCAGCTCCGGAACCATGTAGAATCGCTTGGTCATCTGGCACCCTCCGATTTTTCGCGTCCAAGAAAAATGTGCGCTTTTTCACAAGATCGCATAAACAAAAAGATCACGCCTTCCGTCTCCGAGGTGGGGACGGGACGGGCGGGAACCCGAATCGTATCGTTATCCATCCTGTCAGACATTTCACCCTTAGCCCCGTCCCCTTTCACCCCCAGGCATTGATCTTCTCAACGTGCAGATTGGCGATGAAGTTACTCATGTTAATCATATTACGACGCTCGCGATAACCGGCGCGCAGCCCGGGAGCTTTAGGTCACACGTCGCCACGTTCCCCGCGCGTCCGGTTCATTGCGTTGATGTTAGCCATGCTTGTCGATTGATCAGCGTCTCGACCTTCCTGCCTTGCCCTTCATCATGATATCGTCCAGCCAGTCAAGAATCCGCGCATTCGATATAAGAAGGGCTCCCATCTGACAGTGTTCTTCCGCCCCTTCCTCCTTCGTAAACATGATGAAGTGTTTTTGGGACTTGAGGGCATCATAAAGCTTCGTGGCTTGACCCGGCATATCCTTGTCTTTTTCAGAATCGACGATAAGCATGGGGCAGGTGATCTTCTCTGCCACGTCCTTCATGGTATAAGGTCTCGTCATCTTGAGCCATTCACTTGGGGATTGGGCATGGAAGGTAAACATGCCATTCGCCATGGCCCACCGGAACGAGGGGTCCGCTTTCATCTTGTCATATAGCGCCTTGTCGATCTCTTCGGCGCCCTTTGGGGTATCAAGGTCCTTCTCTTCTTCCGGTGTCAGGCGGGCCGTCATGTGAAAATCATAGACGCCTCCATTGGCGATGCACGCCTTAACTCTCTTTTCAAAAGCGACGGCCCGGGGAGCGAGATAGCCACCGAAGCTGATACCCATCAGGGCAATCTTCTTCGGATCAACCTCTTTTCGGGTGAGGGCATAATCGACCACAGGCGTCACCACGGTTTCCCAATCAGGCCGGAAGGGCAGTCCCTGTTCCCTGATTACTCGGCCCTGGCCAGGCCCCTCAAAAAGGAGAACATTGTACCCCCGTTTGACAGCAAAGTGGGCAGCACCAAAATAGATTTCTTCCGCCGTACCGTCAAAACCCGAGTGGACAATCAACAGGGGTCTTTTCGGACCTGATTTGTCGACGAGGCAGAGGTATCCAGGCAAAGTAGTGCCTTCAAAGGGTATTTCAATGGGTATTATGGGGTGCTCGGCCATTTTTGCCGCTTTTACGAAGCTCTCACGGCTTTTCCTCGAGACAGTCACAATTCTTGGATCTTTCGGATTGGTATGGAGGAAAAATTCGGCTGTTCTGAAATAGTTCGAAGCTTTGAAGAACTCCTGCCTCGCACTGATTCTTCGCCCCCGCGCGAGGAAGTCGTCACCCGCTTTCTCGCGCTGTACTGCAGTCTTCATCCATTCCCGGTACCAGCTCTCATCGTCCCCTTCCTTAATGCGGTATGCCGTGTTGAGGACTTCGCCCACATCCGCGCCCCCGTCCACGGCATAGGTCAGCGCGCGGAGTGTCTGGAATGAATACTGAGTGTCCTTAAAGACAAGCTCCATCGAAAATGAATTGCCCGCCATGAGTTGATATATTGCAAGTACCCATACTGAAATAGTGATAAACCTCGCAACTCTCTTCATAAAACCCTCTTTATCCGTAGGCATTCATTTGGTATGGTCGGCTAACACGCAGTTCAGCCGTTTTTATCGGCTGAAACTGCTTGTTGGCTTTTTAGGCTTGGATGCTGAGACTCCCTTAAGTTGCTAAGCTTCTATCTGTATTATTTCAATTGAATTTTAAAAGAGCGTCCCGCTGCCCGTACCAGGAGATAGCGTAAATGCCGCGGTTGTGTAGCGAAAGTTTACCCTGTTGAATTTCCCAGAGGGAACCCTATTAAACAGGGTGAACGTTCTTATCCGGGGAGATCTGTCTCACATGCTGTGATTCTCTCACATGGTAGCTCCCAGCTCGGACCAGACCGGGGAACCAAGGTCCAAACATCATCGGAGGCTGTCGCCAGAGTAAGAGAAAAGCAATTTAATGACAACTGGATGTCCCGTATACCATGCTTTCGAGCTGAACAGGCAGTTTCTTACTTTTTTACCAGCGTCCCCCTTCATGAATGGGTACGAGCCAAGAAAAAAGAGTAATTTCTTTGACGGTGAGGTGTTTTTTCTCTTGACTCGCCCTTTAATGGATGACCCCTATCCGTCCCATTATTCGGACCTTTTAAATACCTTATGTCTCATGTCTTCGTCGGCAAAGAATGCTGGTCTAGATCCTTTCCCTCCGAAAATCCTATAGAGGTATTTTGAAAAAATGCGACCATCACTATATATCTCGGCAGAATATCGATAAGGTAGACTGGCTACTATCGGTGCCCGAACAGTTGTAATGGCTACAAAATAGGTGTCCATTTCTGGGTTGTACGACACGGCCCGATAAGATTTTCTTTTTTCGATCTTGATATTTGCGACAAACTTTGCGCCGTGGGTATCCTCTAACTGCACATCATGGCTGATATCCTCCAATGCCACGAACATTATCATTTCACTACCCAAATTCTTATACCCACGGGTTGCGCAGCCCAAACAAAAAACAAGAAACAGGCTCACCAGAATCAAAGTCGGTACAAAGGCTTTCTTTTTCATAATTCCCCCCTTATACACATCATCTATTGTATAATCTTATGCTCAGTGGTGACCGCCCCCTTGACCATTACCAATCGTCATTGATTTTATTGTTGAGGTTGATGATCAAGAGGTAACCCATATGGAATGTCTATGGCACCTTCTCCGATCTTGCTCAGGCCTGGAGTTCGGCTACTTTTTTGCTCAGTTCACTTATGGTCTTTTGCTGCTCCTGTACGACCATGGTTAAGCCGCAACAACGTCCATGGGACTCATCCCTTTCCTATCCTTGGTAACCACAATGAATGTAAAGGGGTCTACTCTTGACCCTTATTAACTCTTTTTGAATATATTCATAATTTCGGCCCAGTAATATACTTGGGGACGTCCATAAAAAAGTGAATAAATCTGGCTAAATGTTAGTTGCTTAGTTTCTTAGTCGCGGTAGGAATGCCGGTTACCCGGCACCCCCCGCACAGATCCGGACTTG
>JACNIU010000017.1 GCA_014382905.1 Desulfobacterales bacterium
TAAATTCGGGATACTCGTTTTTGAAGGTGTGGTAGCAATGGGGGGAAGAAACAAGGATTTTCTTTACGTCTTGATCGATAAATGTCTTGATGTTTTCCTTAGCTAAGCGTTTGAACAATTCCTCATCACCCGTCTTGCGGATGCTTTCTCCACAGCAATTCTCCTTGGCGCCCAGTATCCCGAAATCTACCCCGGCAGCGTTGAGAATTTTCGCTGTGGCAGTAGAGACCTTTTTCAATCTTGGATCATAGCTGAGGTAGCAGCCGGGGAAATATAAAACGTCCATCCCCTCGGTGAATGTTTTTACAGAAAGGCCTTTTGCCCAATCTGCCCTCTTTTCTCGTTTTTCACCAATGGGGTTACCTTCGCCAATGAGGCTTCCGCTCGCGGTGCGGACAGGCTTGACAGAAGCTGGAAAGACCCCATATTCCGTGGCAACCCTACGTAATGCGATTCCCGATTCGATCTGTTTTACGTCCCTGGGGCACTGCTGAGGGCATCTTCCGCAGGTCGTGCAAAGCCACATCTCTTCACTTTCTATCTCAGTAAAACCGAAAGTGGCCTGTCGGACCAGCTTGCGCATACTGAAGGTTCTAACCCTGTTCCACGGACAAACCGTATCACATAATCCGCACTGAAAGCATCTTTTGAAGGCGTCTCCACCGCTCGCTTTTATGACATCTATGATCTCTTTGTAGTCGGCTACAGTCTCCAATGTCTTTCTTAAACCTCTTAATGTTTCAGCCCCTTTTTGACATAGACATCCGGGCAAGGGATTCGGTTATCTTGTCCAATCCGTACTTGTTTGCCAATGCTTCCAATCCGATCTCCATCTCCTCCGGACTTTCTTCTTCTTCTTCCTCCTCTTCCCTTTCTTCGTAAGTCAGGGCATCAACCAGGCACCACTTGACACACAAGGGCTCTTCTTCGCCTTCACACATATCGCATTTCAAAGGGAGACCGGAATCGGGTTCTTTGAACTCGTCCCTGGATGGGCAGG
Source organism: Desulfobacterales bacterium (assembly GCA_014382905.1). Classification (GTDB taxonomy): domain Bacteria; phylum Desulfobacterota; class DSM-4660; order Desulfatiglandales; family Desulfatiglandaceae; genus JACNIU01. The sequence continues at coordinate 1,001 of JACNIU010000017.1, forward strand.
AAGCCCTGCAGAAGGCACACTCTTCGTATTCCTTTCCATCAATCACATATTTGTCTCTGCCCGCACATTCGGCTGCAGTATACTCACCCGCGAATACAGGAACATATATGTCTGTTAGTGGTTCACGAACCACCCGAATACGGGATCTTGCCGGGTTATTGCCGCTATATTTCGGCAAAGAGTGAAAGGCGGAGCAGATGACCTCACAGGCCCGGCAACCATTGCATTCGTCAGCATTCACTTTTATGGTTTTAACGATTTTCTTTTTTTTCTCACCCACGGCTACACCTCCTTCTCTTTTTCCGCCGAGGTCTCTTTGGAAGGTGTATCACCATTATCTGAATAGACCCCCCTCTTTTCGAAGTCTTCGAATACGTAATCCAAACCCAATTCATTTAAAGACTCTTTAGTAGGAATACCCTGATTATTCCACCCCTTAAATCTGTAATACGTATCTAAGAGCTCCTTTTCAAGTTCGGGAAATCTTTTCTTCCAGTGGTTCTCCGGAGGCTTCTCATCTTTTCGTCTCATACCTCTTCTGATATTAATGGCCCGAACTAAAGTTCGGTACCTTTTGGCTGCCTGGGTTAGTTTGGCTTCATCCATATCGATCCCGGCACCTGATGAGATAAATTCCGGGTAATTGTGTATATGATACGGAGGCTTCAGGGGAAATGATGACAAACCGGCACACATCCCTAAGGCGTCATCAATGTAGTGCATCATCTCTTGCCAGTCGACAATTTCACAGGACATTTCAACAGTTGGGTAATATGGATTTGAGCGTTCTCCGCGAAATTCCCAGTCCAGAAGATATTGCTTAAACTTTTCATCAGGAACCTGGATCCAATCCTTTACAAACTCTTCTCTCTCCTCCATCGTAGCAAAAGGCGCCTGGGGGAACTGCCCTTCAATTTGGGTAATGTTTATCTTCTCGCCGGTAGAATACATAAGGAAATAAATGGGATTCAGCATTGATAGCTTGAGAGGCAGCTGCTCATGTTTTTTAATATTATTATGAGCATATGCTTCCGCGCCCTTACCAATCTCTTTGGCCGCCCAATACGTACCATTGGCCAGAACATCTCCTATCCCTTCCCGCCGAACAATTCTGTCAAGTAACCAGTAAAATCTCCCCTCGTTATCGGGCGGCATTCCCGACATGTCATCGTCAGATAAAATGCCGTTTTCGTAAAGTTCAAGGGCGAAGGCCATAACTTGCGGGGTTGAGTAACTGTCCACTCCATATTCCGTAGCACGTTGAGCGATTTTTAAACCAAAATCCAGGTCTGAATAGGCCGCCAGTGTATACGTCAGTTTCGAGAAGCATTTCATCATGTATGTTGGAAGTCCTGGCATGGAAAGTGTTGCCCCGCATTTCATCGGACAGTTATAGCAACTGATCAGCCGCGTCCGCGCATTTTCCATAGTCTCCGTCCACTCCTTTGCGATTTCCTCGTTCCAAAAACCTTTTCTGCGGACGCGGGAATTTCCCCACATGAAATTCTCGGTGTGCCACTTCTCATCATGGACTTTCATCTCCTGTGGTGACCCAAGCCCTGCTAAAATGGGCATTACACCCGGAATCGGATGTTCATTTCGGACTTTTATATATTCCAGCACTTCGTTGCAAAGCTCTATAAATTCAGCCGGTCGGGCAATATTGACGTCCTTTGTTCCACGAACAGCGATCGCCTTTACCCCTTTGTCTCCCATAACGGCGCCTATTCCTTGTCGGCTGGCAC
>JACNIU010000235.1 GCA_014382905.1 Desulfobacterales bacterium
TTTCTGTTTCAAGAGCACTTAGTTTCTCACGATGGGTCGATAAAAGTTTTTGCCCAAGCATAATTATTTGTTCTCGCGCTCTGAATGCTCGACCTAACGCAATTGGGTTGACTTCCGATGCTAATTTTAAAAAAACATTTTCTAAGTTATTGATTTGTCCTTCTGTCTTCGCAAACTTCAGGAATGCTGCAACGTCCTCAACGCTGAGAGGTAATAGCTGCCCGACTTGAGGCGTACCAGGCCGACCAATAGGATTGTATTCAGAACCAACTGACGGATCGATTGGAGACAATGTCCCCATTTCATTCATTATAATTTGATCAGCTCCAAGGCATATCAATGTTCCACAACTCAACGCCTTAAATGGGACGAGTACTCCAAATTGTTCGCAGAATTCTCTTATTTTGTTAACTATGCCGAAACCGGCCAGTGTATCGCCACCATTTGTGAAAAGCAAAAGATCTATTTTTTGGACATGACCGAATATCTTCAGGTGTTCATAAATGTACGGAAGAGCATCTTTAGCGATTTGTGCTACTAGGTTCCTTCGGTCACTCGTTAAATAACATAATATTCTTGAGCCTCTTTCTTTTTCAAGTGCTGCTATTAACCCCATTCGGCGGTCTCTTTTTTCTTTATCCATGTTTCCCCTTTTTTCCGATTTAACCATATTATAACTGAATTCGATGCCCAAAATAAAGAAAAAAATGCGTATTTTATTGGTATTCACCAGACTAATGAACAATTTCAATCAAATTACGTTTGGATAAGTCATTACTTTCAAGGAGTTGAAGTATAGGGGTCTGTTTTTGCTTGTCAAGGGATATTTTGCATCGAAAAGGAGGAGCTTGCGATGCAGTTGGGAAAGGGGGGTGTCATTCTCATAAAAAAGTATCAACTTTTCATACCTCATGCTGATTACTGACTTCAGCTTGTTAGGTTTAGCCCCGATTACCGGAAAAACCATTATCCAATAATTGCACATTTCATTCGGTACTCAACAAAACCCCTCGGAAGTCCAGTATCAAAGACTTACGTCGAAAACAGCAATGCGGATAAAACTAATGTTTATTCCGCACCCCCAAGCTTGGATAAAACCACTGCCTATTCTGGCTGATTATGCCGACTCAGACAGCTAATATTTTACCAGAAGCCAAACATATCAGCAAACTAAAAAAGCTGTGATATCCTCAATTCGGATAGATTAGGTGAACCTGAGATATCTGATTCCGTATCTCAAGGTATGATCGCTTTCAGATTCTCTCTTAATCTCTTGAAGCTTTTTGGCCGATGAATGGGGTGTGTAGAACCGTATATTTCTGGAAATACGGTAACATAGAAAAAGTCAATTTGTAAAGCAAAATGCCCACGCGCTCCTCGCCTAAATGCCAGATCGCCCAAGCTCGCTCAGATCCACGCCGCCCACCAGCCCTGCAGTTCGGTGTTCCGGTCAGGCGTGCGTATATGCGCTCGAACTACACTCGCGCATAACGAACACCTGGCCTACACGTCTGTTTTAAAAAGGCTTGCGCCATATCTTGGCCGGGAGGCCGCTTTAAGGAGGGGGACGAGGACTTACCTGTAATGCGTTAAGTCCATGTCCCCCCTTTTATTAAGGCTTCGCCAAATTCCGTCCGTAGGCCGGGTTGCTGCGGAATGCGAGCGTTTAAGGCAGAAGACAGGTTTTGTTTTATCCTACGTTTCCCGTCCTCTACCTTAAACGCTCGCACCTCCGCACCAGATCAGAGTAAACTGTGGGCGCTCCAGGGAATTAAAGCGTTCTTTTCTCACTCCTTTCTGGTTATTCCGTCCAGGAGGCCGGCGTGCCCCGTTCACGTTATCCGCTAAACAGCAGCGGGAAACATGACCGGCTCACGTTAAGTCTCGCTATCGGCATAAAATGGTCGTGCCCCATGCTAAACAACAGCATGAAACACCACCATTTTACACCATTACTCCGGAAGGCTTACGCCAATTCCGTCCAGGAGGCCGGGCATTATGGAATTAGCCCATGGATGCTTATCGCTTGGTTAAACAGCAACCACGCGATAAGCATCCACAGCCCATCAATTCAAAAACATCGGAAGGCATATAGGTGGATGCTACCTGGTCAAACAGCGCCCAGGTAAAATCCACCCATATGCCACCATTTATAGCCCCCCGCCAACCCAACCCATCTGCCCCCAAGGGGGCTCCCCTTTCAGGCGCCTCGGACGCCCTCCACCCCGCTTGCCGCATTTCACGCGGCACCATCGGCGCAGCCGGGGGAATCTTCTTTCTGCTTTCTTTGTACGTTGGGTAAATAAGAGGTTGGGTAAAATCTTCGCTTAAGGTTAGGCAAGGAAGGCTTCGCCATTCCGCCCTGCTGATCTTCCGGCCCAATCGTAGGGAAAAAGTTGAGTCTCCCTACCATTGGGCACTCCAAGCAGGGCGTCTAATTTAAAACAGATACGCTCCATGCAAACAGCGGCATGGACCCCAACTGTTTTATCACGTATATTTTGGGGCCTATTATAGCTAAACCCCACCTTTCAATAAGCATATCATACGGTTGAAAAATACAACCACACGATCGGACAAATCATTGATATGTCCAACAGCCAGCATATCGTTTCGGCAAACAGCGCCCAAACGAAATGCTTACCGTATAACAGTATCGGAAGGCCACACGCCACAGATACAGTAAAGCATTGTAACTGTGCCGCATGGCCAGCCTTTCTCATGCCCTTCGGGTTCCCCGCCGGAGGCGTAACGGAAGGTATTCTTCAATTTGCAGTGAAACACGGGCCAAGATAAAGCGCCAAAGACTTCGCTTGTATTTCACTGCATTCGGTATGGAGTATACGCACTCTCACGGGAACGCATGTGAGGGCACCTTCACCCCTTGCCTATTATCCATGTGGTTTTGCCAAGGTTCCGAGACGGTGCTCGGGTTGTCAGGGGCTGGGGGCTTGTAGCCGCGTCCGGACGTTTCTCAGCTGCCCAAAAAAAAAGTTGTGTTTTTATCCTGGGCCTTCATCGGGTGGCGGCGCCCGGGACCAGTCCATGTCATCCCTGAGCCTGGCTTCGCTTCTGGTTACACGCTTTTTCTTGGTCACCTGGGCAGGGCATGCCGCTTTTTTTATCCCAAAAGGGCACTGAAAAAAAATATAGCGTACCAAAGTGGCCTACAACGAAAAAAGCACCGACAGCGGTTTGCCATAAGTGCCTAATTTTATCGGTGCCAAGACCAGGAATTCAACCAGGGACACGGGAATCTATAGCCCCTTCAATATCATTTCCATTATTGCATATGAGGTGTCAGGTTTTGGTTTTTTGTCTAAATTTTGACTAAAAACGGGTTTCAAAGAAAAAAGGACTTTTGGCTATTTGCCGCAACTCCCTGAAATTACTGGTGCGCCCAGCAGGATTCGAACCTGCGACCTACGGATTCGTAGTCCGTCACTCTATCCAACTGAGCTATGGGCGCAAAAGGCATAACTTTTAAATCTGTCAGAGATCGAATAATCTGGCAATCGCCAATTTAAGTACCCGGAGGCTTTTTTCAAGTGGATAAATCCACAACCCTTCTTATGATGTCGGTGGTTGAAAAGCCCTTTACAAAGGGAATCCGCATGACGCGGCCCCCTGCGGCTTTTACCACATCGGCGCCTATGATTTCGTCTTCGGACCAGTCACCGCCCTTTACAAGGATGTCGGGCAGCAGATTCTGAATCACCCGGAGAGGATTATCCTCGTCAAAGATCAGCACCAGATCCACACATTCGAGGGCAGCGATCAGCTCGGCTCTTGCCTGTTCCGCAAGGATCGGCCGTTTCGACCCCTTTATGATGCGGACAGAATGATCGCTGTTGACCGCAACCACAAGAAAGTCCCCAAGTCCCCTGGCAGAAGACAGATAGCGGGTATGACCGGGGTGGAGGATGTCAAAGCAGCCGTTGGTAAATACGACCCGCTTCCCCGATCTCTTGATCCGGTCGCATTCGTCTCTTGCCGCTTCAAGAGTTTTTATCTTGTTATGGTAGGTCTCCATCCAGGAATCTGCACCTTTTTCAAAGGCTTCGTTTCGGGTTTTGCATTCTGGGTTATGTGGACGGTTATCTGACAGCCCTTGCCAAGGTAACACAATAAATCTTTTTGGAACCTGCCCTTTTAAGTGCAACGGCGCATTCATTCAGGGTATTTCCCGTTGTTGCCACGTCATCCACCAAGAGGATGGTTTTTCCTCTGACTGCTTCCGGCCGTTTTAACTGGAAGGCCCCCCGGACGTTTTCTTGCCTCTTCTTTTTTGCAAGACTTGTCTGGGGCATGGTATATCTTATCCTTCTTAAAGATAAAAAGTCCAGGTCGATCTGCAGCCCTTTGGCCACATGCCTTGCCAAGAGGAGGCTCTGGTTGAACCCCCTCTCCCGCAGTCTCTTGGGGTGGAGCGGAACAGGCATGGTCAAGAGAGGACCCGGGACCTTGAACCGGTTTTCAGTAAATCGGGCCAGGCGTGGCCCTAAGAAATCGGCCAGGAAGCTCTTCGCACCGTATTTGAGCTGGTGAATGGCATTCAAGATCGCTCCCTCGTAACGGTAAGGGGCCCAAGCGGCCTCATAAAACGGTCTTTTTCTCAGGCAGTCTTCACAGGGATGATCTTCTTCAAGGGTTGAAGAAAACAAAGTGCCACATATGGGGCACAAGGGTGAAGTGATAGGGCGAAAATCGGCCGTGCAGGTCGGGCAAAATGAAAGAGGATCACCATCTCTTATCGAACGGCCTTTGTGCAGGAATTCCTTGCAGATGGGGCATCTCGGGGGATATATGATATCGGCTAATGCGCTTATCAGGTTCATTTTTTTGCGGATTTGGATTCCATTACAAACTCCTCAAACGAACACTCCCGGTTAATGCCCCGGCAGGCCCATTTCGCCATCCCCCAGGTGTCCTTGTCGTTGATGTTTGCAGGGTAGTAGGGCCATAGAGAGCAGCGCGCCGGCTTGACTGGATGAATTGCGCAGCCTTTCCCCTTCTCGTAAAATATGCAGAAGTTGTTCTCCCCCGTTTTGATATAAATTCGCCCATGTTTTTGTTCACAAAATCTGGAGAGAAAACCTTCTCTGCTGACCCCTAAGAAGCGGGCGATCTTTTCCTGCTCTTTTTCCGCAAGAAAGATGCCCCCTTCACCGTAGCAGCAATCACCGCACATTTTACATTCGAATGCCTTCATGAGAAGTGTCTAAAGTGATCTAAAGTTGCGATAGGTCGGTTTGGATTAGAATTCGAGCCCGCAACTCGTAACCCGTAACCCGCACCTTATCAGCTTACCAACTTATTTAGTTTCCAGTCAACTAAGAGTCTTAATCTCCTATCGGCCCCTTTCTTTTTGTAAATGAGATGTCCGTTTTTGAGGCCGTACTGGAACAGGTCTTTGGTGGTTTCAACGTCGTGGCGGCAGTATTCGGCCAATTTTTCCGTTTCTCCGGCCCTGAACCATTCCACTGCCTGAAGACCATCGGCGGTTTTTCCCTTATTCAATGTCTCTTTGGCTAAGTGATCGAGCCCGAGCCTGAACCCGAGGCGCTTGTGAACATCTTCTAAGATGTCAAACGTGGGCAGGGCCTTGAGGTCCTTTTCGGAATAGGCGCCCAGGACCTTATAGTCAAATCTCTTGATATTAAACCCAACGATAAGATCCGCTTTTGTGAGATGATCCAGCAGCTCATCAATGCTGTCTTCACTGTATACCAAAAAATCGTTTTTAATACTGTCAAAGAGAACCGCTACCGAGATCCTCATCAGGTGGGTGTTTTGCCAGCCACCCACGTCCTGGGCGGTCTTTTGCGTCTCAAGGTCAAGGTAAATGATCCGGGGGCCCTGACTCTCTTCCGGAGGCGGCTGCTCCTGATCGGAAAAAAGTCCGGGCTCATCCTGTTCGTCTTCATCTGTCATCTGATTCAGGGGGATATGTCCCAGCAGCCCTTCAAGGATCAGACGGGCGGCCCCTTTGTCCAACGGTTTATTGCCTGAACCGCATTTGGGTGAGTGGATGCAGGAGGGACACCCTTCCTCACATTTACACCCTTTTACAATCTCTAAGGTTTTTTCAAGGAGTTCTAAAATCGCATCGAAACCTCTCTGCGCCAGGCCCACGCCCCCGGGATAGGCGTCATAGATGAAAATGGCGCTTTTGCCTACCTGAGGGTGATAAGGATAGCATATCCCCCCGATGTCATTCCTGTCACAGAGTGCAAAGAGGGGGAAGATGCCGATAGCAGCGTGCTCTATGGCGTGGATCCCTCCCATGAAATGAAGGTCTTTTCCTTCCACAAACCTTTTCAGTGCCGGTTCTATTTCAATCCAGAACCCGATGGTCTCAAAGATCTGTGGGGGGAGGTCTAAATCGAAGACCCCTATCAGGCCCTGGCCCGGTAATGCCCTCTTTTCATAACCGGTGATTACTTCGGTAACCTTTAATTTCCCTTCCCGCACAAGGAACTGTCCCTTGGGCCTGCTGCGATACACCTTGATGATCTCGGTGTCCTTTTCGCTCCGGGTTCGTGTAAAATACTTGAGGTTAGAGCGGTGGACGACAATATCTTTTTTGTCTATTAACAGCCGGTCAACCTCGTACTGGCGGGCCCGATGGAGGTAGATGGCGCCCGGATGACATTCCTTAAATGCCCGGATTCCGTCGACGGTTCCAATCGCCTGTCCGGTCTCCCTTTCAAAGATCGAATAGGTCTCTCCTGCGGAACGGATATTGACCGAGAGCTGGGGGTTCCGCTTTGATGAAAACCACGTAGGCTCCCCTTCGGCCGTCCGGTTCAGGCGCCCCTCTCTTTCCAGTTTCTCGAGATGTCCGATAAGGTCGCCAGGCCAGAATGTTTCGTCCCTGAGGGTAAGGGGGATCTCTGCCGCCGCACAGGGGAGATGGGCCTCAATCACATACGGGTTGTCCGGATCCAGGACAGCCGCCTCAAAGGGTCTTTCAAAGAGATCGTCCGGATGTTTCATGAAATATTGATCCAGGGCATCCGACTTTCCGATCAGGATCACCATCGATTCCCTCCCCGACCGACCCACCCGTCCCCCCCTCTGCCACGTATTGATGATCGTGCCGGGATAACCCACCAACAGACAGATATCAAGATATCCGATATCGATTCCCATCTCCAAGGCACTGGTTGAAACCACGCCCAGGAGATTGCCGTCCGCCAGCTTTTTTTCAATACGCCTTCTTTCCTCGGGCATAAAACCGGCGCGATAGGAACTGATCTTTTTCCTGAGTTCGGGAGATAACTGGGAGACCCAGAGATGGATCAGTTCGGTGATCTTTCTGGCCTGGGTAAAGACAATGGTCCTGAAGCCGTTGCGGATGCATTCAACAAAGAGTTTGGCCGCATAGAAATTGGGGCTTTCTTCCGGATTGAGAAAGAGAAAATGCTGGCCTGCCCTCGGGGTCCCGGATGACCGGACCACTTCGAGCCTTTCCTCGATCAGTCTCTCACCGAAGACCTTGGGGTTGCTGATGGTGGCTGACAGGAGGATAAATCTGGGGGACGAACCGTAGAGCTGACACAGTCTCTTTAACCGCCGGATGACCTGATTAAGGTGTGACCCGAAAATGCCTCGATAGGTGTGGACCTCGTCTAATATCACAAAGGAGAGATTTCGCAAGAGGGTCTCCCAGCTTTGATGATAGGCCAGGATTCCTCGATGGAACATGTCGGGATTGGTGAGAAGAATCCCGGGAGTCTTTTCCCTGATCTTCTTGCGACGGTAGGGGGTGGTATCTCCATCGTAGATTTCGGCCGAGATTTTTGTGCTTCTGATTCTCGTCAGCCACGATGAGAGGTTTTTCAACTGGTCCTGCTCCAGGGCCTTAAGGGGAAATATGTACACGGCCCTGGATTGCCTGTTCTTCAGGATTTCCTCAATGACCGTGACGTTATAAATCAGGCTTTTTCCGCTTGCCGTTTCTGTCGCCACCAGGAGATTCGACCCATTCCTCAGGTGTTTGATGGCCTCTGTCTGGTGACTGTAGAGCCTGACAAGGCCGAGGTCTTTCATGGTTTCCCGGACATCGGCATGAAAGCTGAGTTGAGGGCCAAAGTCCGGCTTGCGGGCCGGCAGGTAACGGTGATATACGAAGGCGTCGCGGAAACCCGGGTGGGCCTTTAATGTCTTGACATATTGCGAGAGGTTCACGGTCCTGGCCACACAGGTTGGAGTTATTCGGGATCGCTATTGGGCTTTGTTCTGAATTTTTTCTCTAAGGCTTCCGAAATCTCTTTGGGGTCCGATTTAACACCGGATGCCTCTCTCCGGCGGAGCACATCGCGGGTAGGTTTTAGAATATCGCTCATAAAGGTGTCTTTTTCATCGCTCCAGGCACTCCAGCCGTCGATTCCGATATATTCATTATAAGAGGTCTCGTAATAAGGATCGTAGATCCGTACCCCTCTCTTTTCGTCATATTCATAGCGCACAAATTTCCCGTCAAAGCGCTCGAAATCCTTATCATCAAGTCCTAAGGTCTTTAACAGGGTCTTGTGTTTATCTCTTATTCTCATCTTAACTTCTCGTGAATTTTGCATCTTTTTTCGGCGTCATCAATCGCCAATCGACAATTATCAATCTTCAATCATCAATCCCTCAGCCCCAGTTTCAGTTTCGCGGACTCCAGTTTGTCATTACCCGCTTCCCACCTGGTGAAGAGTCTGTCCAATTCCTCTCTGATGTCTTTGTATTCGGTCAGAAGAGGCACACTTATCTCTTTATCTCCGAAAGCATCAGGATCTGCAAGCATTTTTTCCATTTGCTTCTGTCTTGATTCAAGGGCGCCGATTTTTTCCTCTATACGTTCAAGGTGGTTCTGGATCGGTTTCAGGGTTTCATAGATGATCTGCCTTTTTTCTGCTCTTTCCCTTTTTTCCTTTTTTCGATCCGGTTTCTTTTTTTTGGGGAAATTTTGGTTCTCTTCCCGCTTCAAGAGTAGGGGTGAGGTTTTTTCGGCCTTGACAAGGTGATCATAGTATTCGTTCAGATTGCCCGGATATTCTATGATCCCCCGGCCTCTGATATCCCATATCTTTGTCGCCAGTCTATTAACAAAGGACTGGTTGTGAGATACAAACAACAGTGTCCCGCTGTACCCTGCCAATGCATTGATGAGTGTTTCCGACGACTCGATATCAAGATGGTTGGTGGGCTCATCCATCAGCATGAAATTACCGGGTCTTACAAGAAGCTTTGCAAGAGAGACCCGGGCCCTTTCTCCGCCAGAAAGGACCGCAATGGGCTTGTCCACGTCATTTCCTGAAAAGAGAAAAGCACCACAAACCGATCTCACAAAACCGACACTGGCATGGGGAACTACCTGGTAGACCTCTTCGACCACGGTTTTTTGGGGATTGAGGAGGTCCGAGTGGTGCTGGGCAAAGTAGGCGAAATGGACCTCATGGCCGAATGATATTTTACCCCTGTCCGGTTCTATTTCGCAGGCAACTAATTTCAGCAAGGTGGTTTTGCCGCAACCGTTGGGACCGATAATGGCGATTTTTTCCCCCCGCAAGACCCTGAGATCAAGGTTCTCATAGAGGATGTTGTCGTCAAACCGTTTTGAAACGCCTTCGATGGACACCACCTCTTTTCCGGCTCTTGCCACTTCAGGAAATGAGAAATGAATGGTTTTTTCCTTTCGGTGGGTCTCGACCAGATCCATCTTCTTAACCAATTTTATCTTGCTCTGGGCCTGTCTCGCCTTGGTGGCCTTGGAGCGGAATCGTTCGATAAATTTCTGCGCGTCTCTTATTTTCTGTTCCTGGTTTCGGGCCTTTGCCTCCAATGACCTTACCTCTTCCTCGCGGGCCTTGAGGTAGAAGTCGTAGTTGCCGTTGTAAGATCTCATCCTTTCTGTTTCAAAAGATACAATGCTCCTGATCTGCCGATTGAGAAACTCCCGGTCATGGGAGACAAGGATCATGGCCCCCTTGAAGTTGTGCAGGAATTCCTCTAACCATCTGACAGACGGAATATCAAGATGATTGGTGGGCTCATCAAGGAGGAGCAGGTCCGGTTTCTGGTAAAGAAGTGTTGAAAGAGCGGCTCTCATTTTCCATCCGCCGCTTAAAGAGGAAACCTGCCTGGTAAAATCAGCCGTCTCAAAACCAAGACCTGCCAGGATCTTTTCCGCCTGGTGACGGGGGAACTCCTGTTCTAACCGGTTTATTTCCTGGTGTATATCAGCGATCCTTTTTCCCAGACTGGCCTGGTCCTGTTCATCGGATTTGGTCCTGAGAGATGTCTCTGCCCGTTTGAGATCGTTTTCGAGTTCTACCCGGCCGGGGATAGAGTCAAGAACGGCTTGAAGAAGGGGACCCGATATGGTTTCGTGGACATCCTGGGGCAGATAACCGATGCGAGATCTCTTTGCAATTCTTACCTCACCGCTGTCAGGAGTGATTTCGCCTGTGATGATCCTGAGCAGGGTTGTCTTTCCAGAGCCGTTGCGGCCCACCAAGCCTATCCTGTCCCCCGGTTCCACCTGGAGCCCGATCTCTCTGAAGATCTGCCTTTCAAAAAAGTTAAGGGAAATTCTTATTAATGTAACTAAACTCATTTCTTCAGACCTCGTTGAGTGGCTGAGTAGTTGTCATGGTTTATATTTGTTCCGTTTGCCTAAAAACTGGACGTTCGATGTGGTTGAGTCCCGCCAGGCAGGAGATTTTTCCCAACTCAACGATTCAACTATTTGACAATCCCTGTATATAATGGTTCATAGCGGGTTTTCAAGGGCCAAGAGTCCTGAGTGATCCGTGCTTGTCGTATTTTGCCATTAGTGATATATGTAATTAAGGTGCAAGGTGCAAGGTTCAGAGGCCTATGGAAAAGGAGACGCAATTTATGGAATATGTCAGAAATACTATCGGAGGGATGTTAGAGAAAATATCACAAGAGTATCCTGATCGTGATGCCCTTGTCCACACAGAAAAGGGCGTCAGGTTTACCTATGCCCTATTGTCGTGGGAAGTGAGTCGCGCCGCAAGGGGGCTTATGCGTATCGGAATTAAGCCCGGCGATAAGGTGGCGCTGTGGGCCCCCAATATTCCGGAATGGTTGATATCCATGTTGGCCCTCAGCAGGCTGGGCGCCATTACGGTCCCGGTTGATCCGGGGGCCGGGAGGGCTGACCTTCAATTCATCCTCCAGCAGTCGGAATGTAAGGGAATTATCGTTTCGAAAGGCCTGGAGGACGAGGAGTACCTGAATACAGTACTTTACGCAAAGGACACCATTGCTTCACTTGATAATGTTATTGTGATTGGGGATGAAACCTTTCCCGAGACGCTTCCATGGACCGAACTTACAGCCATGGGAGAGGATGTTGCCGTAGAATCGCTGGGTAAAATGGAAAAAATGATCAACCCTGAGGATCCTGTGGCGATCATGTATACTTCAGGTACAACGGGAAAGCCAAAAGGGGTTGTTCTTGATCATCTGGGGTTGATCAATAAGTCGATTTTTTCCACCGAACGCCAGCGGATTACATATAAGGATAGGATCTGTCTCTTCTTCCCTCTTTTCCATATGTTTGGAAACACCTGCATCGCACTCTCCGGGCTTATCAGAGGGGCAGCCCTCATCATGCCATGTGAGACCTTTGACCCGCCTAAGATACTGGATGCGATTCATAAGGAAAAATGCACGGCTGTTTACGGCTCGCCGTCAATGTTTATTGCACTCCTGGATCACCCGGAGTTTCGGAAAAAGAGGTGGGAGCCGGTCATCAGAGGGATTGTTGGCGGGGCCCCTTGCCCCATGGAATTGATGAAGCGGCTTGTGGAAGATGTGGGTGTCTCAGATATTACCGTGGCCTACGGTATTACGGAGACTTCTTCGTGGGTTACCATGACCCATCCTGATGACCCTATCGACTTGAGAGTCGGGACCATCGGGACCTCATTGGCCTGTAACCAGGTCAAGATTGTGGATCCCGCCACTGGGGAAGACCTCCCCCCGAAGACCCCTGGAGAACTCTGTACCAAAGGCTTTCTGATGAGGGAATACTACAAGATGCCTGGGGCTACCGCATCCGCCATCGACCGGGACGGATGGTTTCACACAGGCGACCTGGGGGAAATGGACGAAAATGGCTATTTAAGGATTACCGGCCGCCTGAAAGATGTGATTGTCAGAGATGGGGTCGAGATCTATCCGGTAGAGATTGAGGAGGTGATATATAAACATCCCGAAATATCTGAAGTCCAGGTCTTCGGCTTCCCGCACCCTGAAAAGGGCCAGGAGATAGCCGCCTGGGTAAAGTTGAAGAAAGGGTCCAGAATTTCAGAGATCTCTTTGGCCGCATATACAAAGGACTATGTGAATGAAAGCATATTGCCGCATTACTTCAAGATCGTCGCTGGTTTTCCGATGACCAGGAGCGGAAAGGTGCAGAAATACAAATTAGCCGAAATGGCGATGGAAGAGTACGCGGTCGGAGAAGAAGGGGCTAAGAAGAAGAAAAGGAGCACTATGAAAAAGGTTATACAATCTGACAAAGCGCCTGAAGCACTCGGGCCTTACAGCCAGGCAATCCAGGCCGGCAATTATCTGTTTACATCCGGCCAGGTGGCCATCGATCCGGCTACAGGGAAGCTCGTAAAGGGAGGGATCCGGGAACAGGCCCGTCAGGTTATGGAGAATTTGAAGGCGGTGTTAGCGGCCGCCGGGGCCGATTTCTCCAGGGTGGTAAAGGCGACCGTATACTTAGCCGATATCAATGATTTTGCGGAGTTCAACTCGATATATGGCACATACTTTGTGTCGGACCCGCCGGCACGAAGCGCCTTTCAAGTGGCGGCTCTTCCCTTGAGCGCGAGGGTAGAGATAGAGATGGTTGCCTTTATCGGTTGAGAGCCAAACTTAATCTCTCGTGCTCCCTCATGATGCACATGTTCATGACCACATGGATGCCTGCTTCCCTGGCCTTCTGAGCTGCTTCATTGTGGACCACGCCCAACTGCATCCATATGGTGTGGACCCCGATTTCGATCGCCTGATCCACCACCGGAGGGACCCGGGTCGGGTTCAGGAAAAGGTCGGTCATATCTACCGGAAAGGGGATATCCTCAATTTCTTTTGATGTGGGAGTGTCGAGAGGGAGTTCACCTGCGATTTCTTGCAGCATGACCTTACCTGAGTAGATTTTTGACGGTGTCCGCCTTTTTCTTCACGTCCATGACCTTTTTGACGCCCGGCACCTGTTCCAGAATCTTGTTGGCCATTTTGGCCTCCAGGGAGAGGGGAGGTCCCTCTGTTTTCACCTCATGTTCTTTTTCATCTTTGTTGTCAGTGGTATCCGAGCTTAGTTCCTTTTTCACATTTCTGAACTCCCTGATAGCTCCTCCCAACCCTTTTCCGATGTCCGGGAGTCGCTTGGCGCCGAATATGAGGAGAACAATGACTGCAATGATGATCAGCTCTGTGGGACCTAATCCAAACATGGTTTGCTCCTTAAGGATTAACTGCTGATATAACCTTCCAGATAAAGATTTTGGACTGCGTTATCGGTCGCCCAATAATATAAACTGGGCTCGACGACGTAC
>JACNIU010000016.1 GCA_014382905.1 Desulfobacterales bacterium
CTTGAATCGGTCATCCGATCTCCTCTCGGAGACGGTCCTTTTCGTTTGCTCCAGCCACCCGGTCCTGACTTCTGTTTGAGCATCGAATTCCGGTATGTAAGGCTTGATATCAAGCAGTGGCGTGCGATCAAGGATGTCCACGTTCTCTATGTATAAGATATTGTGTTCAATCCTGAGGAGATGGACCACCGATAACCCGATAGGGTTGGGGCGTTTGGGGGCGCGGGTCGCAAAAACCCCCCTGGGCTTTGAATCCAGGAAAGGAACGATTTCAAGACTGAATCCCTGGCTGCGATGGAATTGATAAAGAAGAATGATATGCGAAAAGCCATCCAGATCCTTCAGGCCTGGACGAAACTGCTCAAGTACCTCGACGCTACCCGTGATGCCCACGGCGCCGGCAGGCTGAATGGGCATACCCTCCGGCCTTGAGAATGGGGTGTGGATAATTCCTATCGGCTGGTACTCCATTTTC
This sequence comes from Desulfobacterales bacterium, assembly GCA_014382905.1. GTDB lineage: Bacteria > Desulfobacterota > DSM-4660 > Desulfatiglandales > Desulfatiglandaceae > JACNIU01. The sequence goes on from JACNIU010000016.1 coordinate 476, forward strand.
ATCTCTCCACACGAACCATATGTCGTCCGGACGCTGCCCAAGGCAATGTTTCATTCCAATCGTATCCTAAATTGCCAGGATAATGTCAAGCTACCACGTTCTTAAGGGTGATCAGAAGTGTCGCCGTCTTTTCGCCATCTATGGTCCGACGCTGGCCCAGTAGGGGAAAAACGACCCTCTTTCCTGGAGGAGCACATCCCGCTTATGATCGGGAACCGTCGTAGGTATCTCCTGGGGTAATTTGGGTTCGATGCCCATCCCCCCATAGGGAAGGTTGAATTTGATAGCGGCGTCCAGAGCTGCCCGGTCTGCCCCGGTTTGGCCGCCTGATATGATTTTTTGGAGCATAATGGGAGAAAATACTGGATGCTTGTGGAAAATTCAAGGGGTTTGATTTGGTATTTGGGAATTTTGTCTTCTGAGGGTATATCAACCAAATTTCCAGGTTAAGACTGGCAGATCAATTCTTCACTTTTTTTGAAAATATTCAAATTCAAGATTAATATAGGAAGTTTCGCATTGAATGAAATTGAACGAAAGAGAAGGATTCAAACACAATTGTTGCATTTCAGCTATATCAGTGTCGCTTTTAGTTTACCGCTCCGGCACGCTGGCAGGGCTGCGCGGCTATCGAATGCTACGCCAGAGAGGGTTTCATCCACTCCCGGAAATGTTAAGCTCTAATAGCCCACCGGCATAGCCGGGGGTCACCACTGATTTAATCAATAATGAAATACTCGATGTTAGAATAGTTGCTGTCGCCAATGAAATTATACGCTTGCACAGCAACGTAAAAAGCAGCGCCTCTCCAAAGGTCAAGTGAAGCGCTTGTTTGGGTTTTCTTATCAACTCTTACGATTGAATCAGGACCGGTATAAGGATAGGGAGTGTAGTTTAAGATATATCCATTTGCATGAGCTACAGCGTCCCAGGAAACCGTGGCAATAACTCCAGATGTTGTCACCGTTATAGTTGGAGCCGTTGGGACAATGAGGCTGTAAAGTGTGGGCACAGCAGCTCCCAGGTTCACCCTTGGTTTGGTAATGTTAACCTTTCCGTCTGTAATAAGGTCACCTGTATCCACAAGCGTTGCTTTCACTTGATGGTGTGTCAAATATGAGCCAGTGATGGCCTTAGCCGCACTCTGTAGACAGGCAGCTGCACCTGCGGCATACGGACATGCGGCTGAGGTCCCCCCAAAACCGTTTGCAGTGTCCCAATAGCCACCACCCAGCTTGGTCGTCGTAGCCCAATTGGAAGGGGCAAGCAGGCTTGCAAACTTAGAACTGTTTGAGTACGTGCATATTTGGTCTACATTTGTGGTAACGTCAATATAGAGTTTTTCGCAAATTTGATCAGGGTCCGGAGTCCCCACGCAAGACCCGTAGCTTATGCATCCAACGTATCCAGTTGTTGGATTTCTCCCAATATTCGCATCATAAACAGCACCTACGGAGATTACAGAGTCAAGGCAAGCAGGATAACCCATGGAATCACAATAACCATCGTTTCCCGAAGAGAGAAACAGGGTCATTCCGGCGGCCATAGCATTGGCCGCAGCATGGGTCAGAAGGCTGTATGCACTATCACAATTACCACTATATCTTCCGCCCCCAAAGCTTGTGCTGATGATCATTATAGGGTTGTTTAGGTCATCATATTGGTGTAGGACACACCAGTCCCAAGCATTGGCCATATCAGAGAAATACGCATAATCGGTGGCTCCAAAACTGAACAACCCTCGTCTATAAGACGAGGGGTTCAAGAGGGGTCGATTTGAAATCGACTGTCATCAGTGACAGGCTCACCCTCTTGTTCTTCGATATACTGCTGGATCATTTCATCGGTGATGTTACCGGAGCTGACGGCCAGGTATCCGCGTGCCCAAAGGTGCCTGCCCCAAAATTGTTTACGAAGGTGGGGATATTCGGACAGTAATATTCGCGAGCTTATGCCCTTCAGCCACTGCATGATTTTGCTCACATTTTGCGTCGGGCGGTAGGAGATGAACATATGAACGTGGTCGCTGGAAACTTTCCCCGTGATAATTTCAAGCTCGTGCTCCAAGGCGATCTGCCGGAGAATGTCTCTTGCCCGAATAGCCACCTGCCCCGTCAATACTCGTTTTCGGTATTTCGGGATCCATATCAGGTGAACTTTCAAATCCGTCTTAGTATGTGCCCCAAGTCTGTAAAGTCGCATAATGCGACAACTATAACCTTTTCTTCGCCTGAAGGCGAGGGGTTTCCACCATCCCCGAGAG
>JACNIU010000015.1 GCA_014382905.1 Desulfobacterales bacterium
CCATTGCGACACTAAATTCTTAATGGAGGTGTCTCATTTCCATTGACAAGTTCCGAAACTGACCGTAAGGCCTGGGAGAAACTTCACAAGAAATAGAACTCCTGATCTTAAGCCAGGGGCCGAAACAGACTTGTGTTTTTTGCCTCAGCCTCTGGTTGCAATAAAGTCTGTTAGAAAGCTGTTTCAGCTTTCCAGATAAAAAAGGGAGGGCGCTAACGAACACTCTAATTTTAAGGTAGGCGACACCGGCCTGGGACGAGCAAACATCACCCCTTTCGGTGTGCAAGGGGTGTAACCAAAAAAGAAATAGACGCTGCTGCGAGGTCAACTCCAGCAGCTTTTTTTATGCATGCGAAAGCATAGGGTTTTATGGGGAGTTGAACTGCGGGATGCAGGAGTACGTTCCGCCTTTTTTTTCTAAAAAATCTAAAGGGAAGAAAGGAGGTGATTACATGAAAAAGATCCAGGTAGTTCAGAATGGTCTTAGCGAGCGGGAAATCCTGTCTGCCACGCTGCCAGGGTCCACAGCCGATGAGATCCTTCGGGGAATGAAGGAACGCTCAGAGTACTGTGTGGTACATCTTTGCGGGTGCAAGTGATTTTAGGTTGCTCTATGAGCGGTCTAACTTTCCGCATGAAGAAACAGCCTAATGTGGGAGGCCATCCTTTTGGGTGACCTCCCAGAAAGGGGTAACACAGGAATGAAAGTATCATTTTACAATTTATTGTTGCCTGAAAGCAATGCTCAATACTGTCTATTGTATAATACTTTAAGTGGCGCAATGATTAAGTTCGAGAAAAATCTCATGGGAGAAGTTGAAAACATCCTTTCCATGCCTCTAAGCCTTACAAGCATTCAGCAACTTAGGGATGAATTCATAAGGCAGAGGTTTTTGATCGCCGATTCTGTGGACGAGTTGAACATCTTACGACAAAGACGTCAGCAGGGTATCGAAGATAAAAACCGATATGACATTGTCATCATGATGACTCAGGACTGCAACTTCGCATGTCGATACTGCTACGAAAGACACAAGAAATCCCTAATGGATCAAACAACAACCGAATCTGTGTTGCGGTGGCTTTCAACCATAATCCCGAAAGTCAAGATCCTCTATTTTTCCTTTTTTGGGGGCGAACCTCTCCTGGCGAAAAAGGGGATGGTGACTGTGGCGAAAAGGGTTTACCAGCTTTGTCAGGAAAGCGGGACTGGCCTGCTTGGAAATGTGACCACTAACGGCTATTTGTTGGATGAAAGCATTGCATCACAGCTTATCTCAAACGGCTTCGATAATTTTCAGATTACGATCGACGGGCCGCCGGAACATCATGACATGCTACGTCCTCAAAGAAACGGGAAGGGCTCCTTCAAGAGAGTGTTTCAAAATACTCTGAGATTACTCCGGCAACTGAAAGACAGATCGATTACCATTCGTTCCAACTTCAACGCTGGCAATCTGTCCACCATTCCCGAACTCTATGAGATGATCCCTGTTCAATACAGGTCAAGAGTGCGTGTCAGCCTTGAGCCCATCTTTCGAAGCGGCAAGCTGGATGCCGGTTACGCCTTAACAGAAACTGAGATCGGTGAAAAAATGGCTGAGGTGTACCGACAAGCGGAGAAGATGGGTTTTCAGGTGCCCGATGGCACTAGCGGCCTTGGAAAACTCACATACTGCTTCGCTGAAAGAAGGCAGCAGGCGGTCGTAAACTATAATGGAGATGTGTTTAAATGCTCTACCTGCGATTTTGAAAAGGAAAATAGGGTCGGTTTCATTAGTGAAGACGGGGAATTCGTAAAGGAAGAGTTGTTTGATAAGTGGATTCCCGATGAGTTTTTTTCGGACAATTGCCAGGAATGTAAACTATTGCCTCTTTGCATGGGAGGTTGTCGGCTGCATTACCTGAATGAAGGGACGTCAGGAAGCTCCTGCGGTTTAATACCTACCAATGCTTCACTTCCCTTAAAATGGACTGCCTATAAAAGGTTGGAAGATGCCTTGTCAAGGCAGTGTTCCAAGCTATCTGTCACTTGAAAAGCTACTTCAGTAGACACATCAGACTTTTTTGCGTGATGTGAATAGATAAACTGCTCAAAGCGTCAAGCACTCAACCCTGGCGCTTTTTTTGTCGGCAGAGGAGGAAGCAAATGAAGTATCAGAGGAGTTTAGATATGGGAATTCTTGTCTGCGTGGAATGTGGAAAATTTGTAAAGTTGGAAGATTTGCCATGTTCATGCGGGAATGGCGATTATTTCATCAATTTAGAAGATTGCTCTTTACTCTTTTTCAAAGACATATCTGTGGAAAACGAGTTTGAATGGGCATCTGAAAGTGTGGCTTTGTCCGCATAAGCGATCCCACATGACAAATGAGGAAGTTTACTTAAACCAAAAAGAGGAGGATCTGATGAAAATGAAAAACTTGAGTGTATTTGTCTTAGCAGTTTCCATGTTAGTTGGCCTTTCGGCCTGCGCCGGGTCCACGCGCTCACTGTCAAAGGATGAGATCCAGGAGACGGTCAGGAAAGCTGAAAGGGAACCATCATACGTAGAGATAGAAGAGGCACGGCAGACAGTTGCACTTGCCCTGGAGTATTTTGATCAGGGTGGATATGAGAAGAGCGCCGAGCTATTTCTCCAGGCCGCAGATTTGTATCGAGCCTTAAATCTTAACGATGAGGAAAGGCGCGCACTGATCGCGGCAGCAAAGGTGCAACTCAAATGCAGC
>JACNIU010000438.1 GCA_014382905.1 Desulfobacterales bacterium
TTGATCTGAACGAAAAATCCTAGTTTTCGTTCGGACACTAGTTAAGTAGTTGAGTGATTAATTTGACAATCTCTGCAAGAGACTTTGACCATGAAAAAGCTGTTTTCCCCCCTGCTGCTGTCAGCCTTCCTGACCCTCTCTTGGGCCTCTTTTTCTTTAGCTTTTGATAGCGAAGAAGCCGGGCGCCTTAAAATAATTGACGGGGCCATATGCCTGAAGATCTCTTCTCTAAAATGCCTGGGTAGTAACACTCAATTCCCATCTGATGTAGGCAAACTGTACTGCTTTACGAGAATTGTAGGCGCATTGAACCCCATATCGGTTACTCATGTCTGGTGTTTTGGTGCCAGGGAGCGATCGCGGGTCAGTCTTGTGGTCAAATCCGATAACTGGAGGACATACAGCTCAAAAACCATTCGTCCTCAAGAGATCGGAGACTGGAGTGTCGAGATCCTGGGCCCACTGGGAGAGCCCTTAGGACTCTGTAAATTTGAAATCTGCCCCACACCGGGCGATACTGGCCGCACCTCTCTTTCACATGCACGGCGAGCCGGCCAAAAAATCAGGACCGCGAAAAAGACCGACAAGGATACGGAGAATAAAGACGGCAAACTTGTTGCCAAGATTGGCCCGCCCCCATCAGATGAGAGGGCCAAATCGGCCCAGAATAAGGCTTCTAAAATCATCGGAAAGAAGATTGAATTACAAATTGGTGAAAAGGGGATCGACAGGCTATATATTGATCTGAATCATTACACCACCCCGGTTGTCCTTGTTCTGGGAGGAGCCGCCCCCAAAGTCGCTATTCACATTATGAATGTCTCTTTCTGGGACGGTCGCCCCGAAATTCCTGTAAACGGAAAGATAATCAAGCAGGTCCGGTCAAAATTGCATTACAACTCCGAAACGCTGCGTATCCTACTTGATCTTGACCCGGACATAAATTACACAATCAAATCGTATCAGGAGTCAAAACGCACCTATTGCGTGGAGGTAAGCGAAAATCGGCCAGGAGAGTGAAGGGTTCCTGCATTGATGTGGAAATAGTGCCTGAACGAAAACTGTCTTTTTCGCCTCCCGCCTCGGCGGGACGTCAGACTCAAATTTTAATCCTCGAAATACTCAATGTATTCCTGCGGTTAAAATTTTCGTCTTCCTTGATCTGAACGAAAAATCCTAGTTTTCGTTCGGACACTAAATAGCATACGAATACACACCGAAGAATGAAATATCCCCTTTCTCTTCTGCTAATGGAGGCATGTTATCATGACAGAAAAACCGACCATACACAAGCACTTCAGTTTCTATTAAACTGTCCCATATACACACTTTTGAACGATACCAAATCAGGAGGGGTAAGACAATAATGAAAACAACGACCTTGTCCCTATTGACCATCCTCAGCCTCATAATAATGAGTGGTAACCTGGCTAGCGCTAAGGATGAGATAACTTTCTGGACCACGGAAGTGGAGAAGGACCGTCTTTGCATCCAGCAGGAAATCGCTCGTGGGTTTATTAGAAAAACTGGCATTGCCGTCCGGATAATTCCTGTAGAGGAGAATTTCTTGGCCGCAAGGGTCACGGCCGCGTATGCCGCCAGGTCTCTCCCCGATGTGTTGTACCATCCCATTGATTTCACCATCGGCTGGGAACGGGCGGGGATACTCGATGCGCAGTCTTCTACCGAGGTGGTAGCCTCCCTCGGTAAGGATACCTTCAGCCCGGGACCTTTAGACCTCGTCCGGGTCAAGGATGGCTATGCCGCAGTACCTTTAGATGCCTGGGGCCAGCTCCTTCTCTTTCGCAAAGATCTCTTCAGGGAAAAGGGTCTCCCTGTACCCGACACCTGGGATCATATCCTGAAGGCAGCCAAGGCCCTGAATAACCCTCCTAAAATGTGGGGCTTCGAGGTTGCAACAGACCCGGGTCAGACCTACACCCAGCAGGTATTTGAGCACCTTGCCCTCTCCAACGGGGTTAGATTGGCAGGTCGAACCGGAGGTCCCAACCAGGAAATCAATCTAAATACCCCTGAAATGGTGGCGACCCTCCGATTTTACAAGGCCCTTTCCCGTTTTACCCCACCTGGAAACATAAGCTGGCTGCACACGCGGATGGACTACCTCTCCGGTCGAGCAGCCATGATCATCTGGTCGCCATTTATCTTGGATGAACTCTCCGGGCTTCGCAAAGACCAGCCTGTTTTGCCAGATATTAAAAAGAAGGAACCGGGGTTTCTGGCCAAGAATACCGGTTTTGTTACTGTCATACACGGACCAAACGGATCCGCTCAATACGGGCAGATAAACTGCATAGGGATAACGCGGGATGCGGCCAGGGACCCTGCCAAACAGTGGGTGGAGTTTCTTCTAAGCGAAGGATACCTGAGGTGGTTGAGTATGGCGGCAGAGGGTAAATTGCCCGTTCGTAAGGGGACTAAGGTTGCGCCGGAGTGCTTTATTAACGGCTGGATGGACCTCGATTTTGGAGTAACCACCCGGGCTAAGATCTCCCGCTTTTACGGGATGGCCGTGGCTAAAAACATGATAGCGAGCGTGAATGGACTTGACCGGTGGGGCCTTGCCGGGGGAAAAGGCGCCCTTGTATCTAAGATCTATGCCACAAAGATCATTCCCGAGATCCTCAAACGCTTTCTTGACGGGGAATTGAACGCAGAAGAGGCCGCCCGGCTGATGGATGAGAAGGTAAGGGCTTTGGAAGACAGA
>JACNIU010000014.1 GCA_014382905.1 Desulfobacterales bacterium
TGAAGTCATTGAAGAATATGTTTTTGTATCTTTGCAGGAAGGACATCCACTACCTGAATTTAGAAATCTTCGCAAAGTTGCCTAAAAAATGGCCGGTATTCATCCTATTTCAAGAAAGGAATTAATATCCAAACTTAAAGCCTTTGGTTTCGATGGTCCTTTCAGAGCAACAAAACATCAATATATGATTAAAGGAAGGCAGAAAATTTTTATTCCAAATCCCCACGGGAGCAAAGATATCGGTAACCCCCTTTTAAAGAAAATTATCCGTCAGCTCGGAATAAATGCGGATGTTTTTACGAAGTTATAAGCCAATACCATTCCTTCCAACCGTTTCATAGAATAATAATTCTTACTATTTGTCACCCATCGCTCCATACCAATCATTTACTCAGCAGGCCTCCCGGCGGACAGCAGTCGACAGGTATTCAGAAACCTTAATTCCTGTCGTACCCGAAAACAATCCGTGCAACCCGTGTCATCCGTGCCAAAAAAACATATAGCAATTTAATGCACCGACGCTGCCCGGAGGGCCGGCATCTTTGCCGAATCGTTCGCCTGCCCTGTTAAATGTTAATGGGCAATGCTATAGTGCCATTCCATGATCGCCGCAATGGCGCCACTTGATGATCGCCGTAATAGAGCCACCTTATGATCGCCGCAATGAGGCCACTTGGTGATCGCCGTAATAGCGCCAGTCTATGATCACCGTAATGGGGCCACCTGCAATCGGTTGGTCACCTCCAAAACCAAAAGGCATCTCGGACCTCACCAGCAAATCTGGTAGTCTCCCGGCAAACCTACTGACGGGAGGAACTGCCATGGCTAAAAGGAGAATCGAGATGTATGAGTATCGTCAAGTGATCCATCGCATACGCCAAGGACAAAGCGACCGGGCTATTGCCAAGATGAAGCTGATGGGCAGGTTGAAATGCGCATCAGTCAGATTAATCGCCCAAGAAGAGGGATGGCTCAACGAAGGGCCACTTCCCGATGACCAGCAGTTGGCAAAACTGTTCGAAGCTCCCAACGCTCCGAACTCAACACAAATATCGCTAACGCAGCCTCACGAAGCGAAGATCGAAACCTGGGTTGGCCAGGGGATACAAGCAACCACCATCTATCGGGCCTTGGTTGAACAGTTCGGCTTTATCGGCAGTTATTCGTCAGTACGCCGAAGAGTACAAAAGATCCGTGCCAAGAACCCGAAAGCATCCTGTGTCTTGGAGTTTGCTCCAGGAGAAGCGACACAGGTCGATTTTGGCAGTGGTCCAACCATCACCGACGTATTTACCGGCGCTGAGTTCAAGACCTGGGTCTTTGTTATGACGCTTTGCTTCAGCCGTCACATGTATGCCGAGATCGTCACCGACCAGAAGGTAGATACCTGGCTTGCGTGTCACAGGCGCGCATTTGAGTTTTTCAACGGTGTGCCGGCCAGGGTGATTATAGACAACCCCAAGTGTGCCATCACCCGGGCCTGTTATCGAGACCCAAAGGTCCAGCGCTCCTATGGGGAGTTGGCCGAAGGATACGGTTTTATCATATCCCCGTGTCCGCCCCGGGAACCTCAAATGAAGGGCCGGGTTGAATCCGGCGTGAAGTACGTGAAGAAGAACTTCATGCCCCTTCGTGAGCTTCGGACCTTGTCCGATGCCAATGAGCAACTTACACGCTGGGTGATGCAAACCGCAGGTAATCGTACCCATGGCACCACACACCAGAAACCGCTAACAATGTTTGCTGAAACAGAAAAGCACCTTCTGAAAAAGCTGCCGGATGTTCCGGTTCAGATCGCCACATGGACAACGGTCAAAGTCCACGGCAACTGCCACGTCCAGTTTGAAAAGGCCTACTACTCGGCTTCGTTCCGGCTGGTACGCCAACAGCTATGGCTGAAAGCAACTGATACGACTGTATCCCTTTACAAAGATCTCGAACTGCTGGCGACACACCGGCGCCTGAGACGAGCCGGGCAGAGGTCCACTGTGGACGAACACATGCCACCTGAGGCCCTGGCCTATAAGATGCAGGACCCGCAGTGGTGCCTAAAGCAGGCCGAGGAGATTGGCTCGCACTGCCACCGTATGATCCGTCGACTCTTTAGCAACAAAGTGCTGGACAACCTGCGAGCCGCCCAAGGCATAATTGGCCTCGGCAAAAAGTACGGAGCCACCCGCCTGGAAGCTGCCTGTGCGCGAGCTTTGTTCTTTGAGAACATCAGATACCGAGCCGTCAAAAGCATCCTGCAAAAGGGATTGGATCAGATACCGCTCAGAGAGCCTTCCAACGTGATCCCTTTAGCCCCGTCCTATACCGGCAAGGCACGCTTTCTGCGAACCCAGCAGGAAAGGGGGCAGCAATGAATCCAATGCCGGAATTGACCCCGATGCTCAAGCAGCTTCGCCTGTCCGGAATCATGGACTCGATTGAATCCCGCAACCGCCAGGCCATCGAAAGTAAGATGTCCTATATGGACTTTCTGGCAACAATCATTACTGATGAGATCGCCCGTCGGAACCAGAAAAAATTGGCCTTAGCAGTCCGTCGAGCTAACTTCCGCAACCAGAAGACACTGGAGGAATTTGACTTTTCCTTCAACCCGAACATCAACCGTTCCCTGGTCATGGATCTGGCATCTTGCCGGTTCATCACCGAGAAGGTGTGCGTCTTCATCGTCGGCCCCTGTGGGACCGGCAAAAGCCACCTGGCCCAAGCGCTGG
>JACNIU010000013.1 GCA_014382905.1 Desulfobacterales bacterium
CACCCTACCCTGGGGCCAATCTGTTTTCCTTGGCATCCGGTGGAGCCATTTATGTCCGGGACCCTCTTAAGCTGGTGGATGACCAGCAACTGAATGGAGGGAATCTCGTGCCCATGGAAGAAAAGGACTGGGAACTCATTCTTCCCTATCTCAAAGAAAACGAGCGGTTGTTCGGGATTTCCATTGAAGCGGATCTCCTGGCGGTTGAGGGGCAGGTGCAAAACGCGCTGGAAGTTTATCGAAAGGTGAGGCCAATGCAGGCGGTTGATGTTGAAAAAGATGGTCTGGAAGAGTAAGGAGAGAACGCATTATGAAAAAGATCGAAGCGGTTATCAAGCCTTTTAAACTGGACGATGTCAAAGATGCTGTGCTGAAGTTAGGGGTCAGCGGGATCACCATCAGCGAGGTGAAGGGCTTCGGGAGGCAGAAAGGGCACAAGGAGATCTACCGTGGCGCAGAGTATGTGGTGGATTTTCTGCCGAAGATCAGAATAGAGGTCGTGGTATCTTCTGAAATTGTCTCAAGGGTGGTCGAAGCCATCAAGGAGAATGCCTATACAGGAGAAATCGGTGACGGAAAAATATTTATCCTTCCCGTAGAAAAGGCGATTCGTATCCGCACAGGGGAAGAGGATAGGGACGCCATTTAACGCCTTGGAAGGTTCACAGGAAATCGTTGCGGATTTTCTTGAAACAAGGGAATCCTTAATACGCGGGGAGTTGAAGCATAGTTCCGGCATTCGTTCGACCTACAGGTATGCCAATTTGATGGACCGGTTTGTTCGCTCGCTTTTTTTTTCGGCCGGGTTCAGGCAAAATGACAGCAAGGCGGACGATGAGGCCATGGCCGTAATCGCCTTGGGCGGCTACGGAAGACGAGAGCTTTGTTTCTGCTCTGACATAGATCTAATGGTGATTCACCGGGGCAGGCTTTCGCCTCAGATAAACGAATCTATCTCGCACGCGATCTACCCCCTCTGGGATGCCAGATTGGAGGTGGGCCATTCTATCCTCACATACCGTGAATGTATTCGCCTGGCCGTAACCGATTTCAGGGTGTTTACTTCTCTTGTGGACAGCCGTTTCCTGCTGGGGTCCCGGTCTTTTTATGACCTTTTTCAGGAGGCCTTCTGGTCGCGCATCTATCGGGAAAGGGATTCTTTATTGAGCAAATTTCTGATTTCCAGGGAGGAACGGGCTGAGAAGTATGGCGGCGAAGATCACTTTGTGGAGCCTGATCTCAAGGAGGGGTTGGGCGGACTCCGGGACCTGCATCTCATGGACTGGATGGCCAGGACTTATTTCAGTTGCGATGGCCTCAACCAGATAAGGCGCTTTGCGGTTTTCAGCCATTTCGAGCTTGACAAATTAGCTGTTTCCAAGAGCTTCCTCTTAAAGGTTAGAAGCCATCTTCATCTCTTGGCTGGCCGGAAGGAAGACCGGCTGCTCCTTGGGTACCAGGACAAGGTTTCGCGAGACCTGGGCTATGGTGGCGGGCCGAATATCTCGGGCCCTGAAAAGCTCATGAGGGATCTATACCTCCATTTGAACAGGATCCGGTACCGGCACGAAGAATTTGAGGCAAAGGCGTTAGACATGCTGGATCCTTCCCCGGCAGATCCGACACCGGATCAACTCCCTCCAGAGTTTCAGGTTATAAAGGGGAATATCGTCTTAAAGGAAGGGTCGCTTCTGGAAAAAGACACCCTGATTATCTTACGGGCCTTGAAGGAGGCGAACCAGCGCGGTCTTTTTTTAGGCTCAGGGTTTATCTGGGAGGCAAAAGAGATTATCGCCAAGAAGGGAAAGGAGTTACTCGACGCGTCTGAGGGACGTGAGCTGTTCCTGGAGATTATCCTGAAGTCCAAAGACCCAAAGATCATCAGACTGGCCCTCGAAATCGGACTGATCACCCTCTTTATCCCTCAATTCAAGAGGATCAGGAATTTACCCCAGTTCGGGTTTTATCATGTAATGACCGTGGATCTTCACTCGCTGAGGGCCTTAGAGGTGGTGAATGAGATTTCAAGGGGAGTTTACGATGAGCGATGGCCTCTCCTGAAGAAGGTCTTCGATGTGGTAAGACATCCCGATTGGCTCTTCTTGGCCGCGCTCCTCCACGATATCGGAAAGGGGTATGGAAAAGATCATGCCGAGAAAGGGGGCAAGCTGATCATCAGGATCCTCAAGAGACTCGGCATAAACGGGAAGGCCCTTCAGATCATCCCGTTCCTGGTCAAGCACCATTTACTGTTAGTTAACATCTCCCAGCGCAGGGATTTGAGCTATGAAAAGACCTCGGTTCAGGTAGCCCAGACCATCCAGGACAAGGAGGTACTCAAGTTGCTGTTTCTTCTTACCGTGGCCGACAGTTTTGCAACTGGCCCCATGGCCCGGAGCGACTGGAAAATCATGCTCCTGACAGAATTATTTATGAAGGTGCGACGAATATTGGAGAGAGGCTTGCTTGCCTCACCGGATGCCACCACGACGATCGAGGCCAGGAAGCGATCCGTCCTGAAGGCGCTCGCATCTGATTTTCCTGAGAGACAGGTCCTTGAGCTGATAGACCAGGTCTCGTCCAGATATTTCCTGAGCGCCACCCCGGAGGATATGGTCCATCATTTCCGCATGGCCCTGACCCTTGTCAAAGAGACACATGCATGGGTACTGCATAGACTGACAGATGCCCCGGTGACCCGGTTGATTACGTGCACATAC
>JACNIU010000112.1 GCA_014382905.1 Desulfobacterales bacterium
ACCCGGATAAGAAAGAGAAAATCTTCGGTTATAATCTGGTTCTGTCAACATCTGTTGAGCTTCAGCTTAAGCTTGAACTTCCAGTAGCGGTCACCAATATCGCTGGAAACGCGGTAGAGGGAAGTCAGATCATTGAAAACAAAGAGCAGTTGCACAATCATCATAAAGCCGGTGTTAAAATTGATATTGCTGATGCAAAGTACGACATTATCAAAAATTACCAGTATATCCGGGAAAAGGGTTCTATCCCAATTATTGACTACAATCGAAGAAACGAAGATTTATCCAAGACTGCTATTTTTAACCGGGGGTATGACCAGAACGGTTGGCCTTTTGCTCCCTGTGGACTTCTTACACGACCCAATGGATTTGATCAAAAACATCAGCGTTTGACCTTCTGTTGCTTCAAACAGTGTCTTAAACTCAGGCGACCCGCGTTGGAGAATCTACAGGGTTCCTACAACATCGCGCAATGCCCTCATATTCACAATCAAACCGGTTTTGCAAAACACATGTCTATCAAGGAATATCCTCGTCTGGTCAATGAAATTCCAAGAGGATCGGCACGTTACAACACCATTAAGAAAATGCGATCCGCTTCTGAACGTGCCAACAGCACCATTAAAGAAGACATCAAAATCCTTGATAAACCGCGGGTTTTAAACGGCTTCAGATCCAATATCCTGGGACAGATGGCCGGTATCACTTTGCTGCTCAAGCGTGCACTTTCATTTATTGTCAAAATAACCAATCAATTCGCGAAATGTTTAAAACTCAAACCTCCTTCCATCCCTAAATCCATTCAAAATATCATTCAGCTCGAGTAGATCGAGGCAGACCCATATAAATCTGGCCCCAAAAAACGCCAATCCTCTTCTCCAGGGAGCAGTATTGTCTTTTTTCCTCATTTTTACCCATTTTTGACTGGTCTGCTGCTATTTCCTGAGCTTCACGTCTCCCGGGTGGCGGGAAATCAAAAATCCGGCCAATCCGCGCCTGGGCGAGCCGACTTATTAAATCTCCTCACTATTGACAAAACTCAAAGGCCGGGAGCCTCTTTCGTTGATGCTCCGGTCTCGGTATTAGGTCGGGATACAAATGTATGTCCGGGAGGGTTTCGAAATACATCCGCCTGAGAGGGAACCTGAAAAAGATCCGGGGCTGAATAGTAATATTTAAGACCCTGGTTGTCACTGTTATGGGCATATGGTAAGTTTATAGTCCACAAGGCCCTCGTCTTTTCTGCAATTAATGGTGCTTTTGAAGTCATCGAATTGCCATGCGTAAACTTCAGGACACGCTTTTTTGACAGCGTCTATGTAATCGATGTACTTCTGATCCCAGGGGCGGTTGTTGTTATGTGTCCCCCAGGGATCACAACACATGTTGGGGTGCGCTTTCCCCTCGGGCGTAAACGGCGAGCAGCCGTAATGACCATCACAGCATGGATCCGGACAGGTGCAGGGATCTTTCATGTTGCACGAACAGCATAGCTTCTCCTGTTCGGCAGTGGGCAATCCATTGCGTACCGCATACTGGCATGGGCTCCAACAATTCCCTTTGCTGTCTTTCAGGAACTCGGGGCACGCAGGGCTCGAAGCGCAGCCTGCCGTGGTGCACCAATACTTGGCGTTCATACCCGGGTCCGGCGATGGGTTATAGGTATTTGGCATGGCCGCAATGGACATCAGCACATTATATCCATCCACCATGCTGGTATCAAAGTAATCAATGGGGCCATTACCGCTTGGCGCATCAAAGGTGGGCTCAATCACCAAAACGGGTGGGTTGCCGGAATAGAAACACTCCTTGGCGAATTTATGATCCTTATTGACGCAACCCCCTGCATCACAGCAATCACCGCCGTCGCACAGACCGTCTTTGTTGAATTTGCAGCCCGTGCGCGGCCAGAACCTGCCAGCCCATCCCTTGTCCACATGGAAGAGCAGATGGTCGCGCGGTGCGGCCTCCACATTGGCGCCTTGGGGCGGGTCAAAATACTCGGGGCAGGGATTGGTCTGCGTTTTACAGTTCCCACAGGATGCCAGCCAGATTGTTTCTGAGCAGTTGTTGTAGACCTGGATAACGTGCGTGCCCGCTGACGCTGTGGCGCTGAGAGTTGCATCGAAAGTTGTAGAAGGTGACGTCAACTGGCCTTCAATAAACAGCGTTGGAGAATTCAGCGGTTGGCCGGCATCAACATCTCCATGTAAGACGGTGGCGGTATACATAACACGGTTGTTCTCATCGTCATATTTTGGCTGATCGATGGTAAGAATATGTACCTTGAGAACGCCGTTATCAGTGTACGACGTCATGGAAGCATTTGGAGGGTCACCTTCAAAAAGCGTATCCCAGTTCCGGACAAAGGCCGTAACCGAGTATAAATAGGAACGGCGGTTCGGAGCATTACCAAGATAATAGGATTCACGGTAGAAATTGTTCAAGTAAAGCCTGTACACACCCTCCGTTCCTGCCGGTTCAAAAGCGGCCCGGGGCGCAACTTGCACAAATGACCACACATCTGTCTGATCTTCAGCACTGTTGTCTAATATGGTTATCTTGATATCTTCAATCGTTAACGCGGATTCAGGTTTGTTCTCCAAGGTCGAACTTAATAACGTCACATGAAAGGTGAGCTGGTTCCGTTTTGACTCATATTGAGGATCCTGAAAAATCAGGAAAAATCCGGACTGAACATCCCGCGTGAATCCGTCCAAGACTGCATTTGGGGCTATTTCGACAAAAACAGCGGGCCACACAGTTTGAACAAAATAATCTACCGTTTCTGTTCCGGATTGCCGATCTGGTCTGTTCGCGTACCAAAGCATCTCTTTCGATACGTTCTCCAGGGTGAGGGTGTATTCCCAGCTTTGATTAGTGGCAGACACGGTTCTCTGTCTCGCGCTCTGAACAACGGGGGCAAGGGTCCCCTTCTCCGCGAACAGCACATCCACACGTGTAGACAGGTTGGTCGGGGTGGAGCTACCACTATCGCTGTCGCTGCATCCCAAACGGATCATTGCCAGAAGACCTAACACCACAAGAACGCTCAAAACGGCTCCCAGTCTTTTCATGCCGTTTCTCCTTTCCCTGTTAGACAGAGGGTGAGACCAGAAAAGCTCTCTAATTATGAGGCCCGCAAAGGGTCCCTTATGACTCAAGGTCCTTTACGGCTTTGAGGAGGGTGTCAAAAAGCTCCTGGGTGTCTTCCTTTTCAAGACACGAAAAGGCCACCCGGAGATCGGTCTCACCCAGAGAAATAAGGCCGATCCCGTACTTATCAAGCAGGTGGACCCTGAGCGGTTCCGCTTCCACCGTCTTCAGTCTCAGGCACATGAAATACCCTGAATTAAACGGATAAGCCTCCCAGGTCTCATGATATTTCGGGTCTGCAAGGACCCTTTTTACCTCCTGGGCCCTCCCTCTCATAATCAAGAACTTCTCCTCTTTCTCTGACAGGTAGGTCTCTGCCTTCAGGGACTTGAGAATAAGCTCCTGGCTCAAGTGGGATGCATTGGATATGGAACCCCTGACCGCGCCGGCGGTCTTTTTTTCCAGGGAATCGTAAACCGGCCTTGATTCACCTTTCAGCGACGCGCCGTAAGTGATAAACCCTACCCTGAGCCCCCACGCGAAATTTTCCTTGGTGGCGCCATCCAGCTTGATGGCAAGGAGCCGTGGGTCATTGCCGATCAGCCGGGTAAAGATCGATTCCTTCAGGGCCTCTTCGTCGTAGAAGAGCCCGAAATAGGCATCGTCGGTGATCGCCAGGACATTTGTACCGCTCCGGGCAACGTCTTTCAGGATGCCGGCAATTTCATCGGCTTCCTGGGGCGTAACCGTATAACCGGTGGGATTGTTGGGGAAGTTGAGGATGACAATGATCTTCTCCCTGCCTTCTGTCTGTTTCTGCACACAGGTCCTGAATCCTTCGAGATTGAATCCCCCCCTGTTGTCGAAAAGGGGATAGTGCACGATTTGAGCGCCCCTGCGCACGGCAAATATCAGATTGTAATTGCCCCACATCTTGTCAGGAAGGATAATGGTATCTCCTGGATCCACCCACATGTCAGAAACCACGCTCAGGCCATGGGTGATGGCATGGGATACTATCGGGAGGCTGATCTCTTTCCCCTTCAGCGAAGGGTTCTTTCTGAACAGTTCATCCTGCCAGGCCTGGCGGAGCGGCATGATGCCGAAGGAGGGGGCATAGGTGAGCGCCTCCTCGGGCTGGATCGCATTCAGCATGGCCATAACCGATGGGAGGTGCATGGTCCTTCCCTTTTCAGTTGCCATTCCGATGGTCGCATTAAATCGGTGTGCTTTTTCCTTTGCCTCGGCGCCCTGTGAAAGAATCCCTTTTGGGAAAAAGAGGTTTTTTCCTACCTCAGACAACATCTCATAGACATGTTCGTTGCCAGTCCTAATGATCTGGTTCAGATCTTTTGCAATCGGGTTCATCTCTTCACTCCTCATCTGAGACCTTTGCAAAACGCCCCCTTTTGGCTCCCGCTTATAAGCGGGATTGATCTTGACCAAAACTGAGCATTTTTCAAAGGTCTCCATCTGTCATAATATGGTTGCACGATTTTCTCTCCTTATTTGATTAGCTGTTGGTTCTTGGATTTGTCAAGTGAAATTGCAAGGTGTCAATGGCGGGTTAATTTATCTTGACTTAAAAAGCACTCCTTTAATATATATACAAAGCTGAATCGAGAGATTGCGACCCAGCATCAAATATCCAGTATCAAGTATCCAGGATCAAGTATCCAGGATCAAGTATCCAGTATCCAGAAAAGGGGAAGGCTTATGAGAGAAGCAGTTATTGTCAGCGCGTGCAGGACCGCTGTTGGTGATTTTTATGGATCGCTCAGCGCTGTGACGGCCACAGATCTTGGGGCGATTGTGATCAAGGAGGCCATAAAGAGGGCCGGCATCAAAAACGACAATGTGGATGAGGTGATCATGGGGAGTGTTTTACCCCACGGTCTGGGACAGAATCCGGCCAGGCAGAGCATGGTCCGGGCAGGACTCCCCTGGAAAGTCGGCGCCATTACCGTCAACAAGGTGTGCGGGTCCGGCCTGAAGGCGGTGATGTTAGCGGCCCAGGCGATCCAGTGCGGCGATGCGGATGTGATCGTGGCGGGCGGACAGGAAAACATGAATCTTTGTCCCTACATGCTCAAGAAGGCGAGGACCGGGTACCGCATGAATAACGATGCCCTGATTGACGGGATGGTTCATGACGGCCTGTGGGACCATGTGAATGATTTTCATATGGGAATCAGTGCGGAACTGATCGCTGAGAAATACGGTGTCACCAGGGAGGATTCCGACGCCTTTACCATGAATTCCTACGAAAAGACTTGGAAGGCGATCGAGACGGGCAAGTTCAGGGATGAAATTGTCCCTGTTGAGGTCCCCGTCAGGAAGGGAGACCCCAAGATATTCGAAGTGGACGAGATCCCCTTGAGAAAACCGAAGACCAGCATGGAGGGCCTGGCGAGTTTGCGTCCGGCCTTCAAGAAAGACGGTCTGGTGACAGCGGGGAATGCATCCAAGATAAGTGACGGGGCCTCCGCCTTAGTCCTCATGTCCAAGGAAAAGGCCCGGGAATTGGGATGCAAACCGATGGTGCGTATCGGGGCCCAGGGCGCATCCGGCATGGATATGAAATATGTCCTTGTTGCACCCATTCTTTCCATCCCGAAGGTCCTGGCCAAGGACGGCCTCAGCATAGAGGACGTGGACCTCCATGAAATCAATGAGGCATTCAGCACCTCCTCTGTGGCCATCAACAGGGAGTTGGGGATCGATCTCGCAAAGGTCAATGTCCACGGCGGGTCCGTGGCAATAGGCCATCCCATAGGGGCGAGCGGGGCCCGGATTCTGACGACCCTCATTTATGCCATGAAAGATACAGGGGCCAGGATCGGGGAGGCCTCTCTCTGCCTGGGGGGAGGAGAGGCAGTAACGCTGGTGGTTTACAATGAGGAATAGGATGGATTAGGAATTGAAGAATTCAGGAATTTAGGGATTAAAGCACACTGGGGTGTTGAAATTGATTCCTGGATGAATGGATGGTTGGATAGAACTTTTTAGTAATCTGTGTAAATCTGCGCCTGCCCCATGAAATGATTTTTGGTTCTTATTTCATCGGGGGAAGCTGCGGATAGAATTCAGGGATAGGAGATAAAGTAATGCAAGATGTGGTGATTGTTTCCGGGATGAGGACGCCCGTAGGGGCATTTGGCGGGACCTTGAAGTCAACCCCCGTCGTCCAGTTAGGGGCCTTGGTACTGAAAGAAACCCTTAAAAAAGTAAATTTAAGACCCGTTGCAACAGACGATCTGACCCGGTTCGAACCCGATGCCCTGAAGGGTGTCGGGTTGATTGAGCTGGAAAAGAAGGCCTATGACTACGACGATTCCTTTCAGCCTGTTCAGATCGACGAAGTCATTATGGGAAATGTTGTGGGCGCAGGTCAGGGCCAGAATGTGGCGAGACAGGCCATGATCAGGGCCGGGATCTCCAAGGAGACCGGTGCGTTCACCGTGAACAAGGTGTGTGCTTCAGGGATGAAGGCCATTGCCCTGGCTGCGCAGGCGATCGGTGCCGGAGAGGCGGACGCGGTGCTGGCAGGTGGTATGGAAAACATGAGTCTTATCCCGTACAGTCTTCCGGCCGCAAGATGGGGCGCACGCATGAACAACGCGGATCTGGTGGATCTGATGGTCATGGACGGTCTGTTTGAGATCTTCTACGGCTACCACATGGGCCTCACCGCAGAAAATATTGCGGAGAAGTACGGCATTTCGAGAGAAGAGCAGGATGAATTAGGGGCGCTGAGCCACCAGCGGGCAATGAAGGCAATTGCTGAAGGGATTTTTAAGAATGAAATTGCGCCGGTGATCATCCCTCAAAGAAAAGGGGATCCGGTGGTCTTTGACACGGACGAACGCCCGATGGATACGAGTGCGGAAAAGATGGCAAAGCTCAGACCCGCATTTAAGAAAAACGGAACGGTTACTGCCGGGAATGCGTCAGGGATCAATGATGCGGCAGCGGCCGTCCTCCTGATGTCTGATGCAAAGGCAAAGGAACTTGGCCTGAAGCCGCTTGCCAAGATCCGGGCCTATTCAACCGCCGGTATAGATCCGGCCTACATGGGCCTCGGCCCGATCCCGGCCGTCAGAAAGATCCTTCGGAAAGAGAACCTTTCCATCGACGATTTTGGTGCCGTAGAACTGAACGAGGCTTTTGCCTCTCAGGCCATTGCATGCATGCGGGAACTGAAGTGCGATATGGCCAAGACCAATATCCATGGCAGCGGGATCTCCATCGGCCACCCCATCGGCTGCTCAGGCGCCCGTATCGTCCTGACCTTGATGGGTGAGATGGTGAGGAAAGAGCTGAGCCTGGGTCTTGCTTCCCTGTGTATCGGCGGGGGCCAGGGTATGGCGATGGTCCTGGAAATTGAAAATTGAACATTGATTAAAGACATCAGAAGATACTGAATCAAAAAGAAGCAATATTGATGAAATCGGTTTTTTATCGACTCAGCAATATTCAATATTGTAACACTTTAGCCGTTTGAAACAAATCGTTGGACCATGAGGGTCTCTTTCCCAAAGGACGTAACAAAAGTAGTCCAGAGCGTATAGAACGCCCCCTTGACGTTCAATACAGATTCCGGGCAGGCAGAGACGATGTCCGTTTAAATGAATACCTTTTTCTGGGGCTGTCCAGCGACGAATTTCAAGGCCTCACTGCCGTTCCTATGAAACGATCCACGTATTTACGTCCTTTGGGAAAGAGACCCTCATGGCCCCAGGCAACAAACAAATGATTGTTTCAAGAAGCTAAAGTGATACCAATATTCAATTTAAAAATGGGGGTAAACAATGGCTTACGAAAATATCATTTTTGAAATAGAAGGGAACGTGGCGATCATCAAGTTTAACCGGCCAAAGGCATTAAACGCCATCAATACCGATGTGGTCAAAGAGCTGGAAAGGGCATTAGATGAGGTGGAGGGCAATCCCTCCATCAGGGTGCTTATCCTGACAGGAGAAGGAGACAAGGCCTTTGTGGCCGGGGCTGATATTTCCCTGATGGTCAACCTTGATCCCCTTCAGTTGAGAGAATTCTCCGTGGATCTTCACAATGTGGGGTTCCGGATGGAAGGGCTCCCCATCCCGGTGATCGCATGCGTCAACGGGTTTGCCTTAGGCGGCGGGACAGAGATTGCCATGGCATCTGATTTTATTTATGCCTCCGAGGACGCCAAGTTCGGCCAGCCCGAGATCAATCTGGGGATCATCCCGGGTTTCGGCGGGACCCAGCGGCTTCCAAGACTGGTGGGGAAGGGGATGGCAAAGGAACTCTGCATGACGGGCGCGCTCATCAGCGCACAGGAGGCCAGGGAAATCGGACTGGTAAACAAGGTGTTTCCCGCTGATAAGTTGTGGGAAGAGACCATGAAGACAGCCAAGGTGCTTGCCTCCAAGGGGAGGTTTTCGCTGATGGCGGTAAAGCGGTGTATCGATCGGGGCTACGACCTCGATCTGCGCGCGGCGTGCGCTGTGGAGACCGATCAGTTCGGGTTGTGCATGGCGAGCCCTGACGGCAAGGAGGGAATGACCGCATTCCTGGAGAAAAGGAAACCGGATTTTAAAGGAGGGTTGAGCTAAAATGGATTTTGCTCTGACCGAAGAACAGCAGATGGTTAGGGAGATGGCGGCCAAATTTGCCGAGGCCGAAATCAAACCGAAGGCGGCCCAGCTTGATGAAAAACATGAGCATCCCGCAGACATCGTCAGACAGTTAGGCGAATTAAAGATGATGGGGATCGCCGTGTCCGAGGAATTCGGCGGCGGCGGGATGGACTATGTCAGCTACGTGGTCGCCCTGATAGAGATATCCAAGGGGTGTGCATCAACAGGGGTGATCATGTCGGTGAACAACTCTTTGTACTGTTTTCCGGTGGACGCATACGGGACAGACGAACAGAAGAAAAAATACCTCTATCCCTGCGCCGCAGGCGAAAAGATCGGGTGTTACGGCTTGACCGAGGCAGGCGCAGGCTCGGATCCTGCCGGCATGCGAACAACCGCGGTCAGGGACGGGGACGAATGGGTTATTAACGGTGAAAAAAAGTTCATTACAAACGGCAATGTGGCGTCCTACGGTGTGATTGCGGCAGTGACGGAAAAGGGAAAGGGGTACAGGGGGATCAGTTCCTTTGTGGCGGACCTGGAAAATACCCCCGGTTTTAAGGTGGGACGGGTGGAGGAGAAACTGGGGATCCTTGCCTCAGGCACCTCGGAGCTTGTCTTTGAGGACGCCAGGTTGCCTGCTGACGCCCTTCTCGGAAAGGAGGGTGAAGGCTTCAGGCAGATGCTCACCACCTTGGACGGTGGCCGGATCGGGATCGCGTCTCAGGCGATCGGGATCGGTAGGTCTGTGTTGGAGGAGGCCGTGGCATATGCCAAGACCCGAGAGCAGTTCGGCAAGCCGATCACCTCTTTTCAGGCGATTCAGTGGAAACTGGCGGACATGGCCACGGAATTGGACGCAGCAGAACTTCTTACCCTCAGGGCCGCCTGGTTAGAGGACCACAAGAAGCCTTATGAAAAGGCGGCGGCAATGGCCAAGATGTACGCATCTGACGCAGCCATGAGGGCGTCCATCGAAGGGGTGCAGATCTTAGGTGGATACGGATATTGCAAGGAATACCCGATGGAGCGGCATATGCGTGATGCCAAGATATGCCAGATCTATGAAGGGACCAACGAGATCATGCGTTTGGTAATAGCAAGGAACCTGATTAAGGATTGACGATTAACGATTGACGATTGATGATTGAAAGATATCAATCGGAAGAATCAATCGATAATTGGCAATCAAAAATAGACAATCGAAAGGCGGTGTCATATGCCCTTGACCTTTGATGACAGGATTTTTGATGACATAGAAAAGGGGCAAAGAAAATGGCAGAAGGAACTGGACAAGGCCTTCAGCTCCAAACCGGAGCGATTGGACCGGTTCTCCACTGTTTCTGACCGGGAAATTGACCGGATCTATTCCCCGGTGAATATCAGGGACCAGGATTTCATGGCCGATATCGGTTTCCCTGGAGATTACCCTTTTACACGAGGGGTCCAGCCCTCCATGTATCGCGGTCGGCTCTGGACCATGAGGATGTTTGCAGGCTTAGGGAGCGCGAAAGACACAAATAAACGTTTCCATCTCCTGGTGAAAGAGGGCCAGACAGGTCTTTCCACTGCCTTTGATATGCCGACCCTGATGGGCTACGACACGGATTCCCCCAAGGCAAAGGGTGAGTGCGGCAGGTGCGGGGTAGCCATTGATACCCTTAAGGATATAGAGGATTTGTTCGAAGGTCTGCCGATTGACAGGATTACCACTTCCATGACGATCAACCCGCCTGCCTCGGTGATCTGGGCTATGTATATTGCCATGGCAGAAAAGAGGGGGATAAACAGAAGGGCCATCGGCGGGACGATCCAGAATGATATGCTCAAGGAGTTTATTGCCCAGAAAACCTTTATGTGTCCGCCCGTGCCATCCGTCCGCATCGTCGAGGACACGGTGGAATTCGGGACGAAGGAGGTTCCCAAATGGAATACCATCAGCATCAGCGGATATCATATCAGGGAGGCCGGTTCCACCGCAGTGCAGGAGCTGGCATTTACCTTGGCCGACGGGATTGCGTACACGGAGAAGGCCATTGAGCGCGGTCTTAATGTGGACGATTTCGCACCCCGGTTTTCCTTCTTTTTTAATTCTCACCTGGATTTCTTTGAAGAGGTGGCCAAGTTTCGGGCCGCCCGACGGATGTGGGCCAAGATTATGAAGGAGCGCTTCAAGGCGAAAGACCCCCGATCATGGTGGCTGAGGTTTCACACCCAGACCGCAGGATGTTCTCTGACTGCGCAGCAGCCCTATAATAATGTGGTAAGGACAGCGCTTCAGGCACTGGCAGCGATCATGGGGGGGACCCAGTCTCTCCACACCAATTCGCTCGATGAGGTTCTGGCTATACCGACCGAGGAAGCCGCGACCATAGCGCTGAGGACACAGCAGATCATTGCTGAGGAATCCGGTGTTACCAATATGATTGACCCCCTGGGAGGGTCCTATTTTGTTGAGGCGCTTACCAATCGATTGGAGGAAGAGGCCTTCGAGACCATACAGAAGATCGATGATATGGGCGGTATGTTATCGGCAATTGAAAAGAACTACCCGCAGCAGGAGATTGCCGATGCTGCTTACCGCTATCAGAGGCAGATTGATGACGGGGAGAAAACAGTGGTAGGCGTCAACAAATATGTTACCTATGAGGAAATCCCGGTAGAGGTCATGGAGATAGACGAAGAACTCGAAAGCCTCCAGATAGAGAAGACCAACAGGATCAAGAATGAGCGTGATAATGTCCGGGTGGCAGAGTGCCTCGAAAAGGTATGGGAGGCCTGCTCAGGGGATCAAAACGTAATGGAGATCCTCATTGAGGCGGTAAAGGCCAATGCCACCTTGCAGGAAGTGTGTGACGTCTACAGAAAGGTGTTTGGCCAATACAGGGACCCGGGGATCTATTAGAGATTGATGATTGATGCGTAAATAATCTGCGTTAATCTGCGTAACCTGCCCGCTTGTGCCTCGCAGTGGCAGGCGGGTCTGCGGACGGGATTGAGGACAAGAGGGGTATATGAAACACAAGAGAAGACTCAGGGTAATGGTTGCAAAACCCGGTTTGGACGGTCATGATCGTGGGGCCAGGATTATTGCAAGGGCATATCGGGATGCCGGTTTTGAGGTGGTTTACACGGGACTTCATCAGACACCTGAAGAGATTGTCGAGGGCGCCATACAGGAAGATGTGGACATGATCGGGCTCTCGAGCCTGGCAGGGGCCCACAAGTATCTATTCCTTGCGGTCGTTGAACTTCTGCGGGAAAAAGGGGCGGATGATATTGTTGTGTGCGGGGGTGGCATCATTCCTGATGATGATATAAAACTGCTTAAGAAGTCAGGCGTCAAAGAGGTTTTTACGCCAGGGACACCCCTTGACAAAATCGTTAAATGGGTCAAGGAAAATGTAACACCGAGGTAAAACTGCGCTTTATGACCGATATAGCTGAAAAGGTTGTTGCCGGGGATATCAGGACCGTTGCACGTCTTATCCGCGACATAGATGATGGAATGCCTGAGGTGAGGAAGGTCTTGAAGGGCCTCTATCCCCATACGGGGAGGGCATATGTGATCGGCATTACAGGTGCCCCCGGGGTGGGGAAAAGCACACTGGTTGACCAGATGATTGCCCACCTGAGAAAGCGGGACAAGACCGTGGGCGTCCTTGCGGTTGACCCCACCAGTCCTTTCAGTGGCGGCGCTATCTTAGGAGATCGCGTGAGGATGCAACGGCACAGCATGGATCAAGGTGTCTTCATCCGCTCTATGGCGACAAGGGGGCATTTCGGGGGCTTGACCCAGTCGACTCGAAGCGCCATTGATGTCTTAGATGCCATGGGAAAAGATTATATCCTTGTAGAAACCGTCGGGGTGGGCCAGGACGAGGTAGACGTCGTCAGGAGCGCCCACACCACTGTCATTGTGGTGATCCCGGGAATGGGAGATGATATCCAGGCAATCAAGGCCGGTATCCTTGAAATCGGCGATATCTTCCTGATCAACAAGGCCGACCGGGAAGGTACTGACAAGACCCTGAGTGATCTGAGGCTGATGATCGATATGGACCAGAAGAAATATGACCGCGGGGCGTGGAAACCGCCCATACTCAAGGTCCAGGCCGTGTTTGATCAAGGGGTGGCAGAGTTCTTGGAAGAGGTGGACAAGCACGCAAAATACCTTGCTGAGACCACTGGCGGGGTCAATTTCAGGCGAACTAAGCTAAAGGTCCGCCAGGAGTTGGGAGAGATGATAAAGTCCCGGCTCATCGAGGAAGTGATCGACAGGTTAACTGATTCAGGCGAATTTGAAAGGGCAGTGGAATCGATTGTGGAAGGAAAGATAGATCCCTATACGGCCTGTGAAAACCTGGTCTTCCCCGCCCTGACGTGATCTTCCTGCAACCCACAACGTCTGCCCAGGGGCGCTTTATTCCATGTACCGCATCTTTTGGTGGTTTCGCCAGGTCATTCTTATTCTTGCAGGCTGCTTCTTCCTGACTTTTGGGATTCACATCCTGATCGCTGCCTATAAACTGAAAGATCCTTACTCTTTTATCATGGCCTTTTTTGCATCCAATTTGATCATCCTCATCAGCGCCACTCTAATTTTCGGTTTCGTATTGCGGATGATAAAGGTTTACAGAATTCTAAAGGATGATACTTGATGCTGGGTGCTGGATGCTGGATGCTGGATGCT
>JACNIU010000327.1 GCA_014382905.1 Desulfobacterales bacterium
TATGCAGGCCATGGCCGAACCACACTGCTGGTCCACGAACTTGGCAGGGATGGTCTCGGGAAAATTGGCGAGGAATATGGGGATTCGTCCGCCGTATGCCCACTGCTCACCCACCGCCGTTGCGCATCCGACGATAAAATCGTCGATCTCTTTGGCTTCAATTCCTGTCTTCGTGATAAGCTCCGGGAGAAGCTTGGCCAAAAGCTCATCACCCCTCATCTTGCAGAACCAGTCTCTGGCCGGGTCGTTTGGACGTGATCTTGACTGGGCCGTTCTCAAATAACCTGCAATTACGACTTCTTTCATTTTCAACCCTCCCTTTACGATTTTGGTCCCGCCCTGCGGGATTGGATTGCGGCCTCCGGCCCGTAGGGATTTCGGATTTACCTATACACCTTCAGGCAGCGAACTAACTTTGGTAAAAGGTTTTTCCGGATCCGGCCATTTCGCTGATCATATCCGCGGGTTTAAACCGGATGCCGTACTCTTTTTCAAGTTCAATGAGTTTATCGTAAACGTTTTTGAGTCCCCACTTATCGGCATACCGGAGGATACCTCCCCGGTAGGGTGGAAATCCTGTGCCATAGATCATAGCCAGGTCCATATCCTGGGGCCGGTCGCAGATCCCCTGTTCCATCATGAACGCTGCCTCGTTGATACCAAGCGCCAACATGGCGTCCACAATCTCCTGCCAGGACATCTTTTTGGGGGCGACCCCGTTTTCTTCCAGATATCCCTTTATTGCCTCTGCCACCTTCTGATTGGGCACGGGTTTTTCGCCGCTGTAGTCAAAATATCCGGCACCGGTCTTGCGACCGTAGCAGCCGATTTTGTAGACCACTTCGGTCAGGGGGTGTACCTTGTATCGCTCACCCAGTCTTTTTTCGAACGTCCTGTTCACATGATAATTGATGTCGATACCCGTAAGGTCTGCTAACGTGGCAGGGCCCATCGGCATCCCGAAATCGACCATCGCCTCTTCAATGACCGCACCGTCTACGCCGTCGGCGGAAAGAAACATGGCCCCGCCAAAGAGGCCGCCCAACTGCCTTGAAACATAAAATCCCGGGCCGTCATTGACAACGATGGGGATCTTTTTGATGGCCCTGGCAAAGGCAACACTGGTGGCTAAGGTCTGGTCTGAGGTCTTTTCTGCACAGATAATTTCCAATAACTGCATCCTGTCGGCGGGGTTGAAGAAATGGAGCCCGATCATCCGCCCCGGGTCGGCAAGGATCGAGGCCATCTCGGTGATGGGGAGGGCCGAGGTGTTGGTCCCGAAAATCACGTCAGGTCTGCATATCCCCTCAAGCTTCTTCCAGATATCCTGCTTGATATTCATATCTTCCAACACCGCTTCGATAATCAGATCCACCTCTTTCAGATCCTCAAGGTTGGTTGTGGTCGTGAGTTGATTATCTATCATGTTGTCCAGGTCGGCCGGTTTCATCTTCTTTTTCTTGATCGGATATGCAAAGGTCTTACGTAATGCGGCAACCCCTTTACTGATCGCTTCATCATTGATATCCCAGAGCACCGCATCAAAGCCTCCCTTGAGCAGCAGGTTAACGATTCCGGAACCCATGACGCCGCCTCCCAACATGGCGACCTTCTTGATTTTCGCGGGTTCAATCCCCTTGATGCGAGGGAGTTTGCCCGCGGCCCGGGTGTTGAGGAATATGCCGATAAGGTTTTTGGCAACGTCAGTGACCGCACAGTCGCTGAACAACCCCACTTCCGTCTCAATATCAGCCTCTATGTCATAGCCGAGACCCTTCTCAAAGGCTTCGATTGCCTTGAAGGGGGCTATATACCCCTTGCCCTTTTGCGCGGTCATCATCTTGGAGACATCGATAAAGGCCTTTTTCTCTGCCGCGCTGGGAAGCCGGTCATTCCTGTTACGTGTCATCCGGATTTTGAGGTTGAGTTCTCCTGAAATGAAGCGCCTTGCAGCTTTAATGGCTGCTTCTAACAGATCTTCCTGCTTCACTACTTCATCCACAAGTCCCCTTGAATAGGCCTTTTCAGCCTTTATCGGTTTCCCGACAGCGATCATCTCCAGGGCATTGGGTAGCCCGATGAGCCTGGGCAGACGCTGGGTGCCGCCGGCACCGGGGATGAGGCCGATCTGCACCTCGGGCTGCCCTAAGTTGACCCCCTTGGCAGCCACACGGTAGTGACAAACCATTGCCGTCTCCAAGCCACCCCCTAAGCAGTTCCCGTTTATCGCAGCGACCACCGGTTTGGGACCCACCTCGATACTGCTTAAAAAGCGCGCCCCTTCCGATGCCAACCCGAAGATATCATCCCTTTCCTTCACCATCTGGAGCCGGGTAATATCTGCACCGGCAATAAAATTTCTCCCGGTGCCTGTCAGCACCAGGGCCTTGACCGCATCGTCTGCATAGGCCTCGGTAACGGCATCTCTAAAATCCTGGCCCATTTGCGGCGACATCTGGTTTACCGGCGGGTTGTCTATGGTGAGTACGGCCACGCCATCCTTCAACTCCACCTTTATGGTCTTGTATTCTGTTTTCATTGTTTTTAACTCCCCCCTCTATAACTTGAGTCTTGATTTGAATTACGATTTTCATCTTCTTGATTAACTCGTGTCTGAACGAAAACTGTCTTTTTCGCCTCCCGCCTCGGCGGGACGTCAGACTCAAATTTTAATCCTCGAAATACTCAATGTATTCCTGCGGTTAAAAT
>JACNIU010000320.1 GCA_014382905.1 Desulfobacterales bacterium
TTATATCATATCCGGCGAATACGCCGCCGGAAATACTTGATTACCTGCGACTTTTGTTTTATATATGAGCCATTCCTTTTTTTCAATTCCATAGATCAAGGAGGCGACGTATGAAAGGACCCGCAGGATTCGTCCGGTCCGATAAAATAGGAGGATATAGGAATATCGGCCCCATTTATGAATGGGTGGAGACGCAGGCCTATCTTGTGATTGACCGGGTCACGTTTGAAGAAAAAACCGGTGCTGTCTTATGTTACTACAACCCGCCGGTTCATCAGGTGGGTAATCCCGGTCTGGATGCCTATCTCGAAGGCCTGGATATCGTCTCAAAGCAAAGGGACGATCTGAAATTTCTCATCCTTTATGGCGCCAATGACCCTGTCCATGCGGGCGGGGATCTCAAGGAAAGCCTCGACAGATTGGAGAGCACCCTCAAGACCAAAGCGGAGAAAGCGTCTGCCGGAGCATCGGCAGAAGAGATAGACCTCCTCTTTGACTGGGCCGACAACCGGTTGAAGAAGGGGATTTCACTTCATGCAATTGTCAGAAAAATCGCTCTGTATCTGAGGGTGATCGCTGTCTGCGGCGGCGGAACGCGTTTCGGCGGTTCAGCGGAGATTCCTCTGATGGCCGATTACTTAGTGGGCGATTCCAGAAGCGGTATGTGCTTCAGCGAAGCCATGATCGGCCTGATACCGGGTTGGGCAGGCATCGCCCGGACACTGATCAAGGCTGGTCCGGTAAACGCGGCATGTATGGCCATGACGTCACAGGAGGTAAAGGCCGACCACCTCAAGGGAATCGGGATCTATAACGACGTGGTCCATATTCCCTTCCCTTTCCCAAAAAGGGAAAAAACCGGTGATCCCGGTGCTGACAAGGCCCGTTATTTAGCGGCCTTAGAGACCCACAATGATGACACCGGCCTGCTTCTTCTTCCAAAGGCCCTGGAAATCGCGACCTGTCCGGAAGAGGCCATCCCCAAGATGGCTGCAAATGAGAGGCTGATCTTGGCTACGGAAGAGGCTGTCTCTCAAGAGGCAGCTAAAAGAAAGGACCCGGAGAACTACGCTCAACTGTGGGGGAAATCCTTGAGAGAGGTAAAAGATGAGATGATTCGGATGGGAAGGCCCTTAGCCCCCCAATCCATAGAGGCCCTGAACAGACTTCTTGAGGATTATGATCCATCTCAATTTGATGAAAGTTCATTCGTTGAAAGGGAGATGAAGGCAGATGCCAGGCTGTATCGCGATCCCAGATTCCGTGCAGGGCTGATTGCAACACTTCAACAAACCGTAGCAGATTACAGGGAGGCCGACTAAGATGAAGCAGTATTTTGAAAAAATGACACCGTTAGGAAAGGAACTCAACGAAAAAGATCGAGAGCGGAACAGGGAAAACGCCCTTGAGATATCAAAGGTTGATAAAGAGATCACCGAGGCCTTAGAGAAAAGAAAGCTTGCGGGGATACCGGCCGAAAAGATCCACAAAAGGGGAGAAAACACGGCCTGGGAAAGGATTGACCTTCTGGTAGATCCTGGGACTTTCCTGCCCTTAAACAGTCTTTATGACCCCGAGTTCAACCAGGAAGGCAGCACCGGGGTCTTGACCGGGTTAGGCAAAATATCGGGCAGATACGCACTGATTATTGCGTCCGATAACAAGGTCCTTGCCGGGGCATGGATCCCGGGCCAGCGTGAGCATGTGTTCAGAGCCCAGGATGTTTCCGAGCAACTGCATATTCCCCTTGTCTGGGTACTCAACTGCAGCGGCGTCAAGTTGACCGAACAGGAAAAGGTATATGCGGGCAGACGGTCCGGGGGAAGAACCTTTTTCAGACATTCCGAACTTGCAGAAAAGGGGATCCCTGTAATCGTAGGCATGTTCGGCACCAATCCGGCAGGCGGCGGCTATCATGCCATCAGTCCAGCCATCATCTTCGCCCATGAAAAATCCAATATGGCCGTGGGCGGCGGCGGCATTGTCAGCGGTATGTCCCCCAAAGGGCATTTTGACCTTGACGGCGCGGAGACCCTGATCGAGGCGACCAGACAGTTTAAACAGGTCCCGCCCGGCGGCGTCAGGATTCACCATGATAAAACAGGGTTTATGAGGGAGGTCTTTGATACGGAAGAAGGGGTGTTTGAGGCCATCAAGAAATGCATGGCGGGCATGCCCCTGTATGATTCTTCAACCTTCAGGGTTGCAGAACCGGCAGATCCGTTGTATCCGGCAGAGGATCTCAATTTTCTCATTCCTTTTAATCAAAAGCGGACCTACAGCATTGAACAGGTAATGGCAAGGCTTTTTGATGGCAGCGAACACATGGAATACCGGCCGGACTACGGCCCTGAAGTGTACTGCGGCCTTGCCAAGATAGACGGCTTTTTGGTGGGTGTGATTGCCAATAGACAGGGGTTTTTGCGAAAAGACTATCCCCAATACGCCGACGGAGACTACATGGGGATTGGCGGCAAGCTTTACCGCGAAGGCCTCATCAAAATGAATGAGCTGGTCATGTTCTGCGGCAGAGACAAGCTGCCCCTCATCTGGTTTCAGGATACAAGCGGCATTGATGTGGGCGATATCGCTGAACAGGCAGAGCTCTTGGGGCTCGGCCAGTCCTTGATCTACTCCATTGAAAGCTCACACGTGCCCATGATGTGCGTTGTCTTGAGAAAGGGAACGGCCGCGGCCCATTAT
>JACNIU010000162.1 GCA_014382905.1 Desulfobacterales bacterium
TTCAAACGCCATCATTACCCTGGTACATAATGCAAATGGAGTGTAAACTCAATGCCTATTGTGACTTCTCAATAAATCCACAAGAAATAATGGGTTTTTCGAACCTTTTACCTTTTGAGTATTTGGCACAATTGATGTATATACGTATCCTGAGAATTCTTGAAAGTCAACAAAATCATACAGATAGCCGTTTTGACAGAATATTCTTTTGATACTTATGTTGGAAAACGTTAGGTTATTTTAGGGTTTTTGAGACGTGACAAGCACAAGAAAAGCACAATTTTTCGACCACATCTACCATTGGTATGTGGCCTGATCGAAAAGGCTGCAACTCGGACATTTTTTACGTTTCTTCAGTTGTTATTCTGATGGCCTGTACCTGTCACCCACGGGGAGGGACCAGGAACCTTCTTTCCCACTTGGTACCCTACCCGGTGGGGGGCTCATGTTCTGCTCATTACTTTCCTCCTGCTTCTTCCATGGTCGTCTCAGCATGATCACAGCCGAAATCGGATTTTCTCTTCGATATCTCTTCAATTATTATGCCCCTTATCGGACGTTAGGAGGAGATACCCCTGGAATTCCGATATAAGGATGAAAAAAAAATCAATTTTTTTTAAAAAAGTTGCATATTCCTGATTTCACTTCTCTTTTTCCCATTGCAACGAGAAGGGGCCTGAGAGCCCGCAGGGACCACGGTAGTCAACAATCAAACACGGGCATAGGAGGGGGTATATGCTATGCTATCAAAACCCCTCCAGGGCTACAAAAATTTGTGACCTAACTGATTGATATTACTATATAAATATCCATACCCTAACTTGACATCCCCTCGCTTTTGTGCTTAACATCCGGCCATGACCAGCCGGGACCAACTCCAGGAAACTCTATGTAACCGTCTCTTCTGGCACACAGCTGAGCGGGATGATGCCAAAGTCGCAGATCACCTCTTCCATCGCCGTGAAATGGATGTGGTCTACGCCATGGATGAGGCAACCTTGTTTGACTCCTTCTTCAATTACCTGCGGGAGATTGATGTCTTTCCTCTTTTGGAACATCTTGATCCCCAAAACCAAAGAAGAAAAAATATTGCTTTCATTCAGTTGGTCCTCGTCTTTTTGATGAAGGTCGTCGGCTCCATCAAAACCATAGATGAGATCAACGATCTATTGTTAACCGACGAACTCCTCATGAGCATGTGCGGATTCAATGCCCATCAAGTGAAAAATGGCAGTTGCGACCGGGGAACAAAACTTCGAAAAACGCCCCCACCTCAAATCAGAGGTTCCTTGTGCGTGGATACGGTCGCCAACCATATTGTTACCATTACGCCCAGACGGATTGAGAATTTCTTTAACCACTCCATTCAGCAATTAGCAAAGCAAGATATTTTCCCAAAAAAGATTCATGCCGCATGCGATTGCACCTTGTATGAAACCACCAGCAAATTCAAGGGGTGTGGTTCGGTCACCCGTGAAGTCAAGGTGCAGGCCCGCGGTTATCGGAAAAGCGGCGAACTCAAGAAAGTCCCTGTCACCCTGTACGGGTGGAAAGTCTGGGCTATCTATGAAATCAAGACCGGCATCCCCTTGGCTATCAAAATCGATACGATCGAAAAACCGGACAATCTGCATGTCCTTGCGGTCTTAGATCAAGCCAAAGAAAATGTAAAGGCATCCGGCATCATTGATTCTCTGGTGATTGATCGGGGGTTCCTTGACGGGAAGGTCCTCTATGACATTGATCAGCAGGGGATTGAGTTTGTCATCCCTCTAAAGAGGAGCATGGGCGCAGCCAAGGATGCCCGTCAGTTGGCTTTAGACTGTGAAAGCTTTCCTCCTGTTCATCGTGAAGTTAAAGTGGCACACGGCTATGGCAAAAACAGATACACTGAAAAAATCTTCACCACCCTGGTGGGTGTGCCGGATCTCTTGACGTGTGACTGGTTTAATCCAGAGGGCTCAAAAGCCAATACCGCCAAGAAAGATTATGAACCTATCCCTTTGAATGCAGTGGTTGTCAAATCATGGGACAACAAAACTCCCCCACCTGAAAAACAGGTCGTATTTGTGACAAATATTGATGTCAAAGATCCTTTTGTAACCTTTGATCGGTATGATGACCGCAGCCTCATGGAAAACAAGCTTTTTCGAGAGGTTAAACAAAACTGGCACTTTCAGCACCCCCCTAAGAAAACCAGAGAGGGGGTCTATGTTCAGGCATATATGGCCATGGGTCTGAAAGCCCTTACCACTGCCTTTTTAAAATGGCAGGAAGAACAACTGCAATTGGTAGCCCTGGGTAAACCCAGCACATGGCAAATGTACCGGCGAAAGCTGAAGGTCCTTAATCGAAACAAGCTGATTGTCTTTGTAGGCAGGCACTTCGGGATCTTTCCATCCCATGAGGTATTTATGTTGGCCAATGTGCCTGTTCACGACATTGCAAAAGAACTCAATATCACCCGAGAACAGGTCTATGCCAAATATAAGGATCAGCCCATAGCTGAACATTCTTGATCCGGGCCGTCGGGATTTCTTTCGGTAACACCGTTTCTCGTTTAATCCTTATATCGGAATTCCAGCTCACTTCCGCAGTGGTTGATATTTGGGGTTTTCTCTGATGAATTCTATTGGCTTCTCCATGCTTTCGGCAAAACCCCAAATATCAACCACGCTACGACTACAGGTTTAGAGAGCGCC
>JACNIU010000012.1 GCA_014382905.1 Desulfobacterales bacterium
GCTTACGTGCCTTCTGCTATCCTCTGACGTGGTCCATAGATCCCGCCTATTTCTGCGAAACGCGCGCGTTGGGATATCTGTCCCCGGAAGATCCTCAGAGATGTCCCGGGTACGAACGTGGCCTGCGCGATGGACTGAAGCGACTCTTCGCACAGCGTCAAAAGGACCCAAGCTATTACGGGCTGCTCCACTATGGCGATCCACTGAGGCCAATCAGGAAAGATGTAAAAAATAACCGGGGCAAACAGGAAGATGTTCAATGTCTTCATCAGAGTAAACAGGGTTTTGGTGTCTTTGGAGGTCGTTCCATAAATCAGTCCGAATTCCACCGACATCAGGCCGGCCACAATGAGCGTGATTAAAAGGGCTGCCGGTTGCGACCCGAGAGCGCCGTTTAACAGAAGGGTGGCATAGGACATCAGAACCGCCAGGATAAAGCCCAGTCCTGCCTTGGCAGTCAAAACCTCTGACAGCTTGACTGGTGTAATCAAAACCGCGTCGAGGGTCTTATTCTCTCTTTCTTCGACCAGACCAAAAGCGGTTACAAATACGCCTGCAATGAGAAGGGCGCACATCACCATCCCCGGCACCAGCCTGGTAAATATTGACAGCGTCTCCGCATCCCCCAATGTATTGATTTCGACTCCCACCGGCGGTGCCTTTCCTTCTACCTTGCGCACTATGTCCAGAGTTGTCACCGCCAGAATGGTACGATTGGAGGCCAAGCTTTCGCCGCCGATGAAGAATTCCAGCAGGGGCTTTTGGCCGGAGCGCATCGCCCTATCGAACCCATCCTTCAACACCAACCCGGCATCGAAGTCGTTTCCCTCGACCCGCTGTTTCAGTTCCGAGACTGAATTGAGCAACGTCAAATCGATGCCTTCCAGTTGGGACATCAGGGCTGTTATTTCGGAGCGGCCTTGGTCCACAATACCCAAACGCGGCTTGGGCTCGAACAGGCTGCCAAAGACGACCTGCACGACTAGAGTAACAACTCCCGGAAAAATCACGGCCCACAGGAAAATGGGCGACCGGGGACCAAGCCTCAGGTCTTTGAGCAAGATTCTTGAAGCGCGGAATATACTCATAGTGTCTCCACCTTTTTCTTGAGAACCAGCAATCCTGAACCCAGTATGATTGTGTCCCAGAAGGCGATATGCGCCAGATATGGAACAGATTCAGCCCATCCTTTGCCGTAAATCGTCGTCCTGACCATACCTTCCACTATGCCGTACGAAGGAAGGATCTTGACCCAGGTCGAGGCCATACCAGGAAACAGAACGGCAAACGCCGGAATTACCAACAGAAGCATGAATATCATGCCATACATAAGCGTACCCATGAAGTCCTTTCCGGCTGATCCGGTGATCATCCCGATGCCTGCAACCATCAATGCGCCCAAGAGAATAATTAAAATCATCAAAAGGGCATCCTCACCCAGTGCATTGACGGCCAGCAATAATACAAGGGCCTGGGCAAAAGCCAAAAGCGTGCCGAGAATTGTTTTCGCCGCCAAAACATCCCCGGTTCGGGCCGGGGTGACCAGCATGGCTGTGACTGTTTTTGCTTGAACCTCGCCGGCTATGAGCGAAGCCAGGGCAAATGCTTCGACTATGAGGATGAAAAAAGCCAGCATAGGCCGCATCTTATCCCTAAAGGGAACCTGGTTGCCAACGCGATCTTCGCCTAAAACGATGGTCTGCTGGTCCAGTTGGGTGACCGGCAGATCGTCTCCGGAGATCATGTAGGCTATCTCACGCACCATGCTCGATATGGCCCGACTAATTTCCCTTGGAACCCCTGCCTCAACGTACACCTGGACAATCGTCTTTTCTTGCTGCAGTGTTTTTGTAAGGAAATCATCTGGGAAATCTATCCCGATTCGGACTTCCTTTTCTGTTTCTATCTCACCGGCAACCGTTGCCTTCATTCGTTCAGACGATTCAAACAGAACGATTTCCAATCCCTCCTCTTCCGTCTCAATAATCTCTTGCAACGCAATGTTCAGACCGGTCTGGCGGATGCCCAGAGTGATGGTTTCATCGACCGTACTCGGCAGCACCCAGAAGATGGCCACATAACACACCAATCCAAGGGTCGATAGAAGAATCCACAGCCTGTCTCTCGCAAACTCGATAAGGTCCTTTTTCATGATGGACCCGACTATTGCTATACGGGAAATCAAAGCAATCATCCTTTGAGCCCCCGTCCGGTCATCAGAACAAAGATGTCTTCCAACGTGGCCTCTTCGGTATGGATAGTCAAAAGCCCTTCAGTGTCCACCGCAGATTTTAACTGCTCACCAGTGGAGGACTCGTCCAGGGCCACAACCTGTTCCTTCACATCGCCGTCCTCCTTGAAACGCACCCTTACGGACCGCTTGCCGTGTTTCAGTTTCAAGTTTTCCGGTTTATCCATGGCGTATATTTTGCCTTCGTTTAAAAATACCACCCGGTCGGATAGTTCATCTGCTTCATGCATATCATGGGTAGTCAAAAGGACAGCCGCCCCCTTTCGAGCCTCCTCCATAATGATTCGTCTGATTGTCTGGGAAGATACGGGATCCAGTCCATCGGTAGGTTCGTCGAGAAAAAGGATTTTCGGCGAATTGATGAGACTGCGGGCCACCATGAGCCGCTGCTGCATGCCCTTGGAATAATTCTTGACTCGATCCTTGGCCCGATCACCCAATCCCACTCG
>JACNIU010000180.1 GCA_014382905.1 Desulfobacterales bacterium
ATTCGAACAAAGAAGATGTTTATTTTTCTTTGACCGATCTTGAAAAAACTTACGAAGATCTTCTTAAAAGAACTTATGAGTTTCGAATCATAGCAGGATAAGAAAGAGGTCAAATTTTGGAGAGAGCAAAGGTAGCCATTGTTCGCTACCGCAGTCCTTATAGTTCCTTAAAGGAGGCGGTTGAGCTATGCGATGGCTTTTCACAATTGCCTTCCCGTGCCAGGGTCTTCATTAAGCCCAACGTTGTGGTTTGGCCGTGGTCTGGTCGGTTTCCCAAGTGGGGGGTGATTACCACCTCGCGGGTTGTGGAAGACATGGTGATGTTACTCAAAGAGGCAGATATAAAAGATATTATCATAGGCGAGGGAATGGTAACATGGAAGCACAAAGATGCATCAGCACCTGGCCAGGCCTTTGAATATCTTGGGTACCATGAATTGAGGCGCCGCTACGGGGTGAAGGTACTTAACCTCCACGAACGTCCGTTTCGCCGTGTGGAACTTGGAAGAACCACTTTAAAATTTAATACTGATCTGCTGGAATCTGATTTTTTGATCAACTTGCCTGTATTGAAAACCCATGCACAAACAATCGTTTCGCTCGGATTGAAGAATCTAAAAGGGGCCTTAGATATTTCTTCTCGAAAAAAATGTCACAGTCCGAGTAAGGGATTAAGCCTTGATCAATATATCTCTCTCCTTGGCGAAAAACTCCCACCCACTCTGACGCTCATCGATGGTATCTATTCTCTTGAGAGAGGCCCCGGCTTTGGAGGAAAGGCGCATCGCAGGGACGTCTTAATCGCATCAAACAACATTCTGGCTGCTGATATGGTCGGGGCTTTGGCCCTGGGACACGACCCCTATCAAGTACCCCATCTCTCCATGGCAGCCCATTTAAGGGGAATTTCTCCAGACTTGGATTGGTTGGAAATGGTCGGGCAGCCCATTGGTTCAGTGCGTCAATATCATCAATGGGAATATCCTTACAGTGAAGATGGCAACCTACCCTTGAGCCTTAAAAGGAAAGGCATCTGCGGAATCTCTTATCCCAAGCCAGACCAGAGCCTCTGTACTTACTGTTTTTTTCTGGAAAGTTTTCTGCCGTCAGCTATTCGTGAGGCCTGGCGGGGGAATCCCTTTGACAATGTGGAGATTCTCACGGGAAAGCAGTATCGTCCCACACCAGGCCACCACAGGACGATCCTTCTGGGCCAATGTATGTGCCGTATAAATTGCGGCCACCCGAACATTCAGGAAGAGATCGCCATTGATGGATGCCCGCCGAAGGTGGAAAAAATCATAGATGGCTTTTCGAGGGCAGGAATAGACCTTAAAAGCGGTTTATTGGAGAATTTGGAAAAAGGGGTCGAAGGATCAATGTCGCGGTATGAGGGAAGGGAGGAATTCTTGGAAGAGTTTTACAGGGTGGATACAGAGTAGAGGCTCGATAATCCCTTGAAACTTTTTTGTTGATTTAGTAATTTTATGAATAAACCTTTTCTTCAGAGGCCATCTTTAGAGAGAAAAAAATGAATCAGGAGGATTATCTGCTAAAATTTGAAGTGCCCGAGATTATCCACGGCATGGGAGCTCTCAGTAAAATCGGGCTGTGTGCCAAACGCCTGGGCGCGGAAAGGGTTCTCTTAGTCACTGACCCGGGCATCATAGATGCAGGTTGGGTGGATGAGAGCATTAAATATTTCGAAAAAGAGGATCTGAAATATGTTATTTACGACAATGTGGTTACCAATCCCCGGGATTTTCAGGTGGAAGAGGGGACACAGCTTTATCTTCAAAAACAATGTGACGTGATTGTGGCGGTGGGCGGGGGCAGTCCCATCGATACGGCCAAGGGGATTGCCACATTGGTGTCAAATCATGGGAACATTAGTGACTACGTAGGATGCAATCTGATCACCCAACCCATTCCTCCTTTAGTTTGCGTCCCCACAACTGCCGGTACCGGTGCGGACGTAAGCCAGTTTGCGGTTATTACTGACACCAGGAAAAAAGTGAAAATGACCATTTTAAGCAGGGCCATTATGCCCGATATTTCATTGATCGATCCGCGCCTTCTTCAGACCAAATCAGAAGAACTTATTGCCTCTACAGGCATGGATACCCTAACCCACGCCATAGAGGCATATGTTTCTTCGCTCTCCTGGTCTCTGACGGATCCCCATGCCATCCACGCTATTGAGCTGGTCACAGAGCATCTGATCCCGGCCGCAAAAACCAGGGATACAAAAGCATTGGAAGGAATGTCCATAGCCTGCCTTGAGGCGGGCATGGCCTTCTCGAATGCAATCCTGGGTGCAGTTCACGCATTGGCTCACCCTTTAGGTGGCCTTTACGACTTACACCACGGCCTGATCAACTCGCTGCTGCTACCGGTGGTGGTTTTTCAAAACATGGAACACGCGCAGCACAAATTTGCCAAAATCGCAAGGGCCTTGGGTGTAGAAACTCGCAGTATGACCATTCAAGAAGCAGCTTCGTATGTCCCCGAAAAGATTAAGGAACTGATTGAGGAACTCGGACTTCCCACAAGGCTTTCCCAATTGGGCGTAAACCGTGAGGACATTCCTCTGATGGCACAGATGGCCCAGGAGGATCTCTGTATGCTCACCAATCCTTACTGTTACTCCGTAGAGGAGATTGAAAAACTTTATAAAGAAGCATGGTAGGGGCATTC
>JACNIU010000110.1 GCA_014382905.1 Desulfobacterales bacterium
ATGACGAAACAGACCTCTCCACCCTCGAAGGTGACACCGTAATTGTTGCCATCGGTCAGGCCGCTGACCTGTCATTTGCGGAAAAAAGCGGGATCAAGGTCAGCCGAAAAGGCGGCTTGGAAGCGGATCCGGTCACCTTGGAGACGCCTTTGCCGGGCGTTTTTGCCGGGGGCGACGTCTTTTACGGGCCCAAGTCGGTGGTGGAAGCGGTAGAGTCAGGCAAGGAAGCCTGCGAAAGCATTCACCGGTATCTGAACGGGATGGACCTTCGGGAAGGCCGGGAAAAAGAGTGGTCGTATGAAAAGCCGGATACCGAGGGAGAACGCCACAGGCCGAGAGTCCCGATGAAGGCCCTTCCCCTTGAAGACCGTAGCGGCAACTTTAACGAAATTGCCCTCGGCTTCGGTGAGGACGAAGCAAAAAAAGAGGCAGAGCGCTGTCTCAAATGCGGTATCTGTTCGGAGTGCTACCAGTGCGTGGACGCCTGCCTAGCGCAGGCCATCGACCACCAGATGGGCCCGGTGGAAAAAACCGTTGAGGTGGGCGCCATCGTTCTTGCGCCCGGGTTTGAGGCCTTTGATCCAACCGTCTATGATACCTACAACTATTCTAATCATCCCAACGTGGTTACCAGTATGGAGTTCGAGCGGATACTCTCTGCCTCGGGCCCCTTTGAAGGTCACTTGGTCAGGCCATCAGATCACACCGAGCCAAAAAAAATCGCATGGCTTCAATGCGTCGGCTCCCGTGATATCAATCGCTGTGATCACGCTTACTGCTCCTCCGTCTGCTGTATGTACGCCATAAAGGAAGCGGTCATCGCCAAGGAACACAGCCCTCATGAACTGGATACCGCCATATTTTTTATGGATATGAGGACCTATGGTAAGGATTTTGAAAAGTACTACACCAGGGCAGAGGAGGAATCAGGGGTCAGATTTATCCGCTCCAGAATCCACTCGGTGGACCCGGCAGACGGGGATAATCTGACCCTCTCTTATGCGACCGAATCCGGCGAGGTGAAAGAAGAGACCTTTGATATGGTCGTGCTGTCGGTGGGTCTGGCGCCAAACAAAGATATTGTCCAATTGGCCGAGAAGCTCGGTGTTCAGTTGAACGAACACCAGTACGCAGCGACCACCAGTTTTGAGCCTGTCAGCACCAGCAGAGACGGAGTCTACCTATGCGGGGTGTTCCAGGGCCCCAAGGATATCCCCCAATCGGTCATGGAGGCCTCTGCGGCGGCTGCCAATGCCGGCCAGATACTGAGCAAGGCAAGAGGGACCATGACCCGCACCAAGGAACTTCCGGTTGAAAAGGATTTCACCGGCGAAGAACCTCGGATCGGGGTGTTTGTCTGCAACTGCGGCATCAATATCGGAGGTGTTGCAGACGTTCCCGCTGTCAGGGACTACGCCAAGACTCTTCCCTACGTAGTTCACGTGGAGGATAACCTCTTCACCTGTTCCCAGGATACCCAGGACAAGATGAAAGAGGTCATCAATGAGATGGTGATCAACCGGGTGGTCGTCG
Source organism: Desulfobacterales bacterium (assembly GCA_014382905.1). Classification (GTDB taxonomy): domain Bacteria; phylum Desulfobacterota; class DSM-4660; order Desulfatiglandales; family Desulfatiglandaceae; genus JACNIU01. The sequence continues at coordinate 1,534 of JACNIU010000110.1, forward strand.
CATCGTGCTCCCCCCGGACCCACGAACCCCTGTTTCAGGAAACGATCCGGGACGCCGGTCTCAACAAATTTCTCTTTGAAATGGCCAACATCCGGGACCAGAATACATGGGTCCATATGAATGACCCGGAAAAGGCGACGGAAAAGGCAAAGGATCTTGTCCGTATGGCGGTCGCCAAGGCTGCACTCATCGAGCCGCTGCAACAGATCAGCCTCGGGGTAAACCGTTCGGCCCTTGTCATTGGCGGGGGTATAGCTGGTATGGAGGCAGCCCTCGGTATCGCCGAGCAGGGATGCCAGACATCCCTCGTGGAAAAGACAGGGGAACTGGGAGGCGTCGCCCGCAGGCTCCGGTCCACCTGGAAAGGCGAAAAGGTAGCACCCTATCTCGATAAACTTATCCAGAAGGTCCAGGACCATCCCCTGATCAAGGTTTTCATGGAGACCCGGGTCAAGAATACCTCGGGAATTATCGGCAATTTTAATACCACTGTCGAACCGGTAAATGACGATGGACCGCCTGTGGAGATCGCGCATGGCACCACCATCCTGGCCACCGGCGGCCAGGAGTATAGGCCTAGGGAATACCTTTATGGTGAACATCCTGACATCCTGACACATTTAGAGCTTGATGAGGCGATAACCCACAGCGACCCGCGGATCAGCAAGGGAAATACGGCGGTTTTTATACAGTGTGTCGGGTCCAGGATACCTGAGAGACCTTATTGCAGCAGGACCTGCTGCGCGCACACCTTAGAAAACGCCCTGACCCTAACGAAGATGAACCCGGATATGGATATCTACGTCCTTTACCGTGACCTTCGATCGTACGGGTTCCGGGAAGACCTCTACCGAGAGGCGCGGGCGAAAGGCGTCACTTTTATCCGCTATGACCTGGAAGGTCTACCCGAGGTCAGCATCAACGGCCAAAAGGAGATTTCCTTAAAGGTTATGGACCATGTCCTGGGACGTCTCATCCAGATCTTGCCAGACCTATTGGTTCTCGCAACGGCAATCGTCCCCAATGCAAACAAGGAGTTGTTCGAATTATTCAAAGTTCCGGTGAATGATGAGGGGTTCCTTATTGAAGCCCATATGAAGCTCAGACCGGTCGACTTTGCCTCTGACGGGCTGTTTATGGCCGGTCTCGCTCACTATCCCAAACCGATAGACGAGAGTATTGCCCAGGCCAAGGCCGCTGTGGCCAGGAGCATGACGATTTTAGGGAAGGAAAGCATCCTCGTGGGCGGGATAGTGGCTGAGGTCAGCCCTGAGAAGTGCGCCGTCTGCGTCACCTGCGTCAGGACTTGTCCCTACGGAGCACCCCGTATCGGTGACGAAGGGCACGCAGTGATTGATCCGGCAGAGTGCCGGGGGTGCGGGGCATGCGTGGCCGAGTGCCCCGGGAAAGCCATAACCCTTAAACATTTTACCGATGATCAGATTATGGCCAAAGAGGACGCCCTCTTTTTAGGTGCATAATATTAGAAGGTGAGCCAACGTCAAGAAATTGTGAGTAGAGACCTTTGAAAAATGTTCAATTTTGGTCAAGGTCAAGCCTCCGGCCCAGAGGGCCTACGCCCCGGCGGGGAAGGCGAAAATTTCAACCACAGGAATATATAGAATATTTCGAGGATTGAAATTTGAGTCTGACGCCGAGATTGGCCAAAAGGGGGCGTTTTGCAAAGGTCTCGAGCAGTGAAGGAGGAAACATGTCAGGCAGCTTTGAACCTAAAATCCTTGCCTTTTGTTGCCAGTACTGAGCGTATTCTGCAGCGGACCTGGCAGGTTCGATGAGGCTCTCTTATCCCAGCAATGTGAAAATTATTCAGGTCCCCTGTTCCGGCCGTGTGGACATCCTGCACCTCTTGCGGGCGATTGAGGACGGCGCAGATGGGGTGTATGTGGCCGGCTGCCTTGAGGGAGAGTGCCATTACATCAGCGGCAATCTCAAGGCCAAGAAAAGGGTCCAGTATGTAAAAAAAGTCCTTGAGGAAATAGACGTGGAGCCTGGACGTGTTGAAATGTTCAACCTTTCCTCGGGCGAAGGCCCCAAATTTGCTCAAATCGCAAAAGAGATGGTGGAAAGAATTAAGGTCCTGGGTCCCAGCCCGGTTAAATCATAGATCATTCGCATAAAGAGGTGAAAGATGATAGTCGCTGATCGAAAACCGCTCAAAGAGATCTTAGAGATGCTCAAAGAGTGTAACAGGATTCTGATTGTCGGATGTAAAGGGTGTGTCAGCGTGTGCAATGTTGGCGGGAGCAAAGAAGTGGGCATCCTGGCATCCATATTGAAGATCGCAGGGAAAAAAGATGGCCGGGACCTGAAGGTCGATGAAAAGACCTTGGAGAGGCAGTGTGATCCCGAATATGTTGATCAGATCAAAGATGTGGTCGCCGATTATGACGCGATTCTGTCCATGGCATGCGGTGTCGGCCCGCAGTTCCTGTCGGAACGCTATCCCGAAAGCCGCTGCCTGCCCGCCGTAAACACAACCTTTTTTGGAGGGGCGGTGCAGCATGGGGTATGGAGTGAAAGATGCGCCGGATGCGGTACCTGTGTGACCCACCTTTTTGACGGCATGTGTCCGGTTGCCAGGTGTTCCAAAAGCCTTCTCAATGGCCCTTGCGGAGGTTCCGCCAATGGTAAATGTGAGATTTCAAAGGATGTGGACTGCATCTGGGATATGATCGTCAAAAAGACAATGGAACAGGGCCGTCTTGATGATCTCCTGAAGTTCATGCCTGCCAAGGATTGGAGGACCGCCAGGGATGGAGGGCCCAGAAAGAGTGTGAGGGAGGAACTGGTACAATGAGCGATCTGAAATCCGGAAGCAATCTCGAAAAAGTCCTGAAAGCGGGTCACTTTGCCTTCACCGGAGAGTGTGGCCCCCCAAAAGGCGCGAATGTGGAGCACCTCAAGGAAAAGATTAAGCCGCTGAAGGGTATGGTTGACGCGGTGAATGTGACCGACAATCAAACAGCCGTGGTCAGGATGTCCAGCTGGGCTGCCTCCACCATCATGTGCCAGGAGGGGGTTGAGCCCAATTTTCAGATGGTATGCAGAGACCGAAACCGTCTGGCCATCCAGAGCGATATCCTTGGGGTCTATGCCATGGGGATACGGAACATGCTGTGCCTTTCCGGCGACCACCAGCGTTTTGGAAATCATCCCGAGTCCAAGAATGTGTATGATATCGATTCCATGCAGCTGATTGCCTTAGTAAAAAAGATGCGTGATGAGGGGAAATTTATGAACGGGGAAGAGATTGATGTGCCGCCCAAGCTTTTTATCGGTGCAGCCTCTAATCCGTTTGCTGATCCTTTTGAGTTCCGGGTATACCGGCTGGCAAAAAAGATCGCCGCGGGCGCGGATTTCATCCAGACCCAATGCATTTACAATATGGACAGGTTCAAGGAATTCATGAAAAGGGCCGTCGACATGGGGCTCCACGAAAAATGCTATATCCTGGCAGGCGTTACCCCCATGAAAAGCGTCGGTATGGCCCTCTACATGGCCAAACAGGTCCCGGGCATGGATGTCCCCGAATCCCTGATCAAGAGATTAAGGGGGGCCGGGAAAGGGAAGGCGGCTGAAGAGGGGATCCGGTTTGCCCTGGAACAGATCGAAGAATTCAAGGAGCTGGAGGGGGTGGCGGGCGTCCACCTCATGGCCATCGAATGGGAGCACCGGGTGCCAGAAATCGCTGAAAGGGCGGGAGTCCTTCCGAGACCGATCGTCTGATACGTTAATAAGGTACCAGGCGTAAGGCGCAAGGCTTAAGGCCCGTAAGATCAGTGGTCTCTTGATCTTGCGGGCTTTTTTTCTTGAGTTTCTCCCGAGAATATCCATAATAGATTTAAATTTAAGAGGTTTTTTAAGGGACCGATGATTATCACTACCAACAGCGGTCAGACATTCGACACAAACGAAGACCTTACCGCACCCGAACGTCATATCCTCCAGAAACTGTTTCTGTGGGAATCCATGTCTTCCAGCATTGAGGAGTTTAAAGAAAAAAAGAAGGAGGCGCTGGCGAAGGGGTGGAATAATTCCGGGCCAGTCATCGAAAGTAGCGCCTTGAAAGACATCATCAGCCACTTGGAGGCAAAGGTATCTCTTCGCCTGAATAAGTCGTGAGGAATCCTGCGTGAAACCCTCTTCAATCATATCGGAGCCCGAGGTGTTTGTTGAAGCAGCTAAGCTCATCCGCGGAAAACAGGCAGCGAAATCCCTTAACGTGGCCATTGTGGGAGGCGGAAAGGCCTGCTCTAACCTGCTCAAGATCTTAGATGAGGATTGGCAGTCAAGGCTCAAGATGAAAATACTGGGAGTGGCGGACGTGAATCCTGAGGCACCAGGCTTATGTTATGCAAGGGAATTGAACCTCTTTACCACTACCCATGTCCAGGAGCTTGCCAATTTAGAGGGGCTGAATCTTATCATAGAACTTACCGGATCCCCCAAAGTCAGAGAAGAGATATTCAAGGCAAAGCCATCCGATGTCTCTGTGATGGACCACGTGGCTGCCAGGTTCCTCTGGGACCTCGTCCAGATTGAGAGGGAAAAGAGGGAACTGGAAAGGGAGCGTCAAAGGTATGAAGAGCGGACCAAAAAACACACGCAGGTGATACTGGATTCGCTTCCCTATAGAATCATGGTGATCAATCTCGATTTCATGCTGGATACCGTCAATCTGACCTTCCTCAAAGAATTTGATCTCACCAGAGACGACGTATTGGAGAGGCCCTGTTATGAGGCAAGATATGGCCTGGACAGACCCTGCAAAGAGGCCGGGAGCACCTGTTACCTGGAAGACCATCTGGAGGAGATAAAGGAAAAGGGGTCTTTGAGTACCATCAAGGAATATGTGGATGAGAATGGTGAAACCCGTTTTGACGTAATCACTATTGCACCCATATTTGATGAACGTGGTGAGATTGTCCAGTTGCTCGAGGCCTCACGGGACGTTTCAGACCGGCTCATGTTGGAGCGGGAGATGCAGAAGTCCAACATCTTCTTTCAAAACGTCATTCAGAGCACTGTGGATGGTATCGTCGTGGTCGATACCAAAGGAAACGTGCTCATTTTTAACGAAGGGATGGAAAACCTGACCGGGTATACACAGACAGAAATCATGGAAGAAGGGCATCTGAGCTCTTTCTACAATATAGATGTGGCCAAAGAAAATATGAAAAAGATGAGGAGCGACCAATACGGTCCCATCGGCAAATTGAATCCAACCAGCATGTCCATTACGACAAAGCAAGGTGAAGAGGTGCCCGTGACATTATCGGCCTCTATCATCACCATAGATGAAAAAGAAGTGGGGAGCGTTGGCGTATTTACCGATATGCGGGAGATACTCAAGATGCGCAAAGACCTGGAAGACGCCCATCTCCAGTTGGTCCAGTCGGAAAAAATCGCATCCGTGGGTAGGATGGCCGCGGGTGTTGCGCATGAAATCAATAACCCCCTGTCCGGGGTCCTGATATATGCTGAACTACTCAAAGAAAGCCTCAAGGACAACTCCCCGTACCTGAACGACATCGAGGAGGTCATCGATCAAACCCTCCGCTGCAAAAAGATAGTCGCCGAATTGCTGGAATTCAGCAGACAGTCGATCGGGCAGAAATCTTCATTCAGCCTTTGGTATCTCATTAACCAGTGCCTTAATTTACTGATTAACCAGGCCCTTTTCCAAAACATCCAGGTGACGACCGCCATCGAGAAGGATATGCCGGAAATGGTGGGGGATATGGGACAATTACAGCAGGTATTCACCAATCTCTTTATTAACGCCGCCCACGCCATGGACGGAAAGGGAATGCTGAAGATCGCTGCCAATTACCATCCGGAAGATTCACTGTTCCTAATTGAGGTCTCAGACACAGGCCCCGGAATTCCGGTCGAGTTAAGAGATAAAATCTTTGAGATCTTTTTTACTACCAAACCTGTGGGCGTAGGTACCGGACTCGGTTTGAGCATTACACAGAATATCATTCAACTTCATGGGGGAACGATCCGGTTTGAGTGCCCTCCCGGCGGAGGCACCTCCTTCATCATCGAACTTCCCTTAGAATTTACTGAGAAACCAAAAGACGAACCCGCTTTTGTGGGGCTGGATGAATTATGAACGAGACAATGAAAATCCTGGTGGTAGACGATGAAAGGCCGATCAGAGACGGATGCCATCGGGTCTTGACCGGCAGGGGCTACGAGGTTATTACCGCCGAAAATGGCCAGATCGCCTTGGATATCCTGGCCAAAGGGCCATTAGACATCATCCTTCTTGATCTCAAGATGCCGGTCATAGGAGGTAAAGAGGTCCTCGAGGTTACCCGTGCAACTTATCCGGACATACCGGTGATCATTATCACGGGGCACGGGACTGTCGATACTGCAGTGGAATGTATGAAAAACGGGGCCTATGATTTCATCACTAAACCCTTCCAGATCGATCAATTCGTTCTCACTGTCCAAAGGGCGGCGGATAAGAGAAAATTGGAGCAGAAAGCCAGGCTGTTTGAGGAAGAAAACATCCGGAATCTTTATGATCTCAATCTTGAAAAAAGCCGTCTGAAGACCATTATCAACCGTATGGCCAACGGCGTCATGGTGACCAATCGGAACCTGGAGGTGGTCCTTCACAACCCGGCCCTGATGCGCCTGATGGAAACATCCGAAGAGATAGAAAATCCTGCCCCCATTGCCAAAATCATTAATAAAGCCTCGCTCATAGATACCCTGAAGCGGATCCTGACCGGAGAATCTTCTGAAGAGGTGTCGATCTCTCAGGAAATTCAGGTGGGAAAAAACACGTTGAGGGCTATTTCGGCGCCTGCGCTGGGCCCGGATAAGAGTATCGCAGGAACGGTTACGGTTCTCGAAGACATCACCGCATTCAAACAGCTCGACCAGATGAAATCTGACTTCGTCAATATGGTGGCCCATGAGCTTCGCAGCCCCCTTGTTTCAATCAGGCAGCTCAACAGCGTTCTTTTAGAGGGATTGGCAGGCCCCCTACAGGAAAAGCAGCAAGACTTTGTAAAAAGGGGCATGAGAAAGATCGACTCCCTGATACAGCTCATTAACGACCTCCTCGACGTGGCAAAGATCGAAGCGGGAAAATATGTCCAGCACCAAGTCCCTACCGATATCGGCAAAATCATTGAAGAGATTGTGGCCCTTATGGAACCGGGGGCCCGGGAACAAGGTATCATCCTTACGCATTCTTTCCGGGGTCTGAAACCGGTTCAGGCCGATCCCAAAAACATGGAGGAGATCATCAACAACCTGATCAGCAATGCCATCAACTACTCTCCCGAAGGTGGCCGGGTAAGTATCTCGGCCCGGGGCTTTGGCGAATATATGGAGATCAAGGTCGAGGATACGGGGGTCGGTATCCATCCTGAAGAACTACCCAAGATCTTTGATAAGTTCTACAGGGTTAAACACCCCAAAACCCGTCAGGTGACAGGGACAGGACTGGGGCTGGCAATTGTAAAAGGGGTGGTTGAGGCCCATCATGGCGCCATTGACGTGGAGAGTATTGTTGATAAGGGGACCATCTTCAGAATACTTTTGCCGGTCATCGAGCCGACGGATCAGTCCCAAAAGGACAACCCATCTGAATAACACGGGACAAAATGAAATCGGTCATCAACATCGCCCTTGTGGGAGGGGAGACCTACTGCAAGGAGATCCTGGAAAAGACCTCTCTTACGAACAGTGAGAGCGATGTGATAGAGCATTGTCTCTTACCTGCTTGTCTTCTCAAGGCAATCCAAGATTGAAATGACGATTTTGAACCTGAACCGGGTCGTGGAACAGACGCTGGTATTGAATTCAAACCTCTTGAGAATCAGCAGGGTAACGGTTGAGAAAGCACTTGATCGGAACCTGCCGGACATCGTGGGGTCCGCGGACCAGATCCAACAGGGATTTGTGAATCTGATCTCCAATGCCGTTGAGGCCATGGAGGGAAGCGGGGGCGGAACCCTGACAGTAACCACCGGGCATATTTCAAGAGAGGGAAAGGTCATGGTCCGCTTCAAAGATACCGGCAAAGGGATTGCCAAGGAAAACCTCGCCAGGATTTTCGAGCCCTTCTTTACCACGAAAAAGGAGAAGAAAGGCGTGGGATTAGGCCTTTCCGTGGTATACGGTATCATTGAAGAACATGGCGGATCCATCCATGTAGAATCCCGGGAGGGGGAAGGGAGTATTTTTACAGTTGAGCTCCCTCTAAAACATCCGTCAGATCCTCAACCCGGGAACGGAGGGGCCCATGAGCACTAAGATTCTGGTTGTCGATGACGAACTGATCATGAGGGAGTCTCTGAGTGGCTGGCTCTACAGGGATGGTCATGAAGTGGAAACCGCTGAGAGCGGAGAGGCGGCCTTAGAGAAGGTAAAGAGGTCCCGCTTCGATATTCTCTTGGTCGATCTCAAGATGGGAGGGATGAGTGGACTGGAGGTATTGAAAGAGATCAAGGAAATGGATCCCGATGTCGCAGTGGTCATGATTACCGCCTACGGTTCCATTTCAACGGCCATTGAGGCGATGAAGAACGGGGCCTATGATTATCTGCTCAAGCCTTTTGATCCCAACGAGCTTGGGCTTGTTATTGATAAGATCATCGGGCAACAGGCCCAGGCCCGTGAAAATCTCTTTCTGAAAGAGCAATTCAAAGACCGGACCCGTTTCGAGAGCATGATCGGGCAATCGGTGCCCATGCATAAAATCTTTAATCTTATTGAAGACGTGGCACCCACCGATTCAACGGTCCTGATCACCGGTGAGACCGGGACGGGCAAGGGCCTCGCCGCCAAGGCGATCCATACAAACAGCCCCAGGTGTGGGGGCCCCTTTGTGGTAATCAACTGTGGCGCGATTCCGGAACATCTGATGGAAAGCGAATTGTTCGGACATCAGAAAGGGGCCTTTACAGATGCAAAGGAGACAAAGAGGGGGAGGCTGGAACTGGCCCATGGAGGGACCCTGTTCTTAGATGAAATCGGAGAGGTCGGTATGAGGATGCAGATCGACCTCCTGCGTGTGTTGGAAGACCGCGTGTTTTACAGGGTGGGTGGCACGCAGCCGATAGAGGCGGACTTCAGGGTCATTGCCGCCAGCAATCGAAATCTTGAGAAAGCGATTAAAGAAGGGGCGTTTCGAGAAGATCTATACTATCGATTGAATGTGATTTCCATAATAATGCCGTCTGTGCGGGAACGCAAAGACGATATCCCTCTTATCGCTGAACATTTTCTTCACAGATTTTCCAAGGAAACAAACAAGCCCATAGACCTGATCAGCCGGGAAGCGATGGATGAAATGATGCTCTATGAATGGCCCGGAAATGTCAGGGAGCTGGAAAATGCCATCGAAAGGGCCGTCGTTGTGTGTAAGGGCCGCAGCATTCAGCCTGAAGACCTACCTATCTTCCGGCCTGAATATGTCTCTCCAAGCTCGGGCAATTCCTTGAAAGACGTTGAAAGAGAGCATATCATCAGAATGCTTGACGGGAATCAGTGGAATATTGCAAAGAGCGCAAGAATTCTGGGCATCGATCGGTCCACCCTGTACAGCAAGATCAACCGTTATCAGATTCAAAGGCCCAGGTGACCGACCCGCCCGTAAACAGGATCGTCATTTTTGCTGCCAGTGGTCTGGAATCCGAAATTCTTGCGCGGCTGAGTCTGGAGATTGATCGGATTTTCGATTATCGAACAGAGATAGTTCCCCTCCCCGATGATCTCACCTACGCCTTGGATCCGGTGCGCAATCAGTACCATTCAACGACTATCTTAGACAGGTTGACCCGTCTGACGCCACGCCATGCGGTCAAGGCACTCGCCATTGTGGAGGTCGACCTCTTTATCCCTATCCTGACCTTTGTCTACGGCGAGGCCCAGGTGGGCGGAAAGACATGCATTGTTTCCACCTACCGGTTAGCAGAAGGGGTTTCATTCGCCAGACCCCCTTCGCTCCTCAACCTGGTGTTGGTAGAGGTCACAACGCCACTCACCGGGGAAAGGACGCTTGCCACAAAACCTTCCCTATTCACGGTGATATCCGCCCTCCCCTGCTTGATCTGTTTCCCGATCAGAGGGGACTCGATGGAAAAAAGTGAGATGACGGAATTTTCAACAGTGCCCGGAGACATAACTCCTGTTAACGTTAGAAAGATTAATTAGCTATTTATTTTCAGACACTTATATGAGTGCGGGGTTTTCCGGCACGCATGTTGTAGTTCTCAACACCTTTCAAACCTGTGCAGTTAGGTCCGTTAGAGGCTCTTTCTCTATGGTTCCTTCTTTTTCCTTGAATTTTATCCAAGATTATCCATAATGTACCAAATTTCACGGCCCTTTACGGATAATGATTTAGAGTTTGACCAAGAGATGATTCGAGGAAAAGACATAAAGAGTGTTTTGATTGTTGACGATGAGGCCGTTGTAAGAAGCGGAATCAGCAGGGCCCTCAGCAATCGGAATATGGCTGCAAAAACGGCAGCGAATGGAAAAGAGGCCTTAGCGCTGTTGAAGAATCACCCGTTTGATCTCGTCCTCCTCGATATCAAGATGGAGGATATGGATGGTATCGAGCTCCTCAAAAGGATACGGGCTAAACACCCTGAAACGGGCGTGATAATGATCACAGGGTATCCAACCATTGACACGGCTGTTTACTGCACCAAGCTGGGTGCCTTGGACTACCTTATAAAGCCTTTCAGCCTGGATGATCTGGACGCCGCCTTAATCAAACTTGACAGAAAAGAATCGTTGCAGACAGACTCCTTTGTCCGGGACGATGGCCTAAAGCTTGATTTCGGAAAACATCTCATGGTAGGCCACAGCCATCCTATGAAGCGGATATTTGAGAAAATACTCAAGGTTGCCCCCACTGACAGCACGGTCCTTATAACCGGTGAAAGCGGGACCGGCAAGGAGTTGGTAGCCCGTGCAATCCATGCCAACAGTAATCGAAAGGAGAGAGAATTTGTCGCAGTGGACTGTTCGGCCCTGGTCGAAACACTCCTTGAGAGCGAACTCTTCGGGCATGTGAAAGGGTCGTTTACCGGTGCACATCAGACCAAACACGGCCTCTTTGAATTGGCCAATCACGGCACCTTCTTTTTTGATGAGATTGCAAACCTGAGCCTGAATATACAGGCCAAGCTCCTCAGGGTCATCCAGGAACGGGAATTCATGAAGGTCGGTGATCAACAGAAAATCAACCTGGACATACGCATTATTTCTGCATCCAACACCGAGCTTTCCGAATCGATCCGAAATGGAAGACTCAGAGAGGACCTGTACTACCGTTTAAGCGTTGTGCCCATACACCTCCCTCCTCTAAGGGAAAGAAAGGAGGATATCCCTCTTCTCATCCGCCATTTCCTTGACAAATTGAGTCAAAGGATAAAGAAACCGCTGCCGGACATATCGCCAGAGGCGGTGGAAATCCTGCAGGAATACACCTGGCCCGGAAATGCAAGGGAGCTTGAGCATGCCATCGAACGGATACTCATCCTCGAGGATACCGACATGATACGGCCGGTAAACCTGCCCTCTTTTATTACCCAGCGACAAGGTGAACTGCAGATATTGTCTGACGAACCCCTTACCCTTGAGGAGTTAGAGAAGAAATATATCTCGTTGGTGCTAAAAAGGACGAAAGGAAAAAAGATCGAGGCCGCCAGCATACTGGGAATCAACCGAAAGACCCTCGCCGCCAAGATCAAGAAGTACGCTCTTCGTTGACCC
>JACNIU010000011.1 GCA_014382905.1 Desulfobacterales bacterium
AGGCGTGCATAAATACCTGGCTTCTCTGATGGTATTGTATACCTCTGCGGCGACTGACGAAAACTATACGGGTGAAAGGGGGCCCTTTTTCCAGATGCTTCGGATCCTGTTGTCAAGCTCGGCCTTGGCTTTGGTTTGTCCGACCAACTCCATTTCGTCTTCAATGATCTTGTTTATGGAAGGCTCAGTCTTGAAGCGATATCTGTTTGCGTCATATTCCAGAAACCAGCAGGTATCATACAAGCGGTCGAGGGCCTTTTGTAGGAGTGCAGGGTCATCTCCTGGTTGAAGCACAGACAACAAGAGGTCAGCAGGAGCCACTCCCGATGCTGTCCCCTGGACAATGCTGTGAAGAAATATGGCTGTACTCGAACGTCTGGCGTAAGGCTGCTTCCCGGCCTGGAGCCATGGCTCATCAATTACCTGGGAATGGGCCTTAGAACCCTTGAGTGGCGTTATGATGTCTGCTTCAATCACATGCCTAAATTTTGGGCGCTCTAACCGGCTTGTCAGGTCATTGACAATATCTTCCACTTCGAGATCAAGGTGGCAGGGATGAATGAGAAAGGTATCTCTCGGTTTCTTTTCCCATAAGCTGCGGATAACCATACCCAGAAGTCTAAGTGCCCCGCGGGTTTTTTGAAAATTTGGAATGGTAGATGTTTTGCGATTAAGGGTGGTAAGCAGTTCAGGGTGGAACGGGTAAGCGCTCTCCATCTCCTGAGTGTATTCTGCCTGGGCTGCCCGAGGCGGTAAATCAACATCCTGGCTCATGAGTTGATTGAAAAAATCGTAATAGTTCTTCGCCACCTCCGAAGCAACAGTCGAATCAATGCTCTTAAACATTCGCCGGGTGACAATGGGCGCAATTTCTGTTTCCGCTGTTGGCGTGATCACTCGTTCCTGGCGGGCTGAGACCCTGGAGGCCTCCACTAATACCTGATGAATTTGTGCTGTCTCCTGTGCAAACGCATCCCTAGAATCGGCAAGGGTATAGACCACGACAGCGTTTTTAAGACTGCCAACCGCTCCAAAAAGGGACATCAGAAAGGACGTTGTCATCTCAGCGAGCGTCGTTTCACCAACCTTGATACCCTTTGCTGCGCGAAGGTAGGCGGCCAACTCATCAATCAGGATAAGCGTCGGCTCTTTGCCAAAAAGCCTTTTGATGGTCGTCTCCCCAGGTCGAACCCGATCCCGATCGTTGGCTTCCATAAGCTTATAACCGTCGTGCCCACCTGCCTCGTGGGCCATTTCACCCCATAATGTGTAAGTCGTGATTTCTCCATGATTCATGCCGCTGCTGGGATCGAGATCAGAACCAATCAACGGAATAGCCCGGATAGGTTTTTGAGGAAGGAGCTCTACTGGCAATAAGTCGGTGACCATATCATGAGAAACTTTTCCATTGGCCAAGTGATAAAGGGCAATGAGATTGTGGGTTTTTCCACCACCAAATGAGGTTTCCAAACGAATGACCGGGTTGTTTGCTGCTTTCACACCCGTCAAACGACCCAAAGCCTCATTTAGAAGCGTTTTGAGACCATCTGTCCTGTAGGTATGATCAAAAAAGGTCTTGGGATCATTATAGACATCTTCAGCTTCACCCCGGTGAACATCACTGAGGCTGGCCCGAAAGATTTCGTCTTTGAGCTCGCCTTTAAGGACCTCATCTCTTGGCTGGCAACTATCGAATATGGTTTTCATCTTTTTCCTCAATACATTCAGCGTTACCCAGATATGGCTTATATTACTTTGTTTTAATTAGTGATGTATCAGCAAAGTTCTTTCAAACTCAATGCAAAACACTTCTACCCTTCCTTCGGCCCCAATCTAGCAGTTAAGATCATGGGGACTTTCTTGGCTACTATAACCTATTCTCGCTCCTGATCCCATATCTTTTACCATGCGCTTTTCCCGGGGCCACAAAACACAAAACCCCGTTCTCCATCTGTTCGGAGTAACGGGGTTTCTGGATGCTCACGAGCCATCTCTAAGCCTCTTTCCCTCTCGGGGTTGAAAGAAAGAACCTGGTTCAGGAATACTGCTGAATGTTATTTAAGCATAACTGCCAATAAGTCAATAGAAATCGGGCCGGTTAGAACTGGATGCTGGTTTCTGAATACTGGTTTCTGGATAATCGCCCGCTCCTTTCAGTCGCTTGAGTTCACGGAGATCACAGGGATATTTTTTTCACTGTTCTTTCTTCAAAATATCCAGACACCCTGATGCCTCCTGCTCTAACTGCTCAAAAAATGGCCTGAAATCAGACCGATCACTCTCATGAAGCCAGGTCAACAGCGCTTGCAGATCCTTCGCCGCTTCCTCAAAGTCTCCCCTGACTGCAAACGCGGTGCCCCGCTGAAACAGCGCCTGAAACGGAAGAAGAAATAAGGTGTCACCGAGCATTGCGATGGCCGGTTTCATTTTAGTGGTCAGGATGGTATCGTATCTCTTGATTGCGAGATTCACCAACTCATCGCTGAGGGCCTCATTGTTTTTCTGGATAAGCTCGGCAAGGATTCGGTAGGCCATGGCAATACGAAAACTGATTTGTGGAGCTTGGGGACGCCCTTGACTAACTGGACTAACTTGCTTCGATATTTCTACGGTCTAATGCTTTGGCAGCAGCTTGTGGTCTACGGGACGTCCATCAATAAGTAAATAACTCTTTTAACCGTCTGATCT
>JACNIU010000010.1 GCA_014382905.1 Desulfobacterales bacterium
TCTGTACGCCCTGGCCCAACAACACCCTTACATTCCGGGCACTTTCTCTCTTTAGATATCACCTTTTCCCTCCCTTCTTTCGGCGTTGATAATTGTTTGTCCATTCCTTATCAGATGGTATATAAACTGTAGGGATATACATTATATCTTTATCTGAATAATCACAGACAATATGCAGTGGCAATCCATTCAACATTGTCCCGTAGGCCAAGACCCTGTGTCTTTTTGGATACCTCTCGATAATCTTTCCGGTAAGCAACACATATACAACATCTTCCGGTTCGATACCATCCTTTTTGGCCTCAGTAATAGCATGATTGTAATACTCATAATTCTCATTTTGTACAAAATCTCTGATATTCTCTATGGAAATCAATGGGTCCGTCTCTCCCTTTCACCCTCAATAAAAACACGTAATAATTTAGGGGTCTCAATGGGTCCTCTGAAAGACCATTCTGCTTATTCCCAATCTTCAACTTTGAGGCCTGTTACTCGATTGAATTCCCTGGTATTATTTGTAACAAGTACCGCCTCATGTACTGACGCTATGGCCGCAATCATCAAGTCGTTTGGCCCAATTGGCGTACCTTTCCGAGCGAGATCCGAACGGATCTCACCATATTTCCTGGCGGCGGCGTCGTCAAAGGAAACAGACTCGAAATCTGCAAACAATTCATCCAAAAGCGCAAGGTTTTCGGGGATTCGGCTACTTTTCATGGCACCAAAGAACAATTCGGCTTTTACGACTGCGCAAAGCCAAATTGTTGACGGATCAGCTGAAAGAAAACGATCTTTTACCAGGTTCTCTCCGGGATTCAAAAAGCGAATCCATACGTTGGTATCCGGCAGAAAGATCATATTAACTCCTCACGGACCTCATAGTTTCCCTGATCCTCCCTGACGAGCTGTTCCCCGACCCATGCACCTGCGAACCGCTTCAGAGGCGAACCTGCCCTCTTGTTACTATGATGGCTATATTTTTCACTAGCAAGGGGCAAGAGAATCACTTCCACCAAACGATTCTTAAGGTTGCTCGGAATTTCAACGATACCTTCCAGCAGATTGCTCTGGATGGTTTGGCGAACAAACACTGCTTGCGAAGATGGCTTTTTACTTTTCAATGACGGTTTTGCCATTTACAACCTCCTTCAGAGTTATAATTATGATTATGGGGACGCTGTTAGGTTCTTAACTTCTCGTGGTATTGGTGTCGGACCTCAGCAACCCATTGGAATGACTACTATACCCCGAAAAAGGGCCTTCTAAGAAAAAACGATGGGTCACTTGCTTTTCCTCGTGATCACATGCCTAAATTTCAGGACGGCAAAATTGAGTTCTATGGTTGTCTCGGTATCTGTCGTCTGGAGATCGTCTTCCAGGATTTCAGCAATGATCTCCCCACTCTTCCGCATTAGGTTTTGCTGTTCCTTTTTATCTTCAACTGTGCATTAATGGGGGACGTTGGTAACAAAGGTAACTTATTGGTTTTATTTGGCACGGATTGCGCGGATTTCACGGGTTTTGGTTTGAACCACTAAGGCGCTAAGATCGCTAAGGGTTTTTTTGTTTTTTCCGGATCGGGGTAAAACCGATCAGGAAAAGGCAACGCCTTGGGGGTGTGGTGACTGTTTTAAATTGTGTACCATTCTCTTGATGCCGCCTTTCATTAGGGTTACGTTCCAGTTTAGGAGGAATCCGAGCTTTAGGTGAAGCGGGACGCCCTTAAGTTTTTAAATTTCTTGCATTGCTCGTGGTTTTTCGTTTGTCTGGTCTGTCTCGTGCATCTCGTTGATTTGCTGTGCTTGAGAGTGTCAACGAGTCCAGTGTGTGATTTAGCGGACGTTATGTTGCGAAGTTGGGTTACTTGAGTTTTCTCACACGGATTTTTTGATTGTCGATAATGATAAGGCAATCGCGCCAATTGGATGGCGGCAAATCGGCTATAAGACGCTCCATTGCATTTTGGGTTTGTTCAATGGTGGTGGGCCAAACGCGAAGACGAACAATCCCATGGTGCTGTCCCAGCGGGTAAAACCGGGAGTCGGCGAAATCCTCATCGTAGGTCACAATGATCGCTCCATTTTCTTGTGCCCACAGATAGAGGAACTCGTCAGTCCTTCCTTGAAATCCAAGTTCGTTGACATGCTGGATTTCCCAACCAGGCAGCTTACCCTTTAGCCAGCCTGAAAGAGCCTGCGGTACGTTTTGGTCAAGCAGAATCCTCAGAAATTCTTCAGGCACGAGCGATGACCTGCTCCTCGTCTATGACGGCCGCGGCATATTCCAGCGCCGCCTGGACCATTTCGTGGGTCAGTTCGGGATAGGCATCAAGAATTCGACCCACAGCATATCCACCAGCCACCATGCCAAGGATGTTTTTCACCATAATTCGAGTGCCCTTGATCACCGGCTTCCCCGAGCAAATTTTCGGATCAACAACTATGAATCCATTCATAATTCACCTTTTCAAATATCGACTCGCCTGGAATAGAGGGATTAAGGTCAGAGTACCAGAAAGAAGTCATGGTTAGAGGGACATCCTTAAATACTCAAATAAGAGGTAATTTAAAACCGTAATGGGGGACGTTGGTGCTTTTGCTGCTTTAGTTGGCAATATCTTTCAAGGCAGGTTATTGAATTCATCAATGCTCAGACCGGCATCCCTAACAATACCAGCCATAGTGTAGG
>JACNIU010000366.1 GCA_014382905.1 Desulfobacterales bacterium
TAGATGATGAGCTGATGGTCTTGAGTTGTTATGACGTGGCTGATCCCGGTTTTTCCCCTCCCGGGACCTGCCAGGCCAACATCGTCACCTTGAAATATGGTGAACCCTGGCTCCGTGTGCCCCCCTCGCAATATCACGACACAAAATACCGGTGCGCGGAGGCCATGCTGCAAAGGGTCGAAAACGTTTTTCCTGATGTTCGAAGACACATAGAAGAACTCGAAGTGGCGACCCCGCTCACACACATGCGATATCTGGGGCATCCCAGCGGCGCCATCTACGGATTTGAACAGTACACAAAAGACGCCATGTTCTTTCAGCCGGGGCGTTATTCCCCCATTGAAGGCCTCTATTTTGCCAGCGGATGGGTGGGAGACTGTGGCTTTCAGCCCACCCTGGAAGCCGGGCTTTCAGCCGCAAAGTCCATATTAAAAGAAATGGGAGTATAGACAGGAGAAGACCATGAAGAAAATGATCTTCGAGGAATTTGACGGCTACAGTGATGTTGTTGAAGAGATAGCGGTAAGCAGAAAATACGGAATCGACTACACCGAAAGGAAAGATTCGCCTGACCAGTACATCAATCTCCTCCACCCCCAACGTCTGGAATTCCGTGTGTCGGACATCTTCCAAGAGACCCCATCCACCAAGACGCTGCGACTGGTGGCAACAAACAAATACCTCCCCCCGTTTCAGGCCGGACAATACATCACACTGTTTCTTGAGATCGGAAAAATCCGGACCACCCGGCCCTACAGCATCTCCTCCGCCCCAAATCAGACCGGGTATTATGATGTTACCGTGAGAAGAGTAGAGGGGGGACTGGTCTCAAACTACCTGCTCGATGAGGTAGTTAAGGGACAGATCATTGAAAGTTCCGGGCCTGCTGGAAACTTCTATTTCAATCCCCTCTTCCATGACAGGCAAATGATCTGTCTTGCAGGAGGGAGTGGCATCACACCCTTTATGAGCATGATTCGCGAGGTCGTTGACCGCGGACTGGATCGGAGCATTTACCTCTTTCATGGCAACAAAGACCTTGATGATGTGATATTTCACGAAACGCTCAACACAATCTCAAAACGATCTAAGAACATCCACTACCTGCCGGTCATTGAAAACTCTGAAGAGGGATATCAGGGACAAAGCGGATTGATTACGGGTAGTCTTATAAAGGAAACGCTTGACCATCTGGAAGATAAGACATTTTACCTCTGCGGCCCCCAAGAGATGTGCTGGTTTTGTATACCCGAACTTGAAAAGCTGGGGATCCCAGCGAGGAAAATACGAAAAGAGGTCTACGGCCCACCCGCAAGGATTTCTGATTATCCTGGCTGGCCTCAGGAGATAAAGGCACAAGATCCTGTTGCAATAAAGATCAAAGGTCATAAAATTCTGGAAGGCCGGGCAGGAGAACCGCTCCTGGTGACCCTGGAAAAGGCCGGCCTTGTGCCCCCATCCCTCTGCCGTTCAGGTGAATGCAGTCTGTGCAGGGTAAAGCTCTTGTCGGGAAAAGTCTTTCAGCCCCCCGGGGCCCTGGTTCGTAAATCGGACGCCCAATTTGGGTATGTTCATTCCTGCGTCTCGTATCCGCTTGAAGATCTGGAGGTATTGATATAAAGAGTCCACCACACCTATTTGAGGATTATAATAATGATTGAAGAAATCTTACCGGACCTTTTCCGAATCAAGATCCCCCTTCCCAAAAGCCCCCTCAAGTACCTCAACTCGTACGTAATCAGGGGCCCGGAGAGGAATATGATCATTGATACGGGGCTAAATCGAAAAGAATGTCTGGAGGCAATGCTTGACGGTCTCCGGGAATTGGAAGTTGACCTGAGAAAGACGGACCTCTTTATTACCCATCTCCATGCGGATCACTTTGGCCTCGTATCCAAACTGGTCACAGATGGGACCAAAACGTACTTTAACCGCCCGGATACCGAGATCATCGAGGCCTTCGGGGGCTGGGAACCCATGCTCGAATATGCCGGTCTTATGGGCTTTCCAAGGGATGAGCTTAGAAATGCCCTTGATAGCCATCCCGGTTTCAAGTTCAAGTCGGAGTGGATCCCGGAACTGAGCATCTTGAGCGATAACGATACTGTCAAAGTCGGAGACTTTCTTTTCAAATGCATAGAAACCCCCGGCCACACCAGAGGCCACACATGCCTCTACGAGACTTCAAAAAAGATTTTTGTCGCCGGAGACCACATCCTCAATGATATAACCCCCAACATTCAATGCTGGTCCGATCAGGAAAATCCATTGGGGGATTATCTGGCCAGTCTGGATAAGGTCCGTGATCTGGAGGTGGATCTTGTGTTGCCCGGACACCGGCGCCTTTTCAGGAACCACAGGGAGCGGATCGAAGAACTGGAAAGACATCATAGCCAGAGGATCCAAGAAGTCCTCAAGATACTCAAGGGAGGTCCCCAAAACGCCTATCAGGTTGCCTCGAAGATGACATGGGACATCGCAATCGAGTCCTGGGATCTGTTTCCCTTGGCACAGAAATGGTTTGCCACCGGAGAGGCGATTTCCCACCTGAGATACCTTGAGGAAACACGGGCCATCGCCAGAGAGACAGGAGAGGAAACAACCCTGTTTTTCTTGAATCAGGCATAATGTAAGTTCTCAATAACCTTGGGCACCGTGGTGTTTGGCCATTTCTTTCCACCGC
>JACNIU010000124.1 GCA_014382905.1 Desulfobacterales bacterium
AATCCTGACCGACACCCCCTACCCCACCACCCTTCCCACACACGCATGCCTTCCGAGCGCGTTTTTTGGTAACTCCCCCGCAAAAACCATAGGCTATAGCAATTTTTCAAAAAGGCGCGACGTTGGACCGGGCGATGTTGGTACCGCCTATAGCACCCTGGATGGGAATCTTGAAAAGGTGCCTTGGAATCTCTTCCTTCAGCCTCTCGCAGGCTTGAACGGCCCTATGCCTTGCCCGATCCCTGTGCACAATTTGAGAAAGGGCGTCCACTCTCTCCCCGTTGACGAGGATGTCCAGTTTCACATGGTCGTTTTCCCGGTAATCTATGAGATCATAATCAAATGACCCGTAGCCTCGGGTAACGGTCTTGAGGCGGTCGTAAAAGTCGTACATGACTTCGGCCAATGGCATATCAAACTGGATTTCGATCCGGCCGGCAGAGGGATAGCTGAACCTGGTGTTCTCGCTTCTTCGTTCCAGACAGAGGTCCATGACCGCTCCCATAAAGCGCTCTGGTATAAGGATGCTGGTCTTTATGTAGGGCTCCAAAGACTTTTCGATAGAGGCAGGATCCGGATAGTACGTGGGGTTGTCCACGGTAATCGTTTCGCCGCTTGTAAGTGAAAAGCGGTACTGCACTGTGGGAACGGTCATGATGATGGACTGGCCGAACTCCCTTTCAAGCCGCTCCTGCACGATCTCCAGGTGCAAAAGGCCAAGGAAGCCGCAACGGAAACCCATACCCAGGACTGCGGAAGAATCCTTTTGAAAGGCGAGGGCCGCGTCATTCAGTTTATACTTTTCAAGGGCATCGGTCAGGGCCGGATAGTCCTCTGAAGAGACAGGATAAATCGATGAGAAGACCACCGGTTTGATTTCCCTGAAACCCGGAAGGGAATCGGGTGAAGGATCAGAATCCAGGGTGATGGTATCACCGATTCTTGTGTCGCTGACCGTCTTGATGCCTGCAATGATATAACCGACCTCTCCAGCAACGAGGCGGCTCGCCGGTTCCCTCCTCAGCCGGAAGATGCCCACCTCTTCGACCCTGTATGTAGCCCTGTTGGACATGTGCCTGATCGTGTCACCCGGACTGACCCGGCCTTGAAAAATTCTGCAGCTCACAATGGTTCCACGAAAAGGGTCGTAATCGGCATCAAATATAAGAGCCTTTAATGGTCCGTCAGCGTCGCCATCAGGAGGAGGGATATGCTTCACAACGGCCTCTAGTACATCCTCGATGCCTGTCCCCTCCTTGGCAGAGCACAGGATTGCCATTGTTGAATCAAGACCCAGCTCTGCATCAATCTGTTCTTTAACTCGCTCTATATCAGCAGAAGGCAGGTCAATTTTATTAATCACCGGAATGATGGCAAGGTCGTGCTCCATGGCTGCATAGAGGTTCGCAACGCTCTGGGCTTCAACTCCTTGTGAAGCGTCGACCAGGAGGAGCACACCCTCACACGAGGCCAGGGCACGAGAAACTTCATAGGAAAAGTCAACATGGCCAGGCGTGTCAATAAGATTCAGATCAAACTCTTCGTCATTGCCGTTTATATAAGGAAGGGTCACGACCTGGCTTTTGATGGTGATTCCCCTTTCCCGTTCGATGTCCATTGTGTCCAGGATCTGGTCTCGGAAATTTCGTTTTTCCACCAGGCCCGTCCTTTGAATCAAGCGGTCGGCAAGGGTGGATTTTCCGTGGTCTATGTGGGCGATGATGCTGAAGTTCCGTATTTTGGCCATATTTTTGTTCCTTAAAGCAAGATTTTTCAATGACTTAAAAAAATTCTAACAGACTTGAAGAGGATCCGCAATGAAATAAATATCAAAATAGCCCCCCTTCAAAGCGGCTCAGTTTTAAGCATCTCTCAACTCCAGAATAGTACGTGCTACGTCCTCATTGGCTTATAGAAGGAAATGGGGTCAGGCTTAACTAAATGAGTATTTTCTGCCTATCAAAAGTGAGCGTCGAACGACTCCCAGGGTTCGGTTCTTTTGCATCCGGCTCACCATGTTTGGCAGGAATCGTTGTGTTGCCTCCGGCTCGTAGAGAGCCTACGCCTCGGAGAGACAGGGGGCAATCGATGAGGTGGGTTATTTCCCAGGCGGCGGTGAGTGTTTCCGTGGCCCATTCTCCCTTGACACACAAGGTCGTTTATACTTATACTCTGCCCGCAAAAAGGGACTTTTTATCCGTTGAAATGCCGGAACGGGAGGATAGTGAGTAAAACATCGCTGTTGAGAGCTAAGAATATTGTTTCAGCTAAAGGAGAAAAATACTATGGACTGCCTCGGACGGTTGGGGCGTCTTCGGATAATTTTTATATGTAAGATCCGGCCTTTGATGATGATTTCATTTGCAGTGCCGGCTTATGAGCAATAGTGACAACATCCAGAAGCTTTTCTGGCGGAGGTACGAATCATATGAACGGTCAAATCGGTTCCGGAATATTGGACGTAACTTCCCTGAGCCCGGAGGAAATTTCAAAAAGACAAAACACGACCTTTGAGTTTTGGGGGCCGACGCCTGCAGAGGCTCGAAAAGCGGCCGTAGGTAAAAGGAAAGGGCTCCACGATAAGCGGACTTCGTTGAAGGACGCGGTCTCCATATACCTAAAAGACGGCATCAACATCGATATCGGTGGATTTGTCGATACGCGTGTGCCGGTTTCCATCAT
>JACNIU010000009.1 GCA_014382905.1 Desulfobacterales bacterium
CTGATGAAGAGTGGTAGAGTGGCGTCAAGGGCACCCAGGATCAGTCCCCCGATCAGGACTCCGCCGATGCTCCCGATTCCAGCCAGGATGACGATCTCGATGGCCTTGACCAGCATAATGTCCCCCATAAAGGGACTCAAGCTGAGGATCGCACCCATGAGACTTCCGGCCACGGCGGCCAGAGCGCATCCAATTGCTGTGGTCACCGCAAAAATGCGATGAGTCTTAATCCCCTGGAGCGCCGCCCCGTCGCTGTCCTGAGAAATAGCGAGCATCTGGAGTCCGGTCTTCGTCTTTCGGATAAATAGGATTACCGCCAGCAGCAGGACACCGCCAATGACAAAGGTGGCCAGCCTATCTCCGCTTACAGATACACCGCTGAACCTGAGAACGCCCGGCACAAATGACGGGATTCGCCTGATGTAGCTGCCCACCGTCACATTGATGGTAGCCTGCAGAATGATGATCAACGCAAGGGTTACCACGACAATGCGGTTCATATCCTTCAAGAAGGGGCGGAAGAAAACCCTCTCAAGAAAAAGGCCCAAAAGCCCCACCGCAATCATTGAGATGAGGAGCGATGCCCACTGGTTGATGCCCACGACCACAGCCAGTTGATAGCAGATATAACCGCCGACCATGTAGATGGCGGCATGGGCAAAGTTCAGGATCCCGAGGACGGTCAGAAGGAGAGCAAACCCCAGAGCCACCAGAATATAGATGGATGAGAGCATCAATACGTTGACGACGGTTTGGGCTGCGACATCTGAAATCACGTCTTCTCTCCGTTCCCTTGTCTGAACCTGGCGAAGCTTCGCCTATAGACCGTTATTAAAAGAAGGCAGGAGGGCATTGCCCTCCTGCTGGAATCTATTCACTTATGGGCTATAGACATCGACCCATTTCACCCACTTGACCTTGCCGGCCATCAGGGCCACGATGGGGCAGGGGGCGCACACCGTGTGGTTAATGCCATAGGTTTTCAATCCACCCATCCTCCCTGGGCCGTAGACGGTATCGATCGTCTTCATCTTTCCCCAGGTATCCTTGAGCACGGTGGAGTCAGTGCTTTGTGCTGCCTCGATCACCTGTTTGAGTTCATAGAGAGGATTGAAACCCCAGATATGCATCCCATAAGCCTTTCCATATTTTGCTTCGGCCCTTTTTTTGATCTCTTTTATCATGGGTGTCATGTCAGGAGAGTCCAGATCAATTTGATGGATGAAGAAATCTGTTGATGCCTCTTTTCCTGCAATCTCCATGATTTGATAAGCGTCGTCGTAATTGCATCCAAAGACGGGACCCTTGAAGCCCATATCCCGGATGATCTTAAGCATGCTTCCCGTTGCTTGGGGCCATCCATTGGCAAAAGCGATCGCCTCCGGCTTTGAGGCCAAGACCTTCGTGATGATCGGCGAGAAATCTTGGGTCGTCATGGCCCATTTCCCGACCGTGGCCACCTCATATCCCATGGATGTCGCCTTTTCCCTGAACAGTTTGTCGAGATAAGGAACGGAGCCGTCATCCGGGATGATGTAGGCAACGTTCTTGACCTTTGGATAGGCCTCTTTCAAATAGTCCAGGGCAGCCCTCATCCCTTCAATCGTAGAATCATAGGTGAGGAACATGTAAGGTGTTTGCGGACCATACTCTGATGGCATGCCGCAATTGTACAGCACAAGACGGAGTACCTTGGCCGGTTCGAGCACCGACCCTGCCGCCTGAACCATGAAAGGCACAACCGTTCCGATGACGATCTTGACTTTATGATCATAGACAAGCTTGGTTGCTGCTGCCACGGCACCGTCTGCGGTCCCTTTCATGTCTTCCATCACAAGCTCAACTTTATATTTCTCCCCCTTAATTGTGAGACCGCCTTTCTCGTTTATCCATTCCTCTGATAGTTTTGCCCCTTGGGCGATATAGGTTTCGGCCGAGGAGCCGAAGCCTGTCAAGCAGAAAAGCCCCCCAACTTTCAACGTCTTCGGTTCACCTGCAAGGCACGGCTGCGTCAATAGTGCCAAGGCCCCAAACAAACAGACCACAATCGCAAATATTCCCCTTGGTTTCATGTTTTGATCCTCCTTTCCTTAGATGTTTAAAGGTTTAATGGTTGGAAGTACTTCAAAAAGCGGACCGCCCGCTAAAGTCACTAAATTGTCTAATTCTCGCTGTAAAGGAAATTTTTACTGGGAATAGGATTCTGGCAGCCCTCCGGTAGCCCCACCCGAATATACTAACATCATATATCTGTTCTGTGCAACGTTTTTGCAATCATCGTTTATAACCACACTGCGAAAGGTCCGCCCCACCTTACGGCCTTCTTCCCTTAAGAGGCCCAAAAGCTCCTCAACGCTCTCAGGGCCGATCGCTGTGTCAGGCTTGGTGCTCATCTTCCCCGCTCTCCTGAACCTGGTGGATGGCTTCCCCGGAGGTTGCCAGGGCAGCCTCAAAAAAGGATTCTGAAAAGGTCAGGTGTGGTAGCACTGTTTTTTTGATCCTGTCTATATCCAGTCCATTTTGTATGGCCATCACACCCAACGAGATGAGTTCAGTGGCCCTGGGGCCCATAATGTGAACGCCCAGAACAGCACCGGTTTCCGCCTCCGAAACGATTAGAATCAGGCCCTCGTCTTTCCCCATGGTCCCGGCACGGCCGTTTCCCACAAAGTAAAATTCAC
>JACNIU010000189.1 GCA_014382905.1 Desulfobacterales bacterium
GGCTAAGGGATCAAGAGTGGGGATAAGTTAAGGCGGTAAACAATTAAGAATGCAGTTAACAAAGGATATATAATCAGGTAGCTGGGCGAGTCATTTATTTACCTATGGATGTCCCTCAAGCCCCACAGATGCCTATTGACAGGTCAGGTGGCCACTGGGTCCATTGCCATTGCGGGTCAGAACGAATACTCGCTGATCGAACATCTTCTTATTTTTCTACCAGCGTGAATAACCATATAAATGATAAACGATAAATGACAAGGGAACCCTGAAGGCTGAAGAAAACCGGGAAAAACCCGATAATTGAATGCGTTATTTACTTAGTGATGGACGTCCCCCGGACCCCTGTATTCTGTCGATATCAATGGCCTGGTGACCTATATAAGTCCGGTGATAGAATCGATCCTCGGATATCATCCATCAGAGATAATTGGGAAAAACTATGCTGAGTTCATATACCAGGAGGATCGGGATCGGGTTCTGGAAAGATTTGAGAAACTACGGCTCGAAATTTTAGGCCCCGATGAATATCGAATATTATCCAAGTCAGGAGAAATATGCTGGATACGAAGGTGGGGAGGGGGTCGGGCCACGCTAACTATTTAAAAACACTAAATAAATGGCCAACTTAAACAGTAATTTAGGCCCTATATCGCACTTTTTAAGGGCAAAAAGAGCATTATTCATATTCATCGATGGCGAGAGCGAAAAGACATTTTATTCCGGGTCAAATTTGGCATCTTACCCATCGGTGCCATAAGAGAGAGTTTTTGCTTAAATTTGCAAAGGATCGGCGAAGATGGCTTCAGTGGCTCTTTGAAGCCAAGAAATGTTACGGTTTGACG
Organism: Desulfobacterales bacterium; assembly: GCA_014382905.1. Taxonomy (GTDB): domain Bacteria; phylum Desulfobacterota; class DSM-4660; order Desulfatiglandales; family Desulfatiglandaceae; genus JACNIU01. The sequence goes on from JACNIU010000189.1 coordinate 846, forward strand.
GTATTGAATTATTCGGTTACCTCGAACCATGTTCACTTACTTGTGGTGGGTAACGGTGATCGTAATATTATCCCCAAGTCGATGAAACTGGTTGCGGGAAGAACAGGGCAGGAATACAATCAAAGGAAAAACCGCAAAGGCGCATTTTGGGAGGATCGCTACCACGCAACTGCAGTAGAAGGAGGAGACCATCTTTTTCGTTGTATCGTATATATTGATCTCAATATGGTACGCGCGGGAGTTGTTGATCATCCTTCCGAATGGGGGTTTTGTGGGTACAATGAGATCCAAGCACCGAAAAGGGAAAATGTGCTGATAGATTATGAGAAGTTGAGCGCATTACTTGGTTTTGAAGATTATGATCTCGTTAAGTCCTATCATAAGAAGTGGGTAGACGGATATTTGGAGAACGGGAATAATATCCGAGATGAAAAATGGACGAGAAGTATTGCAGTTGGGAGTAAAGGATTTGTAGAAAGAGTAAAATCCTTACTGGGCGTACTGGCCAAGGGAAGAAAAAGCATTGAAGCAGGGGAATCTTATCAGCTTCGAGAGCCTTCTATTCCTTATGGTGTTCATTTTAGGGGCAAAAAGGAAGATATAGGGCTTCAAAACACCTATTTCTGGGACGTAAATATATAATAATCAATGAGTTAGCGTGGCCCGACCCCGTCGAACAAAGTGGTTGAGCGAGCAGCCCGGGAAGGCCGGAATCCGAGTACAGGGGAAAAGATGCAGATCCCGGCGTCCAAGGCTGTTAAATTCACACCGAGCAAGTCGTTAAAGGAACGAGTTCAGTAAGTTGAAGGGCGATATCTATAGCCAAACTGGCTACCGATGACAATGAACGTATTCGTAGGATGGAGGGTTTTCAGCTTAAGGGATATTTCCCTGGTGTCCCCACATTGTCAGGGAAAGGCTGCCTTTCTTCCGATGCGGTAAGGAACTGAAAGAGAGGGTGGATATCTAAAAAGTGAAGGAAGCCTAAGGAGGTAATTCATGAAGCAACTGAAAAGGGATTTGCAGGCGGTATCGAAAAGCCTGAAACAGCTGACGTTGAGAACGGAAAAGATTGCTAAAAACCTGGATAAACTTGAAAGACCTAAACCTGTCAAAAAGTCAAAGGCTAAAGCCAAGTCCAAAGTCACCACAAAGCCTGTCAAGGTTTCCGCAGCCGCAACTGTCCTGGCCATTATCAAAAGGAGCAGGAAAGGTGTTGACGTCGCCACACTGAAAACTAAGACTGGTTTTGAGGACCGGAAAATCAGCAATATCGTTCAGAGGTTCAAAAGAGAAGGCAAAATTAAGAGCGGTGGAAGGGGTATTTACGTGAAGGCGTAGTGCCTTGACTCTCAGAAATATTAGCACTGTGAATTCGTGAATACAAAACCAAAACTTCACTGAAAATCGGCTATTTCTGGCTTGTGCTTAATGCAAGTATGCATTGTTGTGGCCATCGAAATTTTCACTATTGCACATGATAAGCCTAAATTTTATCTCTGCCACAAATGCTTCAAGAAAACCCAGAAATCATTAATGCGACCACAGGGGCAGGAAAATATCCTGTCTTCGTTAAATGAATATAGAGATATCTGAAATGAACGGGGCCAAGCTGTTTGAACTGGATCCAGAATTATTTGATAGGCGGCTTATAACCCATACACGCCTTAAACGGGTAACAGAGGAGCAAAGAAAGGAGCATCTGGACAGCCTACCATGTGTTTTGTGTGGCCGTATGGGTGGGAGCTGTGACTGCACCCACCAAAAAGAAGAAAAGGAAAAAGAAAAAGTGGAAACGAAAACGATAAACCTCTCGATCCGCACTCTGAGGCGG
>JACNIU010000262.1 GCA_014382905.1 Desulfobacterales bacterium
ATCTTCAATATGGCACCGGTGCTGGCCGAAGTGACCATCTTGGCATAGCGGTAGAGATACCCATCCTTAACTTTTAGCGCGGGAGGAGACCATTTGTCTTTGCGACGGGCCATCTCCTCCTCCTCTACCTCCAGGGTCAGTGTTCTGTTTGGAACGTCAATGAATATGCTGTCCCCTTCCTGCACCAGCGACAGAGGCCCCCCTTCCGCTGCTTCAGGGGAAATATGCCCGATGGCCGCGCCACGGGTCACTCCGCTAAAACGGCCGTCTGTGATCAAGGCCACACTCTCCCCCAACCCCATGCCAACGATGGCTGATGTGGGGGCGAGCATCTCGCGCATGCCGGGTCCACCCTTGGGGCCTTCGTAGCGAACAACCACGATATCTCCGGACTTTATCTCTCCACCCAGGATGGCATCCACAGCCTTCTCCTCGTAGTCAAAAACTCTGGCTATTCCCCTTCTCTGAAGCATGGTAGGAGCAACGGCAGCCTGCTTTACAACCGCACCTTCAGGTGCCAGGTTGCCCTTTAGAATCGCAATGCCTCCCTGGGGATGGATCGGGTCCTCAAAGGGCCGGATGAGTTCTTGATCGTGGATACAAACCCTTTCCAAATTCTGTCCCAGGGTTTGACCGGTGACGGTCATGACTTCCAGATCCACCAATCCTTTTTCGCTTAGGCGTTTCATAACGGCCTGAACCCCCCCGGCCATGTCCAGGTCGTCAAGGTGGTGGGGTCCAGCCGGACTCATGTTGCACAGGTGCGGGACTTGGTCGCTCATCTTTTGGAAAAGGTCCTGATCCATAGGGATGTGGGCCTCGTTTGCTATGGCAGGAACGTGTAGAATGGTATTGGTGGAGCAACCCATGGCCATGTCCACTGCGATGGCGTTCATGAAGGCGGCCTGGGTAGCAATATCGCGGGGGAGGATGTTTCTATTTAATAGTTCCATTACTTTGAGCCCGGCAAGCTTGGCCAGCCTTATCCTTGCCCCGCTCACGGCAGGGATGGTTCCGTTCCCCGGCAGACCTAACCCCATGGCCTCTGTCAGGCAGTTCATCGAATTGGCAGTGAACATGCCGGCACAAGATCCACACCCCGGGCAACAACATTCTTCCAGTTCCTCAATTTCATCATGTGTCATGGTTCCAGCGCTGACCTGTCCTACGCCCTCCCACACCGTAGTCAGGTCTGTTTCACGTCCATGCCAGCGACCCGCCAGCATGGGGCCCCCACTCAGTACCACGGTCGGGATATTGAGCCTTAGTGCAATCATAAGCATGGCTGGAGTTATCTTGTCGCAGTTCGTCACTAGCACCAGGGCATCAAAGGGATGGGCCATGGCCATGACCTCCACGGAATCCGCGATCAGTTCACGGCTGGCCAGGACGTATTTCATGCCTTCATGACCCATGGCGATGCCATCGCAGATACCGACGGCGGGGAAGATGATGGGCGTTCCCCCACCGCTATAGACACCTTTGACCACACCTTCCACCACACTGTTCAGGTGAATATGGCCTGGCACGATCTGATTAAACGTGTTGACAACACCCACGATAGGCTTTTCCAGTTCTTGCTTGGTGTATCCCATGGAATAGAAGAGGGCTCGATGCTGCGCTCTCTTCAGCCCCTTTTTCATCTGGTCGCTTCTCATTTTTTATCTCTCCTTTGATTACCTTGCTCTGGGATCGCATCCGGCCGCGGTGAAAAACCTACGACCGGCGCTATCTTGAGGCCAATCATTACAAATACTCTAACTCTGCTGTATGTCCCGAATCAGTTTCCACTGCCGGAGGAAGTAAAGATCCCGCTTTCGCAAAATCTCCTCACTCGATTCTTTTTCATAATCATAGAACCCTTTTCCGGTTTTTATGCCCAATTTTCCGCCCTCGACAAGGCGGTTTAACGACTCTGGAGGGGACTTCATGGCATTTAAGTCGCTGAAGAGGTAACTCGCCACACTGTGAAACACGTCTAATCCGCCCAAGTCCGCGGTTTTCAAGGGCCCTAACCATGGATAACGAAAACCGACACCGTAACTCATGGCTTTGTCAGCATCTTCGGGAGTGACCACCCCGGCCTCCACAAGGTGCAGTGCCTCCCTGAGGGCGGCGAATTGAAGACGGTTCATGGCGAAGCCAGGCATTTCTTTTTGAATGATAATCGGCATTTTTCCCAGTTTCTCGGCGATGCCGAAAATCAGATTCACTGTTTCATCAGCAGTTTTCTCTCCCCGAATTACCTCCACCAGAGGTACCAATTCCGGTGGGTTCACCCAATGCATGCCGGCAACCCGTTCCGGTCGTATGCAGGCCGAGGCGATGGAAGCGATGCTCAGCCCCGAGGTGTTCGTAGCCAAGATGGTATCCGTCGCGCAAAAGGCTTCCATCTGGCCAAAGAGCGCCTGTTTCAGTTTCAAGTTCTCAGGGATCACCTCCAGTACTAACTGAACCCCATCCAATGCCTCTTCCAGGCTCTTGGTGACCGAGATTCTCTCTGTGGCCGCCTTTGCCGACGCTTCCGAGAAAACAAGTTCCTGAATGAATACCTTCTGGGATCTCTCTATCCTGTCCAACGCCTTTTCGATCTGGTCATCCAGGACGTCTTGCAGGATTACATCATAGCCTGCATGGGCGAAGCATAAGCCGATACCGGCACCCATAGTACCGGCGCCAATTATTGCCACCCTGGATATATCTCCCAATCTCATGTCTTACCCCTTGCACTACAGTTGAGCACCGAACTCATTACGGTCAGGTAGTGTCATCCATAAATTCCACTGTGCGCCTTGTCTTTTCCAATATGAATCGGATAATTCGTTTTTGACAATACGCGCCATCTATACATTCCAAACGGATAAAACTATGGTTCTCCATCTAATGATTTGTTGATGATATAATCTGACAATTTTTATTGCCAACTAATTTTTTTGAAAAAACAATTTTCCATGTTTTATTGATTTAAGACACTTAATTTATTGGAATTATTTCAATTAGACAGCCGGTCATCGAAATGGACAACTCTGCGGGAGGTCTTATTAATAACGGGAGGTCTTATTAATAATCAATAAGTTCCGGTTAGAAAATTGCACATGATTTTTTAAAAAAATAGCAAAATCGGCGAGTTGAGGCCATTTTTTGCTTGACATTTCAATTAGGGCGTGCGGCGAAATTTTGTAATCTTTAATGATTTCAGGAGGTTATAAAATGCCCTACACGCTCGATCGTCGAAACAAAGCAGATGCACCATCTTTTCACCAATTATACTTGCCCATCTAAGGAAGCAATTTTGGGGCAGACATCTCTGGGCCCGTGGGTACTTAGCCGTAAGCTCCGGTAATATTACCGTTGAGATGATCCAGCAGTATATCGAAGAACAAGAGGGTGAGCCCGTTACTGATGACACTCGATTTCAAATCGACCCCTCTTGAACACCTCGTCTTATAGACGAGGGTGGTTTAGTTCACTCCGAGTGTCATGTCAATCGTCTAGTGTCGGGTAAAGACGGCTCAGTTTGGTCCGTGCATCCTCAGCTGTGAACTGCCAGTTCACCTTGGCACCCTTGTTGTTTCTGAATTCCTGCCTGGCCACCGATTCTCTTCTGACAACCTCAATGTCATCGATTCGTCGGTTTAGACACTGACCCATGAGCACGTTCAACTCAATCTCAGCCATATTCAGCCAACTCCCGTGCTTGGGAGTGTACACAAACTCAAACCGGTCCCATAAAGCCTTCGCCGGGTCGCCGGAGTCCTTGAGCCCCATGAGGGCGGATACATTTCTCAGCTTCTCCATCACCACGGGCGCGTAATAGGCCGCGTAGTACGGAAGCATCACCGCGCAGGCCTCCCCATGGTCCATCACATTGCACCAACTGAAAGAGTTGAGGTGTGGCCCACCGGCCTGTTTGAAGAAAAGAACGGTTCCACCGAGAACGCTGGATAGAGACATGTTTCGGCGCCCTTCCTTGTCCGACGGATCCTGAACCACCTTGGGGAGCGCTTCGAACAACAGCTTCAGTCCTGCAAGGGCCCGGCCGTTGCATTGGGGGTCGATGCCCTCATCCACCTCGTTGAAATAGCCTTCGATAAGATGGGTCATGGCGTCCAGACCCGAGACCAGTGTCACATGCTTTGGACAGGAGTAAGTGAGCTCCGGATCGACAATGGCCTCGGTAGCGATGATAGCCGGATCGATTATGAGTTTCTTGACACCCAGTTTCGGGTCAGTGATGACCGCAAACTTGGTCACTTCACCTCCCGATCCGCTGGTTGTGGGGGCGACAATCAGTGTGTGGATGTGCGGTCAATCTTCTGGGAGACCAACCCCACTCCGAAATAGTCATCCAAATCCCCCTCTTTGGCAGTGGCAAGTATGCCGGCGGCCTTGGCAGCATCCATGACAGATCCCCCCCCTACGGCCAGGGTGCACGTATAGTTGCCGGCCAAGAGGTGATAAGCGATGCGGTACACTGTTTCTTTGCTGGGATTGGGTTCTACTCCCGCCACAATTTCATAGGGAATGTTGGCCCTTTGCAGGGAAGCGGTTATCCTTCCCATAATGCCCGAATCCTTTATCGAGCTCTCGCCCGTAACCATGAGAACATTGCTGGCATATTTGCTGACAATCTCTCCCACTTTTCTGATGGCGCCTTCACCAAAATGGATCTTGGTGGGCTTCCATTCCCTGAAGATAGTTTCCAGGGTTTTCATGGCACACCTCTCCTCTCGATATGGTGCCCAATGGGTCCGCACCGGACGGACCGTTGATAGGCCTTTTTTTGTTTGCACGGCCCGGAGGTGTTATGCATCATGTTCGCCTATAGGTGTCAGATTTTCTGAAAATGAGCACCGCCGCCATCACCACGAAAACCATGGTGTCAGCGGCCGCAGGCCACAGGCGGGCCGTAACGGCAATGACCATGCCTAACACAAAAGCTGAGATGAAGGTCCCGGTCAGGTTCCCCATACCGCCGACGATGACCACAGCGAATGCGACCAGAATAATGTGAAAGCCCATGTAAGGCTCGGACGTGGCGATGGGAGCGTAAAGCACCCCGCCCAAAACGGCCAGGCTTGAGCCGATGACAAACACAATAGTAAAGTACTTGTTTACGTTCAGCCCCAGACAACGGACCCCGTCCCGGTCCTCTAAGGCGGCGACGACGATCTTGCCTATGATGCTGCGGTTGAAAAAGGCTCGCAATCCTAAGAATAGGGCCACAGCACAGGCCACGACTATGACGCGGTAGAGTGGGAGGCTGACATCTCCGACCTGGACATAGGCTCCCACGGGATCCCGGACCGGTTGGGGCAGTGTGCCCCAGATCCACTTGATCAGATCGGCCCCGATGAGCAGCACGGCGTAGGTGGCGATGATGGCATAATCAAGGCCCTCACCATAGAGACGGCGGATTATAAATCGCTCTACCACATAGGCCACCGGTATCATTGCCACGACGGCCAGGGCCGCCGCCAATGGATAGATCCCACCCAGCCACGGCAAGAAGGTAATGAACAGATAAACGCCAACAGCATAGACCATGCCGTGGGCGAAGTTCACGATCTGCATGGTCCCAAAAGTTATGGACAGCCCGATGGAGAAAAAATAGAAAATGGCCCCGATGGTAAAGCCGTAGACAATAGTCTCTAACATGAGGACTAAACCTCCGCCGCCCGCCTGCGGCTGATACGTAGCCTTAGGTCTATAGCGTAGCCGGTCAAGCCCCGCTTAAACCTGAACACCAGTATGAGCAGCAGGACTCCCATTAGCAACTCCCAGCGGGGGATGGCCGTGGCCAGATAATTGCTCATGAGTTTGAAGACCACCCCTCCGACCAGGGCACCGAAAAGGTTGCCGGCGCCACCGATAAGCACGGCAAAGATAATCTCAATGTTGCCAAAGGGGTTGATAAGGTTAGGGGCAACAAAGCCGTAGTAAAGGGCGTAGAGAGTGCCAGCAAATGCAGCCAGGGAGCTACTCAACACAAAGGTCAGCCACTTATAGAAATAGGTATTATATCCGAGAAACTTGACACGCTCCTCGTTCTCCTTAATGGAACGGACCATTACCCCATATGGCGAAAGTGTAAAGGTCCTAAGGAGCCAAAAGACTAATAGGAGGCAGACGAGCATGAAACCAAAGGCCACCGGTTGGCTGGTGAAGTCCAAGAAACCAATCGGCTCGGCCATGCTGCTCAGGCCGTCCTCGCCCTCGGTGTAATTCTGGAGGCCGGCGTTGGCCAGCCAGAAACCAATCTGGTTAAAAGCCAGATTGCTCAGGGCAAAAGGCGCGTCTCGGAGTCGAACCACAATTGAGCCCAGCACTAAGGCTATGAGGGTCCCTGAGGCCATCCCTAAGGCTATGGCCAGGAAGGGATTGGGACTCAAGTGGACCAGAACCAGGCTTGCCACATAACCGCCGGTGCCATAGTAAAGCACGTGGCCGAAGGTGAGACGACCCATGTAGCCATAAAGCAGATCAAAGGACAGGACCAAGATGCAGAAAATGCAGAAATCGACCATCCAGTAAACACGAACAAAAATGGCCATGACCAGGAAGCAAGCGGCAATCAATGCCAGTTCCAAAAGTACTCGGCCCTTTTTGGGGCCGGAAAGGCTCAACTCGGCGGTATAAGGCTTCTCGGTAGTCACAACGACCTCACAGAACTACAAAAATTTTTCCAGTTCATTGGTATTGGCTATCTGACTTTTTTCCCTGATTTCCCTGATGATCTTGCCTTCTTTCATGATATAGATGCAATCTGCGAGCTGGGAAACGACTGACAGGTTTTGTTCCACGATGCAGGCAGAGACTCTCTGAGACTTCATCTGATTCAGAATACGAAAGATTTCTTCAATGACAATGGCGGCCAGGCCTTCTGTCGGCTCGTCAATCAAAAGGAGATTTGGGTTACCCACCAGGGCCCGCCCTATGAGCAGGATTTCTCTCTGTCCACCGGACAATACCCCTGCCTTGCGGTTTAAAAACGCGCTGAATTTTGGATAGAGTTCGGTCAGTCGGCTAACCGCCGTCTCTAACGCCTCGCCGCTCGCATGTGCAGCCAGTTCAATATTGCCCTTGACCGTTAAATCCCCGAAGACCTTCTTTTCCTGGGCTACGAAACGGATGCCCTGTTGCGCCACGCTCTCGGCCGGCCAGCCCTGGATGTCCTGACCCTGATAGACGATCCGGCCAGCGGTCGGTTTGAGCAGCCCGCTGATAGTTTTGAGAAGTGTGGTCTTGCCGGCACCGTTGCGGCCGACGATAAAGACCATCTCACCCTCGTCAAGCCTGAGCGATACATCGTGCAGCACTTTGGCATGACCGTAAGCGACCTCGATTCCATTGACGTCTAACAAATCCCTTTTTCCTTTCCCCAATAGCATTCCCGGACCGCTGAGTCGGAAAGAACATCTTCCGGGTCTCCCTCACAGATAATGTAACCGTCATTCATGACTGAAAGCCGCTCAACCAGACCGACTATTTTTGAGATCTTGTGTTCGATAATCACCAGGGTTAATTCTTGCTTAAACCGATGCAACAACTCGATGATTTCACCGACCTCGTGGTCGCTCAGACCGGAAAGAGGCTCGTCGAGGAGGAGGAGCTTGGGCTTGAGCGAGAGGGCAATGGCTATTTCCAGTCTCCTTTTGTCCCCGTAAGAGAGTTCAGCGGTGACTGAACCAGCCTTGGCCTCCAGGCCCACGACGGCCAAGGTTTTTCTGCATTCATCGAGGACATCCGGCCTCTTGGAGGATTTGAGATAGAATTTGACCACCGAGCGACCTTTCTTCTTGAAGGCGAGATTGGAAAGAACCAGGTTTTCCCAAACGCTCAGTGAATCAAACACGGAAACGAGCTGAAAGGTTCGAGCCATGCCCATTGCCACACGTTTATGCGGAGGAGTCATAGTCAAATCCCGGCCTTCAAAGGTTATGGTCCCCTCTGTGGGGGGAAAGTAACCGGAGAGCAGATTAAACAGCGTTGTCTTTCCACTGCCGTTGGGTCCGATCAAGCCGGTCACTTGACCCTTTTTAATATGGAAATTGACCTGGTTTACGGCAACCAGTCCACTGAAGTTTTTAGTCAGACCCTGAGTAAAAATGAGTTCGGACACGGCTAAAATATCCCTTTCGTGGTCCTGAATACTGTCCTTGGAATGATGGAAGATGTATCCGGCGGCCGGCTCACGGAGCGGTCTCCCGCTCCGTGAGGTTGCAGGTTACCAGCCCAGTTCTTTAGTCGGCGGCAAGAAGGCATCGCCGGTGTAGACATCGATGATGCGGGCATAATCATCTTTATCTTTTCGCTCTTTGGGTCCTTTGCCCTCGGCGATCCAGGCGTTATATTTGAAACGCGGCCTGCCGTCGACTCGCCACGTGCCAGGTCCCTTGGGACAGTAAAACCCGGGTTTGGCGAACAGGGCCTGGTACATTTTCTTAGGATCGTCCGATCCGGCCATTTCCATGGCGCGTAATGTCTCCTTGGCTCCTGTATATGCGGCCATTCCATAAGGATCGGGCCGTATACCCAGGGCCTTGGTGTAAAACTCATCGAATTTAGCCGAGGCTTTCACCAACTCGGGGTCCCGAGTAAAACCGCTCATATCGTGGTACCAATACATTTGCATCCACACGCCGTCCAGGCCCTCGGCCGGGATTCCGGCAGCCATGACGTCAATTATCCAGTTGAAAAAGAGTTGGGTCTTCTTGCGCAAGCCCATGTCATAGGCCTGCTTGAGGGCGTTAATGGCGTCATTGCCCCAGTGCCCCATGCAGAGAAAATCAGGCTTGTACTCCATGCACTTAAGAAGGTAGGGTGTCATATCGGCCGTTCCCACCGGTGACCAGACCACGTTATACTTGACGCCCTCCCTTTTGCTTAGGACTTCCTGGGCTCCTTCCCAGGCAAACTTACCGTAAGCATAGTCGGGCATGAAGAACACGATGTTCTTGGCCTTTTTTACATCAGCCACGAAGGCAGCTGCGCCTCGCCCGGCCTGCCCGTTGTCACCAACGATGGACATGGAGTAAGGCCCTTTTACTTTCTTGGTGAAGAACTTATCCGCTACGCCGTTGCTGGCCATAAACCAGAACTTTTCCTTCTTTGATAATTCATTGATGGCTACGGAGACATGGGAGAAGGTGCCACCAATGATGACCTTGACGCCGTGATCCCTGATCATCTCGGTGACACGGCGGATTGCCACATCCGGCTTGGTCTCATCATCTCGGTGAATCACCTCAATCTTGTATTTCTTGTCACCCAACTTGACGCCTCCGGCCTTATTTATTTCATCGATGGCCAGTTGGGTTGAGGGTTTCTGGATTGCCCCCATAACCGAGCCCGCACCGGTCATCGAATAAATCATACCGATCTTAACTGTATCGGCAGCAAAGACAGGCGCCTGCAAAAAAATTAGACCAAAAGTGATAACAAGCCCGAACAAACCAATTCCTTTGACTAAATTTTTCATTTGATTTCTCCTTTCTAAAATTTAAGGTTTCACGTCAAACCCTCGAGAAAAGCACTTGATATATGGATTGGTCTTTTGCCAAACCGATCAGGCTTTCGCACACCAACCCCAGCATGATCTCGGGGGGGGCATCGTCCGAACGGCAAACATCTAAAATATTACATCGTTTTACCCCTTTCCTTTGTGTCGTATTTGCACCGGTCCAATGATGACGCCGCAGTGCGCCTTCATCCTTACCCGGCATACTTCCTCATCCCCGATAAAAATCGAAGACCGTAATTAAATATATTTAACTGCTATTTCACCTAATTATGAGCGCATTTTCTCGATTTATCGATATCTGCTGAGTTTCAGATTGTATCGATATCGGTCTCCATGATAAACACCTTTGACATATTCAACCGGATCACCACTTACAGAATAGGCAATCCGCTTAATCACTAAAGTATGGAACGAGGCCTTTAAGCCCAGCAATTGGATCTCCTCGTTTGTAGACATGGAAGCCTCGATGCTCTGGTCGGCCTCATGAAGTCGAATGCCTATCTTTTCTAGTATCTCATAGAGAGATTTGGAATAGTCTTCGTCGAGACCGAGTTTGTAACGGCCAGATATGTAGGAATTGAGGATGCCCAAAGGTCTTTGATCCACAATCATTATCCTTTTAAGGTGAAAAACAAGCTCATCAGTAAGGAGACCTAAGGTTTTTTTTATTTTGGGAGGCGGTTCGATGTATTGTGCAGTGATGACCCGCTTTTCTGCATCTCTCCCCTTCATTTCTTCGGTAAAGCTTTTAAACACAGGGAGATTCTCCTCAATAATGGGCTTCTTTACAAAGGTGCCTTTGCCTCTCTTTTTTTCCAAGAAACCCTCGTTAGCCAAGAGTTCAATGGTACGTCTAACCGTGGCCCTACTAACGTCAAAGATTTTCTGGAGCTCATTTTCGGATGGAACTACTTGACTGGGACCCCATTCTCCGGTCTCGATCTTTTCTAAAATAACCTCTTTGAGCTGGTAATAAAGAGGGATGAAACTATTGCGGTCAAGTTCCCCAAACTCCTGACTCATAGATTATTCTCCCAGTCGGAGGCCTTAAAGTTCTCAACTCATTTGGGTTTGCAAAACTGCCCGTTTGATGCTTGTCCTAAATAGATTTTAGTGAAGGATTATAGAGTGAATTTTTATTAAGTATCATAACGAGTTGGGCTGATAAAAAATAAGGCGATTGTAAAATATAATTATTGACATATATCGAAATAGATAATAATGTCAGGACATCAGGATGTTAGTATACATTTTATCCATATGTCAAGCAAATAAATATTTTTTCAGTAAAGCACCCAAAAAGATCTCCCTGATCTCCTGGGAACTTTAAAGGAGGTGATCAAAGGGATCGAGGTTTGAATTCACAGTGAATTTACCTCGCTGCCATTACAAAATAGACCCTCAATCCTTACCATGAAGTCGATTCATCGCTTGAAGCACACCTTTAAGAGGGGAAATACCAACTATCAGGGATGCTTGGGCTGTCTGGAATAACACTGCGGGGCAAAATAGTAAGGAGTGGCATTTCTAAGACCCGTGATATTTCTCCATAGGGTATCATGTGACGGTCACAGCGGGCATTGCTATTTTTTAACTCCCTGACCCGCAAGTATTCCTGTATATCCAGGGCAGTCTAAAAGCTATGGGATGGATCAGATGTAATTTTTACAACCTTAGGAAGGAGATTTTTCAATGGGAAAGAGAAAATTGGGCATACTTACTTTTTCAGATGGTCGTCAACGCGTGCATGAGGAGCTTCTCGAGATAAATCAGGGATTCCTCGACCAGCTAGTTAAGACCTTGGAAGAGACGGGGGAGCTGGATCTCGTTTTGGGAAGTGAGATCATTCATAACGCGACCCAGGCCAAAACAGAGGCTGAAGCGTTAAAATGTGCTGGAGTAGATGGGACCGTTTTGAATTTTTCCATATGGTCCTTTCCCCACCTTTCTGTTATCGCCGCCGAAAACGGGAAAGGGCCCTATCTACTGCTCTCCAATCTGAACCCCCAATCCCCCGGATTGATCGCTATGCTGGCTGCCGGCGGTTGCCTCGATCAGGTCGGTATCCGCCACGATCGCCTCTGGGGTGATGTGAAGGATGAAAAGGTGCTCAAGAAAATCCTGAGTTTTTCTCGGGCTGCTTCGGTGGTCAACCGATTAAAGGGGCAGACCTGCGGCCTGATTGGAGGCAGAAGCATGGGCATGTATATTGGGGCTGTTGATACGAGGCAATGGCAGACTCAATTTGGGGTGGATCTGGAACATGTAGATCAGTTGGAGATCGTCACAAGGGCGGAAAAGGTCCCTGAATCCACCGCGGAGAAGGCGTTTCAATGGTTAACAGAACGGGTGGGAAAAATCGAGTACGACGGAAAGGGGCTCACCCCCGAGAAACTCAAACAACAAATCCGTTGCTATTATGCCACAAAGGAGATCATCGATGAAATGGGATTTGATTTCGTAGCCATCAAATGCCAGCCAGAGCTGAGTGAACATTACGTGACTCAATGTCTGAGCCAGGCCTTTCTCAATGATCCATATGACATGGACGGCAAAAAGGAACCTTTCGCAACGGGCTGTGAGGCTGATCTAGACGGAGCTTTAACCATGCAGATCTTAAAGCTTTTGACCGACTCGCCTGTTCTATTTTTTGATCTGCGTCATTACGATCCCCAAGATGATGTCTTCGTGTTTAGCAATTGTGGTGCACAAACAACCTATTTTGCTGGAAAATCTGAAAACCCGGAAGAAAACCTCAAAAACGTCACTTTTTATCCGCAGACTCCCTTCTTTTACAAGGGGGGTGGCGCTGCTGTACAGTACATGTGCGCCCCAGGCGAGATGACGATGGCTAGGCTGGCGAGAAAAGATGGCAAATATTGGATGGCCATCATTCAAGGAGAATTTATATCTTACCCGGAGGAAAAGCTCAAAGAAACATCTCCCGAGTGGCCACAGGGATTCGCAAAACTCTCTGTCGATGCCGATGAATTAATCAGGGGGCTTGGAGCGAATCATCTTCATGCCGTCTATGGAAACTATGTGGAAGAATTGAAGGATGTCTGTGACAAACTAAACATCGATGCCAGGGTGTTTTAGTAAACTGGGATATAGGGACGACTTTAATGATGTAATCGGCAACCCTGAAAAAGGATGGTACAAGAAAACCTGTCTTGATAATAAAGGGAGGAATGTTCCATGAGATTGAAAAATAAGGTTTCCATCATCACAGGAGCCGGTGCGGGAATTGGTAAAGCCACAGCGCTGCGCTTTGGTCAGGAAGGGGCTAAGGTTGTTGTGGCAGATTTGGACGATGCAGCGGGACAGGAGGCTGTCCGCCAGATCAAAGAGGCAGGGGGAGAAGCGACGTTTGTCCATACGGATGTCTCGCGATCTGAAGATTGCCGTCTCCTGATGGAAGAGAGCACTAAGGCTTTTGGGAGGATTGATATTCTTGTCAACAATGCAGGTATTTATGTGCAGGGGGGTATTACTGATACATCTGAGGAAGATTGGAAGAGAATCCTTGCAGTAAATTTGGATGGCGTTTTTTATTGTTCCCGGCATGCCGTACCTTACATGATTAAAGCCGGAGGAGGAAGTATCGTTCATGTGGCTTCGGAAGCGGGCATTGTGGGAATCAAGAATCAGTTAGCTTATAACCCCTATTCCGGAAAGGTTTTGACGAAACCCCCATTTTTAGGGGATTTG
>JACNIU010000008.1 GCA_014382905.1 Desulfobacterales bacterium
ACGGTATATGCCGCATCTACAATTTTCTTAGCAATAGATTCTTCTCTTTTTGATAGGGGTTTAAAATTCATGTCCTTCCTTTGAGCCTTTGTGTCTTAGTGGCTGAACTGTTACAAAAATTGATGATTGAGCATTGCGCACTTATGAGATTCCACCTGTTATTCAGCAGACAGTCAGGTTGCCTGTTCAATCGTAGCGCCTGTAAAATCTATTAAACCGATTGTGTCCCATCGGTTGCATTGTGGACATTTCCATTGGAGTTCAGTCGGTTCGAAGCCGCACTGGGAGCAGCGGAATCTAAGATAGGGCATATTCAGGTGTTCCATAATTTCACCATAATCATTTATAATATCCCTTTCCCTGCCCTGGCGCATGAGGATTTCGCCTTTGAACCTCCTGGCCTCCCAGAAGGAAGAGTCCAATGCGAGGGCGTTTTCTATCTCTCTTAGTGCCCCTTCAACGTCGTTTTCGTTGTGCAGGTAGCGCGCCAACGCCATATGGGTGAACGCATCGGAGTTGGACTGCGCACATTCCTTCAAAAAATTGCCCACCGGTTCCAGGTTTTTCATCCGCGAGTATGCCCCTTCGAGACGCCGATATGCCAAAAAGGTGAACTGAGGCATGGTCTCGACGACTTTTTTCCATGTAGCTATTGCCTTTTTGTACTCCTGTTTTGTGAAATAGAGGTCTCCTAAATGAAGGTATGCATCGACACACTCCCTGTGGGTGGATATGGCCTTGGAAAAAAAAGTCTTTGCCCTGCTCAGATCCCCTTTTCCCTGCCAGACCTTTCCTGTTTCAACCAGATAATGTGCCAGTATGTGCTGGTGATTACCTTTGTCCAATCGCGCAATCTTTTGTCGCGTTTCATAGGCATTCTCCCAATCTCTTAATTCTTCATAGATCCTTTCGATTTCTTCTAAGGTCGCCACATCGGCTGGGTTTTGTTGCGCCACTTGAAGAAACGTCTTCAGCGCCCGATTAAGAAAACCCCCTTTCCGGTAGTCCTTACCCAAATCGAAAATGGCCCTGATCTTTATTCGTTCATCTATATTAGGCCTCAATATGATATTTTGACGTATCCTTATGGCCCGATCGATATCACCTTTTGAACGATACAGATTGCCAAGCGCCACATAGGTCTCAATCGTATCCGAGTTGACCTGGACTGACTTGGTAAATTCCTCAATGGCCTGGTCGTGATCGTCGGAGAGGAGGTACTGGATCCCTTTAAAGAACGATTTGTCCCCCTTACTGGTAATGGCTTTCTTCTTTTCTTTCTTATCGGACCTGATCCCCATTCCCAATACAAGGCCGATCAGGAGAGTGACAACTGCGACTATCAGGATTTTTTGGTCCCCCGATTCAAGGAACCATTGCCACACGGATTGCAACATGGTGATCTCCGTAAAACAGATGAGTTATTGACTTTCAGGAAAGGAGTTAGGCCCTCGTATCAGTAGGAGACCTCATCAAGGGCCTGACAAAACATAAACCCGTCTCGCATATCAAGACACGATCTTTTATGCCAGGCCCCGAAGAGAACCGAGGTGAGGACTGAGCAAACCTGTGAAGATTTCTTGATCATTTATTGACGGGGGGATGATCAGAACTCATGTCCTCGGTGGTCACAGGAAAATTCCTAAGAGAGTTCAACTCCTCCTCCTTGCCCTTCACATCCTTCATTAGAGCTTTGACCTGACGCCTGAAATCAAGGCGCTCAGAGATTCCATACAACCAGGTACATATAACACCTACGAGAAAAGTGATAACTGCGATGAGGAACACCGGCAGGCCTGAGGACTGACTGTTGAGAAAAAGGAGGTTAACCTTGAAACTAATGGGGGTTGATAAGGCTTCGTAGTTTTGAACAGCTAAGATGACAACAAGAAGCAAAAAAAGGATAACAATAATCGCCTTTACATGTTTCATTCCTCACCTCCATCACCAACGTTGAGTTTCTTATAGTGTGGCAAAAGTTTGTGATAGGTCTCCACAATGTGTTCTGGAATAACCCTCACTTCCCCAAAAACCGTCATATAGTTGTTATCCCCGTTCCAACGGGGCACAATGTGAAAATGTATATGTTCTTCAACGCCTGCTCCAGCCACTTTGCCAAGGTTTAGGCCCACGTTAAAGCCTTCCGGGCTCATCGCTTTTTTCAAAATCTCGATCGATTTGCTAACCGCAGTCAAGAGATCCAGTGTCTCCTCTCTGGAGAGCAATTCCAGGCCTTTAACATGCCTCACCGGAGCTACCAGGAGATGTCCGTTAATGTATGGGAAACGGTTCATCATTACCATTGACAGATTGTCCACATGCAGAATCAGTCTTGATTGGTCTTCACTCCGATTTTCTCCGGGACAGAAAATGCATTCGCCCTTTCCCTGATCAGACAGAATATATTCCATCCTCCATGGCGCCCACAATACCTTCATAACACGCTTTCCTTCGTGAGATCTTTGGAGACCTTTGCAAAACGGCCCCTTTTGCTCTCCGAGGCGTAGGCTCGCATCTACGAGCCAGAGGCCCGATTTCTGCGTCTGCCCCGTAGCTCCGGAAGATGGTACTGGGGTCAGACTCAGATTTTAATCCTCGAAATACTCAATGTATTCCTGCCTGCCCCGTGGAATGCAAAGCCTATTCCTCTGGGGTGGTTAAAATATTCGCCTTCCCC
>JACNIU010000106.1 GCA_014382905.1 Desulfobacterales bacterium
TGAGCTGTTCCTGAATGGGCATCGTGAGATCTTCACGATTGGGAAGGGCTTTCAGTGTTCCCCACAACTTCTCCTTATCCACATCAATCCAGTCCGGAATACCTCTCCTGACTACAGTCTCCACCGCCTCAACAATCTGGGACACCTTCTTGCTCTTCTCCTTTGCCGCAATTTCATCTCCCGGTCTCACCTGGTAAGAGGGTATATTGACTTTCCTGTTGTTCACTAAGAAGTGATTGTGCCTTACCAATTGTCTCGCCTGCTTCCTGGAGGCGGCAAAGCCCATCTTGTAAATAACATTGTCCAATCGAGATTCAAGCAATATCAACAGATTTGTCCCGGTAATCCCCTTCTGTTTTTCAGCACGGTAATAATAGCCCCTGAACTGCTTTTCCAATAAGCCGTAAATCCTCTTGACCTTCTGCTTTTCTCTAAGCTGCACCCTGTAGTCCGAGAACTTTCCCCCGCGCCTTTGGCCATGCTGTCCCGGCGCATATGATCTTCTTTCAAATGCGCACTTGTCACCATAGCATCTGTCACCCTTCAAATAGAGTCTCAGATTCTCCCGTCGGCACAACTTACATGAAGAATCGATATATCTGCCCAAAATAGCCCTCCTGCCTTGGTTATTGGTTATTTGGTGTTTTGTGTATCGTTATACTCTTCGCCTTTTTGGAGGGCGGCATCCGTTATGCGGAATCGGTGTGACATCCCTGATAACAGTAACCGTAAAACCCTCTACCTGAAGAGAACGCAAGGCAGATTCTCTGCCCACTCCGGGACCTTTAACCCGTACCTCGGCCACCCTCATCCCCTGGTCCATCGCCTGCCTGAGTGCGTCCCGCCCGGCAAGCTGGGCCGCAAAAGGTGTGCTCTTCCGCGATCCCTTAATCCCTCCCCTCCCCGCGCTTGACTGGGCGATTACATTTCCGACAGGATCAGTAATCGTCACGATGGTATTATTAAAAGTGGATTGTATATGGATTATTCCAGAGGGGACGTTCTTTTTTTCCTTCTTGGTCCTGCTTCTTTTTCTTCCGGTTTTTGCCATCCTATTCCCTCAAATTTCTACTTTTTCTTTTTTCCCATTACGGACCTGCGGGGTCCTTTTCTCGTCCTTGCGTTGGTGCTGGTCCTTTGACCCCTTACAGGCAGACCCCTCCTGTGCCTCAACCCACGATAAGCGCCGAGATCCATCAACCTCTTTATGTTCATGGATATTTCACGCCTGAGATCACCTTCTACCTTATGCTTCTCGTCAATGACCTTCCTGATACTGGTAATCTGGTCAGGTGTCAGATCATCCGATTTGACGCCCCAATCTACCCCCGCCTCGGAAAGTATTTTCTGCGAAGAAGCCCTCCCAATACCATAAATGTAAGTGAGGGCGATCTCTATCCTTTTTCCCCTTGGTAAATCGACACCCGCGATCCTTGCCAATCTCTCACTCCTCTTTCCTTAATAGTCTAAGGCCTGCGCATCATTACAATCATAAATGATGCCTGCTTGATAGGTCTCCCGTCATCCTTGTCTCTGCTTATGTCGGGGATTCTCACAAATCACCCGGGTAATCCCATTTCGCCGGATGATTTTGCACCTGTTACATATTTTTTTGACTGACGGTCTTACTTTCATGACGCAAAGATCCTCTCATTTCAATTCTACGATCTTCCGCAGCGGGGATAAAAGAAAGCTACGCCTTGCTTCCCCGATACACAATCCGCCCCCTGTTTAGGTCGTATGGGGATAATTCCACCACCACCTTATCCCCGGGCAATATTTTTATAAAATGCTTCCTAATCTTGCCGGAAATATGAGACAAGACACGGTGGCCATTCTTGAGCTCGACCCTGAACATCGCATTAGGCAGGGTTTCGATCACGACCCCTTCGACTTCGATGGCTTCTTCCTTCGGCATATTGCATTTTCCGAAAACCGGTCCATATCAGACATAATTATTGAGATGGCCAATCTACCTCCTCTTCCCAAATCCCTTTTTCATAAAACTTTCATAATGCCGGGTCAACATATGGGATTCTATCTGGTTCGTAGTATCCATCGCCACGCCGACCACAATCAGCAGCGCAGTTCCACCAAAATAGAATGGGACATTCAGGTGATAGATCAGGATATTGGGCAAAACGCAAACAGCCGACACATAAATCGCTCCAGAGAAGGTCAGCCTCGTCAATACCCTATCTACATATTCCGCCGTATTCTTGCCCGGCCTGATACCAGGGATAAATCCGCCGGATCTTTTCATATTATCGGCAACGTCTACCGGGTTAAACTGCACGGCAGTGTAGAAATAGCAGAAGAAAAAAATGAAAGCTACATATATTAGCGTATAGATGATATGTCCGGGGTTCAGGGCATTCACAATATGCTGGAGCCAGGGGAATTCATCCACACTCAGGAAATTGGCGATCGTTGCCGGAAACATGATAATGGAGGAGGCAAAAATTGGTGGAATCACACCAGCCGTATTCACTTTCAAAGGAAGATGGGTGCTCTGTCCGCCATACATCTTGCGACCGATCACCCGCTTGGCGTATTGAACCGGTATCCTTCTCTGGCCCCTTTCAACAAAAACAATTATGCCAACCACCACAATCATGAGAGCAACTACCAGGGCCATGAAAAAGGGGGTGAGTTCACCTGTGCTCATCAGGCTGAAACTGTTTGCGACACCCGCCGGAAACCCTGCCACGATACCGGCAAAAATTATGAGTGAGATTCCATTGCCAATCCCTCTCTCTGTTATCTGCTCTCCCAACCACATGAGAAATGAGGTCCCGGCAGTCAGGGTTATTACCGTAAGAAGCCGAAAACCCCAACCCCCGGCAGGAACAATCATCGCTCCGCCCGGACTGGTCATGTTCTCGAGGCCGATGGCAATACCAAAGCCCTGGATAATACTCAGGATAACTGTCCCGTAACGGGTATACTGGGTTATCTTTTTACGCCCCTGCTCCCCCTCTTTTTTCAGCTTTTCAAGGTAAGGCACGACAACTGTCATCAACTGCAAGATAATGGAGGCGCTGATATATGGCATAATGCCCAAGGCCATCACAGACATCTGACTCAGAGCGCCACCGGAAAACATATCAAAGAGGCCAAAAAGGGTCCCTTGTCTCGCGCTGAAAAATGCTGCCAAGGCTGCCCCATCTATCCCGGGAGTCGGGATATGGCACCCTACGCGATAAACTGCGAGCATAAAGAGTGTGAAGAGAATCTTTTTCTTCAACTCCGGTATCTTAGTGATATTTTGAAAGCCACCGATCATAAGACTATCTCGTGTCCCAGATGATTGCTGAGAATTGAATACTCAACATACTCTATTAAATTATCTCAACCTTACCGCCCGCGGCCTCGATCTTTTCTTTAGCCGTCTTGCTCACCTTGTGAATCCTTACAACAACCGGTCGGGAGATCTCCCCGTTACCCAACAGCTTAATTCCGTCCATCATTTTCTTGACCAGCCCGGCCTGTCGAAAGATCTCTACATCAAGAAAGGCGTTTGGCTCAAACCGGTTCAAGTCCTCTACGTTGATGATGTTGTACTCTTTCTTGAATATATTGGTAAAACCCCTCTTGGGCAGTCTTCTCTGAAGAGGCATCTGCCCGCCCTCAAAACCGGGAGGCACTCCCCCTCCAGAACGTGACTTCTGCCCCTTGTGCCCCCTGCACGCAGTTTTTCCATGTCCTGAACCGGGACCTCTTCCAACTCTCTTCCTCTTTTTCCTGGAACCCTCAGCGGGTGAAAGCTCATTGATTCTCATCCATTTTCCCCGTATTTCAACCCAGCTTAACCAGGGATGAAACTTTCTTAATCATGCCCCGGATAGCTGGCGTATTCTTCAACTCCACTGTCTTATTCAATTTGGTCAAACCTAATCCCCTCAACGTTTGACGAATTTTCTTGTTCTTACCTATCCCGCTTCTGACAAGGGTTATCTTAATCGTTTCAGTCATTATGAAATCTCACCTCAAGCGCCGGTTGAAGTCAATTCATCTGTAGATGCATGACGCCGTCCCGTTCTAACATTTTTCCAGATAAAAGCCCTAAGCACCTGTCTCCTCAACCATTTTGCCTCTACGGAGCATAATTTCTTGCGGACTCCGCAGTGAACGCAGTCCTCTGATTGTTGCCTTCACGATATTATGAGGGTTATGGGAACCGAGGCATTTTGTGAGGATATTCTGAACGCCCGCTGCCTCTAAAACCGCACGAACCGCTCCTCCGGCAATCAAACCGGTGCCCTGTCCGGCCGGCTTCAACAATACGCGGCCAGCGCCCCATCTTCCTATCACTTCATAAGGTATGGATTTATCATCCAGGCGAACCTTGCCCATATCTCTTCTGGCTTTTTCAATCCCTTTCCTAATGGCTTCAGGCACCTGGTTTGCCTTTCCCAGTCCACTTCCGACCATCCCTTTGCCATCCCCTACAACAACGATAGCGCTGAAGCTAAACCGACGGCCACCCTTCACAACCTTTGCCACCCGGTTAATATGGACTACTTTCTCAATTAGCTGTGCTTCATCCTCTCTCTCGAACAATGGAAATCTCCCTCTTTCCAGACCTAATCCTGGCCTATCCGGATTAAGGCCCTCTTTTTAAAATTCCAGTCCACTTACGCGCGCTGCATCAGAAAGTGCCTTCACTCGGCCATGGTACAAAAAACCGTTCCTGTCAAAAACGACTTTCTTGACCCCCTTCGACAGTGCCAATTCGCCGATTGCAGAACCGACGACTGCAGCACCCTTCCTATTCCCGCCGTCTTTCCCGATCTTCGAGCGAAGGTCTTTTGACGATGAAGATGCCTCCGCCAACGTCCTCCCCACGGAATCGTCTATGATCTGGGCATAGATATTTTTAGCGCTTCTAAAAACACATAGGCGGGGTCTCTCAGGGTTCCCCTTAATCTTCCTACGTACCCTGCTTCTTCTTCTCAGTCTTTTCTCTGTTCTACTAACAGCTCCCATCTCGGAAACCTCATAATCCTTTTCTGCTTATTTCGTGGCGCCCGCCTTGCCAGCCTTTCTCCGGATCATCTCGTCAGCATACTTGATCCCTTTACCTTTATAAGGCTCCGGCGCTCTGAGTCCCCGAATTTTAGCGGCAGTCATTCCCAAAAGTTCCTTGTCAATTCCACTCAAGACAATCCTGCTTTTTTCTATATTTGCATCTATCCCATCTGGAAGGTCAAAGGCTATCGGATGAGAATATCCGAGATTAAAAACCGCCGTCCTCCCTTTCAATTCGGCCTTGTACCCTACCCCAACAATCTCAAGGACCTTTTCAAATCCCCTCGTAACCCCTATAACCATGTTGTAAATAAGCGCCCCAAAAAGACCGTGAAGAGACCTTGCCTCCCTTGATTCATCAACAGCCAGAACCGAGATCTTGTCCCCGTCTTTTTTCACGGATATCTTGGGGTGAACATGGCATTTCAGTTCACCTTTAGGACCTTTCACACGGAGAAGATCTCCTTGAACCTCCACCTCGACATCCTTTGGTATCGGAATAGGCCTTTTGCCTATACGTGACATTCAAAACCTCCAGCTTCTTGTCCCGCCTGAGGCGCAGTTTAATCGTTTACCAGACAATACAGAGGATCTCTCCTCCAACTCCCGTTTTTCTTGCCTCATTATCTGTCATCATTCCCTTTGATGTGGAAACGATGTTGACACCATACCCGTTTAACACCTTGGGAAGTTCATCACGCCCTGCATAGACACGGCAACTCGGTTTGCTCACCCTCTCAAGCCCTTCAATGACCGGGGCGCCCTCTTTATCATATTTCAGAAAGATCCTTATAGATCGGTGTTGACCGTCAGAAATAATTCTGAAGTTCTTGATGTACCCCTCGGATTTTAGCACTTTGGCCACACTTATTTTCACATTCGAACACGGGATATTCACCAGTTCATGTGAAGCCCTCAGTGCGTTCCTTATTCTTGTCAACATATCGGCAATTGGATCCGTCATGGTCATTGTCTGCTATGCTCCCTAATCACTATAGCGCTTAAGATAAAATTTTTACGGAAATAAGATCCTTTTTCCGTACGTATTTGTATGTTCGGACCTCCTTCTCAGGTGTCCGAATAATGAAATTCCTCGTTCACCAACTCGATTTGACAACCCCTGGAAGTTCCCCTTTGGAGGCTAAATTCCTGAAGCAAATGCGGCAGATCCCGAACTTTCTCAAATAGGCCCTGCTACGACCGCAAATGGGGCACCTGTTATATTGACGGGCACTGAACTTCTGTTTCCTCTGGGCCTTAACAACAAGCGACTTCTTTGCCAAAACAACCTCCCTCTCTACCCCTAACACCCCTAATTCCGGAAAGGCATTCCCAGATGTTTTAATAAATAAAGGCCTTCCGCATCGGTTTTGGCCGTTGTTACAATGGAGATATTTAGACCTTTCATCTTGTCTATTTTATCGTAATCTATTTCTGTAAAGACGATAAACTCCTTTATCCCTATACTACAGTTGCCTCGACCATCGAACACCTTGTCCGAAAGGCCCCTGAAATCCCGAACACGAGCCAGACCCGCATTGAAAAGTTTGTCTAAGAAATCGAACATCTTTTCACTCCTTAGCGTAACCATGCATCCAATAGGCATGCCCTGCCGGAGCTTGAAACCTGCAATCGATTTTCTGGCCTTGGTCACAACCGCTTTTTGTCCGGCGATCAGGGTGAGTTCCTCAACGCCGGAATCAAGGGTCTTAATATTCTGTATCGCTTCTCCCAGTCCCATATTCAAAACAACCTTTTGAATACGTGGGACAGCCATGATACTCTCGTAGCTGAACTCTTTCATCATAGAGGGTACCACTTCAGAATGGTATTTCTTTTTCAATCGAGACAATAATCCTTCCTCCCCAACCTGTAGAGACTTAACTACTTATCCATCGGCTCGCCGCATTTCTTGCATATACGAACCCTTGAACCGTCTTCGAGTAGACGCTTTCCTATCTTTGTGGGCTCGGCACATTTATCACAAACAATCATTACATTGGAAATGTTCAGCGGTGCCTCCTTTTCGACAATACCCCCCTGCCCGGTCTTGGGACTTGCCTTGGAATGCCTTTTGATGATATTGACTTTTTCGACAATGACTCGCGCTTTCTCAGTATCAACCTTCAGGACTGTCCCGATTTTGCCCACTTCCCTTCCAACAAGAACTATTACCTTGTCATTCTTTTTGATTTTAGGATGTTTTTTCCGCACTTTTTTAGCTCCACAGCGCTGATTTGTCTGTCCCCGACATTAGGAGGCTGTAACCTCCCGATTAGAGCACTTCCGGGGCCAGTGAAATAATCTTCATAAATTTTTTTGCCCTCAATTCCCTTGCCACAGGTCCAAAAATCCTGGTCCCAATAGGCTCACCCTGCTGGGTGATCAAGACAGCAGAATTATCGTCGAACTTAATATGAGATCCATCCGTCCGACGGATCTCCTTGGCCGTTCTGACAATCACCGCCCGGGCAACATCCCCCTTCTTGACCTTGGAATTTGGCATCGCCTCTTTGACCGCTACAATAATTATATCTCCCACACTTGCGTATCTCCTTTTGGATCCACCCAACACCTTTATACAGGAGACCGATTTAGCGCCAGAATTATCAGCTACCCTTAATCTCGTTTCAGTTTGTATCATCTCATCAACTCCGGTGAACGATTAGATCGCTTGGCTCTTCTCTATAATGTCAGCAATCTGCCACCTCTTTCTCTTACTGAGGGGCCTGCATTCAATAATCCGCACCTTGTCGCCAATTCCGCAAATATTACCGGCATCGTGGGCCATATATTTCGCACGCCTTCTGACATATTTATTGTATGTAGCGTGTTTCGTTAGCCGTTCTACCAAAACCACGGCTGTCTTGTTCATCCGGTTACCAATAACAGTTCCTACCAGTCTTTTTCGCTGTCCACGCTCTCCCATCACTACCTCGTGTTATTCGATCGCCCCTGGAATTGACAATTCCTTAAGCACGGTTTTTACTCGCGCCAGATTCTTTTTTATCTTGCGGATCATAGCGGTGTTTCCCAACTGTCCTGTGGCTTTCTGAAACCTCAGGTTAAACAGCTCCTGACTCGCTTCTCTCTCTTTCTCTTTTAACTCTTCTACACTGAGTTCTCTTAATTCCTTGGCCTTCATAAGCGTTACGTTCCCCTGGTTATGAATTTCGTGGCAAACGGCAGCTTATGTCCTGCCAAGCGAAACGCCTCCCCTGCCACACTCTCTGGGACGCCTTCCAGTTCATACAAGACTCTTCCGGGCTTTACGACAGCTACCCAACTATCGGGAGCCGCTTTACCTTTGCCCATCCTGGTCTCTGCGGGTTTCTTGCCGACAGGTTTGTCTGGAAAAATTCGTATCCACACTTTTCCACCACGCTTTACGTGCCTCGTTACGGCAATTCGGGCCGATTCAATCTGCTGGGCTGTCATGAGGCCACATTCCAATGCCTGCAAACCGTAGTCTCCGAATTCAAGCGTGCTGCCTCGGTAGGCCTTTCCCTTTGTCCTGCCCCTTTGTCTTTTACGATACTTGACCTTCTTTGGACTGAGCATAAAATCTTCCTACGTCTTGATCTTCTTTTCGGGTAATATCTCACCCTTGAATATGGTCACCTTGACCCCAATCACACCATATGTGGTGAACGCTTCAGCAAATCCATAATCTATGTCAGCCCTGAGGGTGTGAAGCGGCACCCTTCCTTCTCGGTACCATTCCCTGCGTGCCATCTCAGCTCCCCCTAATCTGCCGCTACAGGAAATTTTTATGCCTTGGGCCCCAAACCTCAATGCCGAGCTTACACTTTTTTTCATAGCCCGTCTGAAAGCAATCCGCCGGACTAACTGCATGGCGACATTTTCCGCGACCAACTGGGCATCGACCTCGGCCTTTCTCACCTCTTGAATATCAAGGATGACATCCCGCTTTATCCTTTTTTCCAGGTCAGTTTTAAGCTTCTCAATCTCTATTCCCTTTTTCCCAATTACAATCCCGGGCCTGGCGGCATGCATCCGAATCCGGACCTTGTTGGCCGCTCTCTCAATCTCAATCTTTGAAACACCGGCCTGGAGAACCCTCTGCTTCAAAAATTTCCTGATATTGAAATCCTCTAAAACAAAATCGCTATACTTCTCATTAGCAAACCACTTGGAATCCCAACTTCTGTTGATCCCCAATCTAAAGCTGACCGGATGAACTTTTTGTCCCAATATACACCTCCAGCGTGATCAAAAGGTCTTTTCAGCTAATCAACGACCCACAACCTATTTCTCGTCCAAAACAACCGTAAGATGGCTGGTCCTCTTCCTTATTCTGGTTGCACGCCCAAGGGCCCTCGGCCGCCATCTTTTCAACGTCGGTCCTTCATCAGCGTATACCTTTGCGATGTAGAGCGAGTCCACATCCATGCCAGCAGTTTCTTGGGCGTTTGCCACCGCCGAATTGATTAATTTTTTCAATATCCGTGCGCCTCGTTGAGGCGCAAAAGAGAGCAAATTCAATGCCTCTTCTACTTTCTTCCCCCGCACCTGCCCCATAATGATGCGAATCTTCTGGGACGAAATCCTAACAAATCTTGCCGCTGCTCTTATTTCCATTTTGGCTCTTCAAAACAAACATAGAGATTCAGGGGTTGAGGAACGTTCGAAACCCCCTTATTCAAGCTATTTCTGTTTCCCTTTCAGCTTCGATTTCTTGTCCCCGGCATGACCATAAAAAGTCCTGGTAGGAGCAAATTCACCCAATTTATGACCCACCATGTCTTCTGAGACAAAGACCGGCAAAAACTTTTTGCCGTTGTGAACAGCAAATGTCAGGCCCACAAACTCGGGTAGGATTGTCGACCTACGCGACCATGTCTTGATGATCTGCCTGCTAATCGTACCACTTGCCGCCTCGACTTTCTTAAGCAGATGATCGTCTACAAATGGCCCTTTTTTTAAAGATCTCGGCAAAATCTATTCTCCTCTTGCTCCGTTCAACGATTATTGGCTGCTACCGGGCACATTCCAGGTTACTTGGTTCGACGCTTAACAATGAGTCTGTCGGTTCCTTTTCTGACCCGGGTCTTATACCCCTTAGTGGGAACACCCCACGGCGTTACCGGATGTCGGCCACCCGAGGACTTTCCTTCCCCACCGCCATGAGGATGATCCACAGGGTTCATGGCAACGCCCCTTACATGAGGTCTCTTTCCCATCCATCGATTCCTGCCAGCTTTACCGATGGTTATATTTTCATGGTCCAGGTTTCCCACCTGCCCGATCGTCGCCTTACATTTCTGAAAAACCAGCCGTACTTCGCCGGAAGGAAGTTTGACTTGAGCATATTTCCCTTCCTTGGCCATTAACTGGCAATAACTTCCTGCGCTTCTGGCTAACTGCCCACCATGCCCCACGTTAAGCTCAATATTGTGAATGTGGCTTCCCATGGGAATATCCCGCAACGGAAGGGTATTACCGTCCCTGATTTCCGCTCCCTTCCCCGACATCACCCGGTCGCCCACCTGAAGTCTGTTAGGGGCCAAGATATATCGTTTTTCACCATCTGCGTAGTGTAAAAGCGCGATATTGGCAGACCGATTGGGATCATACTCAATAGAGGCCACTGACGCAGGGATTCCGTCCTTGTCCCTCTTGAAATCTATCAAGCGATATGCACGTTTATGACCGCCCCCCCGGTGCCGAATTGTCAAACGACCTGCTGAATTCCTGCCGCCGCTCTTCCTTAACGGCTTGAGAAGGCTTTTTTCGGGCTTTTTCCTTGTTATTTCCTCAAACTCAGAAGAGGTCTGAAATCTCCTTCCTGGCGAGGTTGGCTTGTGAGGTTTGATGCCCATTTTTTGCTCCGCGTCCTTATATAGTCTCTAAATCTTCCTGCTATCTATAGATTCTCAGATTCTCAGATGTCAAATTTGTGTTTTTTTCTCTCACAATCATTTACTTGATTTTTTTCAATCGGTAATGGCCAAATCTCAGTCCCTGGCCCAGACCTGATTATACAAGGGGGGCAGCTTGTTTCACTCGCTTACCCAGGCCGCAAAACATATCGTGCTAACGTAGTTATGTCGCGCCAGGGCGGGCTTCAATCCTAAAATCACATTCCTTCAAAGAACTCTATGTTTTCACCTGGGGCCAATTTCACGACGGCTTTTTTCCAATGAGATGTCCTCCCAACATTTTTCCCCATCCGTCGACGCTTGCCCCGGACATTCATTGTCCTCACATCTAAGACCTTCGTCTTGAGAAGAATCTCCACAGCCCGCTTGATCTCTATCTTGTTTGCACCCATGTGCACTTTGAAAGAGACCTGATTGGCATCGCTCTTCTGCAAATTGGCCTTTTCGGTAATGTGTGGCTCTTTGATTACTTGATAGATATCCACTATGAAACCAACGCCTCCTCTATTTTCTGAACGGCGGGGCGCTCCAAGAAAAGGTGATCATATCTCAAGATGTCATATACATTCAGCCCCTGATACCGCATAACCTTTATCAACGGGACGTTCTTAGAGGATTTCTCTAAGTTCTCCGATTTATCATCTGTGACGATCAAGGCTTTTTTTACGTCAAACTTCTGCATTGCTAACACAAAGTTTTTTGTCTTGATCTCAGGAAAGTTAAAATCCTCAACAATGATGAGATGATTGTTCTGGACCTTGTCTGTCAAGGCCATACGCAATGCCGCTTTTCTCACCTTCTTGGGTACCTTCTGTGAATAATCCCGTGGAGACGGCCCAAAAGCCACACCTCCGCCCCTTCTTGTGGGAGATGAACCCCTGCCGACTCTTGCCCTGCCGGTTCCTTTCTGTCGCCAGAGCTTGCTCCCGGAGCATTTTACATCTGAACGGCTCTTTGATGCGGCAGTCCCTGACCTGCGGTTGGAAAGCTGGCCAACCACAACCTGGTGCAGGACATGCCTTTTTATGGGAACACCAAAGACTTCATCTTTCAGTTCCACTTCCGAAACTTTTTCATTTTGAAGATTATATACATCCGTAACAGTCATATATACACCGTATTGAGGAATTCCGAATTCAGGCCCCAGTGAAATCGAAAACGAAAAGGCATTTCACGGGGTGAAGATTGAGGGGTGGCACAAAACACAGGTCAAATACCGGCTCGGGCCTTCCAGATCTCAAGAAAACTATTTGGGCATCCGGGCACCGCCCCCTTGACTAAAACTAAGTCCATTTCTGGCCTTACATCCACCACTTTGAGATTCTTGACTGTGACATGTTGGGATCCCATCCTGCCGGGCATTTTTTTCCCTTTTTGAACTCTTCCAGGGGTAGCGCTACTTCCGATCGAACCTGGGACTCTATGTGAGCGGGAACCGTGGGTCGTTCTTCCCCCGGAGAATCCCCACCTTTTGATGACACCGCTGAAACCTCTCCCTTTGCTGAGCCCCCGCACATGAACCAATTCGCCAATTGAAAAGATATCGGATTTAATTTCCTGCCCTAATTGAAAGGCCTCCGGGTCATCAATCCTGATCTCTCTCAACTGGGAAAACAACCTGCCTCCCGCACCCTTAAGATGACCCTTCAACGGCTTGTTCGTCCGGCTTTCCTTTTTCGGACCATAACCCATCTGGACAGCGCCATAGCCTTCCTTTTCACGGGTCTTCTTTTGTATCACCACACAAGGTCCAACTTTCAAAACCGTTACCGGGACGCTTCTCCCCTCTTCGAGGAAATAACTCGTCATACCTATTTTTTTTCCAAAAAGCTTGCTGATCATGGGGATTAAGCTCCAAATTAACCTTGCACCACCTTCGACTCCTGTTCCCTCAACAAAACCTGCTACAGCTTGATCTCCACATCCACCCCAGCCGCAAGGTCAAGCTTCATGAGAGAGTCAACAGTCTGCTGAGTTGGCTCTAATATGTCCAATAACCGCTTGTGTGTTCTTATCTCGAACTGCTCTCGTGACTTCTTATTCACATGAGGGGATCTAAGAACACAATATTTGTTGATGACCGTGGGGAGGGGAATCGGTCCGGCCACTCTGGCCCCTGTCTCTCTTGCCGTCTCCACAATCTCCATGGCAGATTGATCCAATAGTTTGTGGTCATAGGCCTTCAATCGGATTCGGATCTTCTGGTTGGTTATCATCCCGGTCTCCTACTCGATAATCTCGCTAATAACGCCTGCGCCAACGGTCCTTCCACCCTC
>JACNIU010000007.1 GCA_014382905.1 Desulfobacterales bacterium
AGACCATGTGAGGGAAATGGACCCTGAACATGACGATGCAGCGCTCTATGACACTCACGGCTTCATAGCAAACGCAAAACATTTCTTAGATGATAGCGATGAGTATAGGGAAAACGAGGCCTTGATTAAAGAGGTCTCGGAAGAACGGAGCACATTGATATTTATCATCGGCAACCCGGCACACCGGCTCGGATTTATAGTGGCATCACCGGACGACCCCTTAGGTTACACTGATCCGGCTGAGGCCGTGTCAGGCCTCGGGCAGATGCGGCAGGATTATGGAAGCCATTTGAAGCTTTACCGGGTGATACCGGTAAGCGGACCCGTGGTCCAGAAGATTGACCTCGAAAAACAGAATGCTGAAGCAGAGGTAGAGGACTTCAACTTTTCGCTGGTAGAGAAGTACATATTATAACCGTCTGATCAGCAAGCGGGCTGATAAGAACTATCTTAACGCAGTAAAAGCCCTCAGGGAAGATTCCCGTGGGGCTTTTTTTGTGCCCTTGGAAAGGAGGACACCCAAATGACAGAGACAAACATCAACGAACATACATTCTGGGCAGATCTGAAATCAGGCAGGTTCGCCCGGATGGTCAGGGAAGAGGCCAGGGGCCGGGAACTGGACGGTCCTGACGATGTCTTCAACATCATCAAACCTGTGTTTGCGGAGAACGACGATGTGGAAAGGCTCTACTGCATCTTCCTGGATACCTGGAACCACATCATTGCAATAGAAAAGGTGTCCTCCGGGACACTCACGAATTCCGCGGTCTATCCCAGGGAGATCGTAAAACGGGTCATCGCGCTCAAGGCCGGTGCCGTGGTCATGGCGCACAATCACAACTCCGGCCATACAGAGCCTTCAAGCGAAGACAGGCTGGTTACAAGAAAAGTTGCAGTGGCCCTTTCATCGATCGATGTCCCGCTACACGACCACATCATCGTTGGCAAGAGCTATTACAGCTTTTCCGAACACGGCATCATGAAAGAGATCACGGATAAAATCAACGGCTTTCTATCAGGACAGAGTCATTAAGGAAAAAACCCCCATAATCAAATGATGGGGGTTCTAATAAACCCATAAAATCAGGAGGTAAAGGAAATGAATGACAGAATCAAGCAGGTCTTAGACGGTATCTTGGAAAGGTTCAAAAGCGGGGATATCCCGGAAGCAGTGGCATACTCCATGTATCCGACAGCGGACGATATCCCATCGGCCAAATGGTCACTCTTAAACCGTATTTTGATGTTTGTTGCAGGCACGGCAGATGCCAGGGGGTACAAGCAGTGGCTGAAGGCGAACCGTTACGTCAAGAAGGGGTCAAAATGCTTTCATATCCTTGTCCCGTACATCAAAAAGATGGAGGACGATGAAACAGGGGAAGAAAATGAAACCTTAGTAGGGTTCATGTGCCGGCCCGTGTTTCGCTACGAGGATACGGACGGTGAGTCCCTTGACTATGAACAGATTGAACTCTCTGAGCTTCCCTTGCTTGAAAGGGCTCAGGAATGGGGTCTCTCCGTTCGAGCCATACCCGGCAATTACCGATGCTACGGGTACTATTCCTCCAAGAGAAAAGAGATCGCGCTGGCCACTCCGGAGGAAAAGACCTTTTTTCACGAACTCAGCCATGCGGCCCATGAAAAGATCAAGAGCGGTTTGAAGCGTGGACAGGATCCATTTCAGGAGATCGTGGCGGAACTCTCAGCCCAGGCACTCTGTCATCTTGTGGGAAAGCAGGTAAACAACACCTTCGGCAACTCCTATAGATACATCGAGGGCTATGCAGAGAAGGCAAAACTGACCCCGCATGCGGCCTGCCTGAAGGTCATGTCCCAGACCGGAAAGGTGCTGAACCTTATACTCAAAGGCAGAAATCATGCGTCAGGGCCAATGCCACAGGCACTGGAGGCAGTACATGAGGGACCTGTCACAGTGGGGAGTGACTTGTAGAATAGAATAAACACTCTTAATTGAAAGCCCTTCCGGTCTTGGCCAGAGGGGCTTTTTTTGTTTGGAAAGGAGGTTTCTATGGCTTTTGTGGGGGTAGTCGGTGCCCGGAAATACCGCGACAGGCAATCGGTCAAGGACCTTGTCGAGTACCTCCCTGTTGATTCGGTCATCGTCACAAGTGCGTGCAGGGGCGTATGCACCTGGACAAAAAGAGCAGCAGAGAAACGAGGCATGACAGTAGAGGTCTACACACCTGACATGAGCAATATCCGCTCCAATTTTGAGGTGGCAGAGAGGTACTACGCGAGAAACCGTGAACTCATAGAGAGATGTGATCTGGTCCATGCTTTTATTAGTGAAGAAGACGGGTGCACCGGAGGCACAGGCTTTGAGGTCGAGTACGCCTCAAAGATAGGAAGGCCGGTGGAACTGCACTGGGAGAACGGCGTATCCGAGGTGCTCTATCAGTATGTCTTTTCATTTGAAGCACCGCGAATGGCTTTTCATCTGGCATGGCAGAATTTTTTTACGGTGACCTTTGCGTAGCTTAGAAAAACCCACCAACAGCGAAGATGCCCTGGGGCACAAAAATGCTCCGGGGCATTTTTTCAAAAAAGAAAGGAGAAGAAGATGAACTTCACGATTCCAAGGGATGAACTGTTTAGCGTTATATCGAAAGTGAGAGGGATACCGGCCAGGTCTTCATCGATGCCTGTGCTC
>JACNIU010000450.1 GCA_014382905.1 Desulfobacterales bacterium
AAAACAGAAGACACACGGTCCAGGGTTCTCGAATCGCGGCTCGTGAAAACAACCTCATGGCGTTTCTGAAGTTTCAGACTCCGGCTCGGTTGAGTCTCCCTCGGCCTCTTCTCTGGTCTCTTCTCCGGCCTCTTCCTCAATCTCTTCCTCTTCGGGCTCTTCCTCCTTGACAGTAGGAGCGGCAACCACGGTTACCGTAAGATGGGCCTCCTCTGAGGAAGTGATACCCTCCGGCAATTCAATATCTCTGATATGCAAGGAATCCCCGATGTCCAGTTCGGACACATCCAGATCCAGGGAATCAATCAATTTGTCAGGAAGGCAAGAGACGGTTAGCTCCCTTCTGATGTGCTGCAGGATACCCCCGTTGGTCACCCCTATGGGAGTGTTCACCAGGCGGATTGGAATATCAACGGTGATTTCCTTATCCATGGAGATTTCGTAAAAATCGGCATGGATAAAAGACTCACTGATAGGGACAACTTGAAGTTCCTTTAGAATGACCCTTCTTGTCTCCGTCCCCTGGTCAGATATCACCTCGAGGTCCAGGATAATATTTTCGCCCATTCCCTGTTTAACGAGGTTGTCAAGTTCTGGGTAATTCACCGTTAACATGATGGGCCCAGCATTGGGGCCGTAAAAAACGGCAGGGATCTGGTTCTTCTGTCTAAGTTTTTTGGCTGCCCCTTTCCCTTTGCTCGTTCTTACTCGGGCAGCAAGCACTGGTTGAGCCATTCTTACCTCCGGCGCTAATAAAATTTTTCACAAAGTAGTAAAGACCGTATGTGATGGCCTTATTGTCCCTTAAATTAGACAAATAACGTACTGACTGAATTAGAAGCGTGAATCCTCTTGATGGTCTCTCCCAGGAGTTCCGCTACCGACAAGGACACGATCTTCTTGGAGCCTTTGGCCTTATCGTTCAAGGGGATTGTGTTGGTTATGACCAACCTGTCGATGGGTGAAGCATCGATCCTTTCAACGGCAGGACCTGACAGGACGGGATGGGTACAGCAGGCGTGTGTCTCTGATGCGCCTCTATCTTTCAGTGCACCAGCAGCCTGGGCCAATGTGCCTGCCGTATCGACCATATCATCAAGAATAATGGCGGTCTTGTCTTCTACTTCTCCAATAATGTTCATCGCCTCTGCCTCATTTGGGCCCTCACGCCTCTTATCGATAATGGCCAAAGAGGCATTAAGACGCTTTGCAAAGGCGCGAGCCCTTTCCACGCCCCCGGCATCGGGCGAGACGATAACCAGTTCATCGTGCAGGTTATCCTGAATATATTTCAACAAGATGGGAGCAGCAAAGATATTGTCCACCGGTATGTTGAAGTAACCCTGAATCTGTCCCGCATGGAGATCCACGGATACAACCCTGTGAGCCCCGGCCACGGTGATCAGGTCTGCAACCAGCTTTGCACTGATGGGGACCCGCGGCTTGACCTTTCGATCTTGCCGACTGTAGCCGTAATAGGGAATCACCGCCGTGATCCGTTTGGCTGACGCCCTCCTAAAGGCATCCATAATTATCAACAGTTGCATGAGGTTGTCATTGACCGGCGTGCAGGTGGACTGGACAACAAATACATCCCGCCCCCTGATATTTTCCCTGATTTCGACCTGGGTTTCTCCATCGCTAAATGCCTTGGCGCTGAGCTTTCCGGGCGCGATACCGATATAGTCGCATACCTCTAGCGCCAAAGAGGTGTTGGAGGTTCCACCAAACAGCTTGATTTCGGGTTCCAATGGTATCCTCACAAAAATGCGTGAGCTAAAGTGAGCTCAGGCGCTGTAACTCCAAAACTGGCTGGGGTGGGAGGATTCGAACCTCCGAATGCGGGCTCCAAAGGCCCGTGTCTTACCACTTGACGACACCCCAGAAAGGAAGTCGGAAGTTGGAATAATGGTGACCTTTCCGCTCCTGCCTGCCCCCTTCAGGAAAGTCCGTGTGCCAAAAAAATATCCCCCACAATGTGGGGCGCAAGAGATTTCTTTGCCCGCAGGGCATTCTCCCTTGATTCGAAGACACCAAAGACGCTGGGGCCGCTGCCTGACATAAGGGCACCCACTGCCCCTGCATCCAGCAATGACGTCTTGATACTCTTGATGACAGGGAGATGAATGGCGGTAACCGACTCCAGGTCATTTTCAAGGATATGACCTACCTGAATAGGTTCTTTTTCTAAAAGGCTTAGTATAAAATTGTATTCTCCCTTTGTCAACTCTAATTTCAGGTTAGCATAGGCCCACGCCGTGGAGACCTGGAGGGGCGGTGTAACTATAACATACCAAAATGTGGGCCATTTTTCAATGGGCTCCAACACTTCCCCTATCCCCCTGGCTATGGATGGTTTGGCGAGTAAGAAGAAGGGAACGTCGGCCCCCAGACCTGAGGCCAGCTCGCACAAATCCTGGCAGTCAAGGGGGTTGGACCACAACTCGTTGAGGCATGTAAGGGTGCTGGCGGCATCGCTCCTCCCCCCCCCCAAGCCAGCCGCAATAGGGATATTCTTCGTGAGTTTTATGGAACCCCCGCCGCTAATACCGGCGCGGGCAAAGAAGGCCTGGGCAGCTCGATAGACAAGGTTTTCTCCATCATCCGGCACGGAAAGGCCCTGACAAGCAAGATTGATCTGCTCCTTGGGGAGTCTCTCCAGTTCAAGGGTGT
>JACNIU010000293.1 GCA_014382905.1 Desulfobacterales bacterium
AGCATAACGGGAAAATATTGGTTCAACCCGTTCTGGTGCCCCTGTCCCCCCTTATACATGATGGCTGTTGCAGGCCGATGAGGAAGGGTATGTCCTTCAATCTCGATGGTGGCGCCGATCTTGGCTTCCTCCACAAATTCACGGGCAACCCGCCTGATGACATGTTCGGGTACGGTGCTCTCTTTTGCGGCCCAGGCCGGATCATACTGTTGCAGGTGCTCTTTGATGAGTTCAAAAGCCGGCTGGCATTGGACTCCATGGACCGAAAACTCCCCTTCAATAGTGGGGCGATTGAGGGTCGGATCATCCCAGGCCTTTGCTCTGCCGTCCTGTTCGTCCCAGAGCAGGGGCTTCCCGCTCTCTTTATCTCGCACAAAGGTTTTGTCCGGGCCCACCAGGTAGGGTCCGTTCGTCTTATTTCTGATGAATTCCTTGTCATAGACCCCTATCTCATGGACAATGAGGTTACAGATGGCCATGGCCACAGCGCCATCTGTGGCCGGAAGGATGGGGAACCATTCCGTGGCTTTCCCGCCGCTGAAGTTACAGATGGGATCGAAGACTATAAATCTCATCCCTTTGGCCCTGGCATCCGCGGCCTGCCGCATGGCCATAGCTGCCGAGTGCCCGGCTCCTGTCCCTTTGCTGGAGCCGAACTGCACGACGTAGTTGCAATATCGGTAGTCGGGGATCACGGACCAGGACGCGTGAAACAGGCCGGCGCCCTCATGGGAGGCAGCCCCGCAGTGGGTCCCCACACCTCCCGGGATAAAGTTGGTGGTGCCAAGGGAAATATGGAAACAGGGCCAGAAAATGCCCAAGACCGGCGCCGAATCATACATGGGTGTGCCCGTGAAACAGATGGTCCGGGGGTCTTTTTCCTTTGCATCCTTCAGTTTCTCAGCGATGGTTTCAAAGGCCTCCTCCCAGGATATCCTCTCCCATTTGGGGTCTTCATGGAGCCCTTTTTTCGGGTTGCCTCGTTTTACCGGGTAATTGATACGGTTCGGGTCGTAAAAGTCCATGATGGCGGCGGCGCCCTTGCCGCAAAGACCGCCCCTGGCCCCGAAATCATGCTCCTCGACCCCTTCTGCCTTGACCATGACCCCATCAACCACCTTCACCTTCATGGCGCATCCTGCGTAACAGGCGGCGCACTTGGTGTGAATCCATGTCTCTCCACCCTGCCCGGTCATAAAATTCTCCTATTCTCCATGTTTGTCATAGCTGGCCAGCCATCGCAGTCGATCCCATTTACGGTCCACTTGCCTCTGAATTTCACGGATCTGGAGGACATCCAGATACTTATACCTGCGTTGGGTTTTTAGGTAATTTTCTACGGGAGTTCCCTCCGGTTCCAGGTTGATGGTGAGGTCGGTTCCATCTTGGATCTCAAACAGGGGAAATATGTTAGCCTCAACGGCCAGCCTTGACATTTCGATGGTCCGTTCAACCGGAAACATCCATCCTGTGGGGCAGGGGGCCAGAAGATGCAAAAACCTGAAACCTTTGATCTCCCTGGCCTTCTTTACCTTTACCATGAAGTCGTGGGGGTAGGCAACGGTGGCCGTGGCCGCATAGGGTATATGATGCTCAGCCATGATCAGGGTAATATCCTTTTTACGTTCCATCTTGGGGGCTGGCAGCGGATTTGTGCTGGTTGTTCCTCCCCATGGTGTGGCGGAACTTCTCTGGTTTCCGGTATTCTGATAGGCTTCATTATCACAACAAACGTATAGGATATCGTCGTTTCGCTCGGCCGCACCGGAAAGGGCCTGAAATCCAATGTCAAAAGTAGCCCCGTCTCCGCCCCAGCCCACCACATGGGTTTCATCTTCCCCCTTAATGGTAAGCGCGGCTTTCAATCCCGAAGCAAAGACAGCCGTGGACCCAAAGAGAGCCACAAACACGGTAAAAGCGGCATTGAATTTTGGGCTCATGACCGTAACGGGCGTGCATCCCGGGGGTATGACCATGATCACATCCGGGCCCATGGCCTTTGCAAACAGCCGAAGGGAGAGGGCCAGACCGCACCCCGGACAGGCGCCATGCCCGCCTTCCGTGCGGGCGATGTATTCCTCGCTGGAAAGTATGGCAGGGATGTCAGCTGTATTCTTCACTAATTTCCCCCTCCCTGAGCCCCAGCCATAAAATCTCCTGTCGAGGAGGATCCTCGTTCATGGTAAAATGTATGGCCTTCTCCATAAGCGCCGGGGTGATATCAAGCCCCCCAAGGCCGGCGATGAATCCATAGATGGGGGTGAACTCATGATCCACATTGGTATTGAGGGCCCATTTGATCTCTTGACAAAAGATACCGCACTGTCCCACCGAGAGGTCTCTCTCAATGACGGCGATCTTTTTTCTTCCCTTCAGGGCTTTTCTTATAAGTTCCCTGGGAAACGGACGGAACATCTTGAGTTTCACCAGACCCACCCTGTGGCCCTGTTCCCTCACCGTGTCGATGACAGCTCGGCAGGTGCCCACCGCGCTCCCTGAAATGACCACCACGATCTCCGCGTCCTCGCATCTGTATTCTTCCACCGGCAGATAACCCCTGCCAAAAAGAGCTTCAAATTCCTCGTTGGCCCTCAGGGTCGTTTCCACGGCCTGACCCTCTGCCTTGTGCTGTAGCCATCTGGCCTTCATGTAGTCGTCAAAACGGGTAGT
>JACNIU010000006.1 GCA_014382905.1 Desulfobacterales bacterium
AGAATTGATATTTTGGGGCTATTTTTCTGTCAATTTTTCTCTCTTTTTGCTCCACCCGCAAATGCAATAATATCTGGTACCTATGAGGTGAACGGTATTTCTGCATCTCGGGCATTTCAAATTAGTATTCATAATGATACCCTTCCTTTCATTTCTTTTAGGTGATCCCCAACTCGAGAAGCGGGTTTTTCCCTGTCACTTTTTTGCAGTTCTCGCAGTTGATATCTTCTGCGTCAGGCTCCATATCAATCAGTTTATAGACGTCCTGCCATTGTGCTTCGCACTCGGTACATTTCATCCCTTGAAGGGCCTTTCCTTCTTCTATCTCGATAAAGCCCCCCTGAATCGATGAAGTTCCGCAAAACGGGCAGGAAAGACCTTTCCCTTTGATGTGTGCTTTTTTGTCTAACATGGCCGATCCTCCCTCATGTTCATCTCCTGTTCGGGATTTCCGGTAATGCCGGGATGTATGATCTCAGCTGGCCCTGATCCATTTTCCTCGCCGGTCCACCCTTGGGCGGTCCTGATCTTGTCGATATCGACTGCCTTTTTCACTTCCCAGATTTCTTCAAGTTCGCAGTCGACCTCGAGCCATCCATCAATCTTGATAGACCGCAATTCCGACAGGGACACGAATCCCCATTCAGCCATTTCGTAGTCATTGTTGAGGATACAAAAACCCCACATAATATCTTTGTCTCGGTCTGTCTCGCAGATATACCAATCGCATCCGCCGATGAAGAAATGAAGATGCACAAGCTTCTCTTTCAAGGGGACATTTTCTGTTTCATAGAGACGTGGCACCTTGTTTAGTCTCTCTTTTGTCGGTTCGTTCCACATATATTTCACCTCCTTTAATAAAGTTTGATTTGCTGACCGCAAAAAACGCAGCAAATAGTCCCGAAGTCGTTGTACTCATCTCCTTCTTTCAGTACCTTGACCGAATACCTGTTTCCGCAGGCATCACAATCAATCCCGATTCCTTCTGGTCCGGTCTCAAATTCCTTTTTCAGTGCCTTGAATGTGGAATATCTCTCCTTTCTTTGTCTCTGTTCGGCCCACCTCGAAATCATGTCCTTATGCTTCTCTACAATGCATATGAACTCTTCCTTGATCTCGGCCTTGGTGAACCCTGTCTCTTTATAGGGCTCTTCGTGGCACGGGTAGACCCCGTCAAAGTAGCGGTGCTCAGGATCAAAGTGTCTGATAAAGGTATTCGTAAAATTACGTGGCGCCGAATATTGGGCCTTGAAACCGTCGATGTTGTAGTGGGCGATGAAACCGCAGTACAGGTTCAGGAACTCATAAAGCTCTTTTCTCATCAACGATATGTCCCGGTTCTCGATTACCTGTCTGAAGTTTCTTACAATTGAAAGCTTGCTTAAGGGCTTTCGGTCTGGCGTTTTCATCAATTTCATTTGCATCATCACCTCCTTTAAAACAAATGAGCCTCCATTAAAGAGAGGCTCATTTTTTGTTTCTTAAAAACAAATCCTGAATGTCAGGCATACAGATCCGTCATGTCCCCGCAGAAAGGGCAGTGCCTGTACCCGAAGTCGTTCCAGTCGTCGCTCTCTTTGACCAGGTCAATCTTGTAGATGTTGCCGCAAACGGAACATGTGTCAGGCCCATTATAAGAATCTAACAGCCTATCTAATTTTGAATCTGTCATTTGTCTTTTTCCTCCTTTTGATGTTTTCATACTTCTGTGTGCATGCCGCAGGAGAGGCAGCGAATATGCCCGAAGCTGCCCTTGCAGGTATTCGTATTTGTGCGTACGACCTCGTAGATGTTGCCGCAACAAGGACAGATCTGCCTTTCCTCTTCAATGCTGAGCGTTTGTTTCCATGCCTTGTCTTCCATTCTTTTTGTCCCCCCTTTTTTATGAAACTGGATTGTCTTAAACAGATTGCCGATACAGTCACTTTACGGGCACCGGGACCATCCGCAGAAAAAGCAGACCGGGCATCCGCCTGACACATAAATCTTTTCTCCGCAATCAGGACACCGCCCTTCGAAGCGCATCCCTTTTTTCCCGGAATTCCTTGACCACGCTTTTTTTGAGGGCACTGATACCCTTTTCCATTGCCGATCTTCCTTGGGTAAACTCATTGGTTAAACACCTCCTTTCTTCGAGGTTTCGGCTTTCTCTTATTTTTTTTGCCAGGACATGCAACCGGATCATCCCCAGTACGACGGTCGCACCGAACTCTTTGGTGGGCATGGCGGCCTGCATGGCAACTGAAAGCCTGTTCCTCGTGTTCTCGAGTTCCTTTGAGAAGTTTCTCTTCATAGGTTCACCTCACCTCCTTTCATTTTTTTGGGGTTATTAAAGAAAAAGCTGTTTAAAGAGCGTCCGCTAACAAAAAGCCCGTCCCCGACGGGACAGACTCTCTTTGTTACGGGTTAAGGCACCTTTCTCTGCTTGTTGTTCTGCCTTATCTGGTTTTTGCATATTTGCAATGAGCGGCCGCTTCTTTCGCTGTGGTTCTGTCAGCAACCGATCACATTTTGTGGTGTGAGCATGAATGGGTGATTCCGGGATTTGTTCTTATGATGTGTATTTTGAAAGGGGTATTGATGTGAGTTGATCTTTGGTGAGTTTAAGAAAGTCCTTTACGAAGAGGACCTGGATGGATGGAAAATCTTTTGAAAGGGTCCTTA
>JACNIU010000157.1 GCA_014382905.1 Desulfobacterales bacterium
CGCATCCGGTTGATATCTTCTTCCAATGCATGGGCCTCGGGCATGATCTCCGTATCCTCGGTCTTGATTGAGTCGGTCACGAGCCACAAGAACCTGCTTGCCTGGCTGGATATCACCTCGTAGTCGTGCAGACCGGCTTCGGCAAGATGGAGGTCCTGATGGACCATCTCTTCGATCAACTCCGCGATATTTTCGATGCAATCGCCAACCCTCTCCAGATTGTTGGCCATCCTCATCAGAGAGGCCACTTCTCTTGATTCTTCCAGACTGATGGGCCGCTGGACTACGTTGACGAGAAATTGGGTGATCTCTTTTTGGAGGATATCAATGGTGTCCTCCCGTTTCCGCCATTTGGACAATTCACCCAACTCCCGTTTCTTCAGGCAGTCTATCACGTCACTGTACATGCCGCGGACCGCTTCCCCCATTCTGACGATCTCCGCCCTTGCCTGCCCCAGGGCAACGGAAGGGGTATCGATATACTTGGAATCCAGGTATTTTATGTGGTGGAGTTCGTCCAGGGCTATTTCTCCCTCCTTGTGGGGAGTAAGCCACATGGTCACCTTAACCAGGTAAGGCAACACAGCCAGAAAAAAGATCGCATTGACGACATTAAATGAGGTGTGGGCATTGGCGATATATCGGGCAATGTTGGGCTTCTGCCCATCAACAATAAGGTCAGGGGGGCCAAGATGGCCAAAATAAGAGGTGACCCACACGACGAGCTTCAAAAATAATGGAAAGAATATGATGATATTGATGACGCCGATAAAATTGAAAAGGGTATGTGCCCTGGCCGTGCGATGTGCGTTTAAACTTGCACCGACACTGGCCAATTCAGCCGTGATGGTGGTCCCGATATTGTCCCCGAGTATCAGGGCCACAGAGGCTTCAAAAGTCAGCAGGCCCTGGCTGGCAAGCGCCATGGTGATCCCCACGGTGGCGCTGGAACTCTGCAAAATCACGGTCAGGCTGGTCCCCACCAATATGCATAAAAGGATGCTGGTCAGATCATCTGCATTGAATTTGGTAAAAAGGGCGATAAAGGTCGGGTGCGATTTCAAGGGGGCAAAACCGGCCTTCATGGTGGCCAGGCCAAAAAAGACCAGGCCAAACCCGAGGAGAACATCCCCCACGTAAACCCATTTTTGACGTCCCAGGAAAAACTTGAGCAGGACGCCCAGTGCGATGGCCGGCAACGCATAGGCCGTTATCTTGAAGGCAATCAACTGGGCCGTCACCGTAGTCCCGATATTGGCCCCCAGGATTACACCAAGAGCCTGAACAAAGGTCATGAGACCGGCATCCACAAAGCTTACCAGCATGACCGTTGTGGCGCTGGAACTCTGGACCACACTGGTCACAAGTGCCCCCACGGTGCATCCTATGACGCGGTTGTTGGAGACCATGCTCAGGATCTGGCGCATCTTTTTTCCGGCGACCTTTTGGAGGCCTTCGGATATAATCTTCATGCCGAAGAGAAACATCCCCAGGCCGCCCAGGGATTTAAAGATTATCATTTCCATGATTTAGATACCGTTAGTGGATAAATTTTCGAGAAGTTATGGAAGAATTGGGTAGTCTCGTTAAGTTTGTTTGCAACCTCAGTTTCTTTAAAGAAAAAGGGTATTCGATCCATTGCCGAATACCCTTTTTTTAACAACTGAAGGTTCAGGGGTCAAGAAGCAATCAGAAGTTTTTCTAACCAATCTTGAATATGAGAGCGCCACCCGTATCCCCTGCGGCACATCCCGTCCAGAGAAAGTAGCCTCCGCCTTTCATGGCCACCTCTTCAATCCCCTCCATGATGATACGACCCACTGTAGGGCCCTGGGGGTGTCCGTATATCATAGAGCATCCATAATCATTGAAACTCAGCTCCTCTGTACCCATAGGATCGATACCCATCTGCTGGCCAAAATAAAGGTCATTGACCACAAAGGGATTATGGGTCTTGACGGCCTTCATGTCCTGTATCTTGAGCCCTGCCTTTTCGAGGGCCATCTGGGACGCCGGGATGGGGGCCGCAGCCATGTAGCCCGGCTTTTCCCTGGAATAGCCATAAGAGATAATCTGTATGTTGAGAGAGGGATCAGCGCTGAGTTCCCTGGCCTTGTCCTCGGAGGTCACCACCAGTCCGCAGTTTCCATCCGCCGGATGGGTCTGGGACCCGAAAGAGAGAATCCCGCCGGGAATCAATGGCTTGAGGGAGGCAAGCCCCTCCTTCGTGGAAGGCATAACCCCTTCATCTTCTTCC
Organism: Desulfobacterales bacterium; assembly: GCA_014382905.1. Lineage (GTDB taxonomy): Bacteria > Desulfobacterota > DSM-4660 > Desulfatiglandales > Desulfatiglandaceae > JACNIU01. The sequence goes on from JACNIU010000157.1 coordinate 2,258, forward strand.
ACAAGGATTGTCTTCTTTCGTGATACCTTCACCTCTGCCGGGAACATATATCCTTTCTGAAAGGCCCGGTCGTTTTCAAGGGCCATGAGGTACTGCTCGTAACGTCTCAGAGTCAACTCGTCACACTGCTCCTTGGTGAAACCGCCCTCTTTGCCCACGTTTTCGGCGGTCTCGATCATCTTCAAACCGGCATTGGGATCTTTGTTAAAGTTGTCCATGAGCCAATTCTCTGAAATTACTTCTCCACCGGGTCCATTGGGGTTCGGCCAGATGGTATGGGGTCCGTTGGAACAACGATCGGCCATAAGGGTATACACGGTCTCATAGAGACCCGTTTCCACCCCCACGGCGGCCTGAAAAATACATGTGGCGGATGTTGTGCAGGCTTGGCTGATCAACA
>JACNIU010000101.1 GCA_014382905.1 Desulfobacterales bacterium
CGTTGAGTGCGTCATTGCCATAAACGGCCGCGGGCCCGCTGTAGCAATCAATGATACCTACCTTAATGTTTCGCGCCTGGGCAGAACCAGGCAGCAAGATGAGGGAAACAGTTAGAAGGCACCCAAGTAAGGCTAAACCACCAACTAAAACACTGCGCTTCATTTCTTTCCTGTTAAACATCACAGTTCCTCCCTTAGCTAAAAAGTTGCTCTCATCTCCCGTCAGTTCCAGGCATTCCTCATGATGGCGGAGCATGGACTGACGGGTCACCCGATTCCTGTTCAAAACATGAAAACCGTTGTCAGAATTTTCTTCGCATACTACCTTCTTGGCGTCGACGAGGTCAACATGAATATTTCCCTTTAACGCCGTTTACAGCCCCCCTACAGGCATTTTTCATCTCACAACCCCATATCTTCGTTGATCAGAACCACCTTGATCCTTCCCTTGGGAAATGACTTCTGGGTAATGGTCCAGGAGTTGCATATGCGGTCAGGACTCTTGCATTCCTCACAACGGGAGGTCTTTACACAGGGTGTTTTTTTATCCAGCCGCATGGCATTGGTGGGAGCGGCATAATCCTTGATCCGCACCATTGCCTCCTCCAAATCGGGAACGATCTTGTTTCGGCCGACTAAAACGACCACATGTTTAGGGCCGAAGGTAATCCCTGCAACACGGTTGCCAACCATATCCAGGTTAACGAGTTCGCCCGTCTCGGTCACGGCATTGGTCCCGGTGATGAAAAGGTCAACCAGGAGTGACTGTCTCCGCAGCTCCAGAGCATCTTCAGGGGAGAGATTTTTGTTGAAGACGTCCAGGACCTTCATATCCGGATTCCCCTTGAAAGCGTCATAAAGGCCGGTCGATATGAACGTCATGGACCCTCCCCATGAGACACTCTTAGCGCCTGTCTTGGGAAGGATCTTCTCTAACACCACACGGCTTGCCTCAATAGCGTTGTCTGCCGTAAAGACCTCAAAATTGTTCGCCTCCAATGCCTCCTTGAGGTCTGCGAGGCGGAGTTGCCAGTAATTTGCAATAGGCTTTTCCATTTTTCCCTCCTTCCTTATTTCCATCATCCATCGTCTATCAACAATCAGCAATCTCTCACAGTCCCATAAACTTGGCGGCAATCCCCTTCATGATCTCACTGGTTCCGGCAAAAATAGACATCACCCGCGTATCCCTCCAGGCCCGGGCAATCGGATACTCCTCGCAATACCCATACCCGCCGTGAAACTGCATGCACTGGTCTGCCACCCGCATCGCCATCTCCGTGGTCCAGTACTTGGCCATGGATACGTTTACCACCACATTTGCCCCCTCCATATGATCGACGATCAGCTTGTCCACAAATGTCCGGCCTAATCTTGCCTCAGTAGCCATCTCAACGATCTTGAACTGGGTGTTCTGAAACTTTGAAATGGGACGGCCAAAGGCGGTCCGCTCCTTGCAGTACTGGATTGTCATCTCCAACATCCGTTCCGCAGCGGTCACGGCAATGATACAGCACATGAGCCGCTCCTGCTGGAGCTTTTCCATCAGCATCATGAACCCTGACCCTTTTTGACCCAGGCGATTCCCTTTCGGGATACGGCAGTCTGTGAAGAAGAGTTCCGCCGTGTCCTGGCTGTGCCAGCCCACCTTCTTTATCCTTTTCCCCTTCTCAAAACCGGGGGTGCCTTCCTCGATGAGATACAGATCAATGGCCTGATAGTCGTTTTCGATGGAAGGGTCTCTGGCAGCCAGGACAAGAAGTCCACAGTTAATCCCGTTGCTGATAAAGGTCTTCTGGCCGTTAATAACCACCTCGTCGCCGTTTTCCACTGCGGTGGTTCGTATGGAGGCCAGGTCGCTCCCTGTATTGGGTTCGGTCATGGCAATGGCCGTGATCAACTCTCCGGAAATACATCGCGGGAGGTATCTTTTCTTCAGTTCCTCGGAGCCATAAGCGGTAATATAAGGGACGACAATATCGCTGTGCAGCGGCGCGGCCAGTCCTGTGTTCCCTGTTTTTCCCAACTCCTCTGTCAGTATCACCGAATAGAGGAAATCAGCGCCAAAGCCACCATATTCCTCCGGAATATCCATGCAGAGAAAACCCTGCTCCCCCATCTTTAGCCATACGCTCTTCGGTACAATGCCGGCCTCCTCCCACTCGTCCGCATGGGGAATCACCTCCTTTGCAAAAAATCGTCTTGCCGCTTCTCTGAATATCCGGTGTTCCTCGGTGTATTTAATAATTTCCATCGGCCAGTTCTCCTCTCCGTTTCATTTCTCTGCCGCTCGCTTCAGCTCCACGGGATAAGCATTCGCCTCACTATCGTAGAAAACAATTCCCCGGGCCTCGTTCCACAGCACTTCATCCATCGTGCAATAAAAGGCCTTGATCTCGCCCGGCAAAATCCGTTGGCCCCCGCCCGGCATCAGGGTGTTCATCCGGCGTGATCCCCACGCCCCTTTCATGTCAAAATAGCTCGACACAACCACAGGATGTTCTCCCACGTTTTTCACATGGATTTCCAGGTTCTGATCAAAGGCCCTCATTCCGCAGCAGGTCTTGAACCCGAAAATATCTTCCACCGCCGAATTCATGATAGGATGTATAGCAAGCATAAGAGGTTCTTAATTTCTGGTCCTGAAAATTCACAGCGAGTGCATTCCCCGCTGCTTGCAGCAGGGTTAGCGAGCACATTTAAGATGAAGAAATCCTCCTTAAATTTGGGAGATTCCCCGCTGCTTGCAGCGGAGTTCTTCAATTTGAAGTCCGGAAAAAGCCATATCCAACTGCCTTTGGGTAACATATAATATAATTGCCTGATTTGTGCAACGAATGTTTCAGTTAATTTCCCCTGTCTCCATTGATTTGGCCTATTTTGGGAGCAGAGAAATTTCTCTATAGGTTAGGGGTGAAAATTCACAGCGAGCGCATTCCCCGCTGCTCGCAGCGGGGTCCTTCAATGCCCCGGCGGGACTATCAGAGATCATCACTTTTCGCTTGCGTTTTGGACATATTCTATTGTTTGATATTTCATATCACTTTAGCTTCTTGAAACAATCCTTCATTTGTTGCCTGGGACCATGAGGGTCTCTTTCCCAAAGGACGTAAATACGGGGATCGTTTCATAGGAACGGCAGCGAGGCCTTCAAATTCGTCACTGGACAGCCCTCTCCGAGGCGTAGGCTCTACGAGCCGGAGGCCAGAAAAAGGTATTCATTTAACCGGACTTCGCCTCTGCCTGCCCGGAAGCTGTATTGAACGTCAAGGGGGCGTTCTATATGCTCTGGAGAATTTTTGTTACGGCCTTTGGGAAAGAGACCCTCATGGTCCAACACTTTGTTTCAAACCGTTAACGTGTTACGATATTTCCATGTTTAACCGTGCTCACGTTGTTGCGGGCAGATTACGCGATGGCCCTTGAGGACATTATGACCCATCAGATGAGCCTACCATGGAAGTTCAGGGACCTGAAAAGGGCCGTCTTTCAAATATTCCCTGCCATTTTTCTGTTTTTGATTCTGGCCTTTGCCTTCCTCGCCTGTTCTCCCCCCGACACCGAGACCGGCAACTGGAAAGAGCTGCTGACACGTCAACATCGCGAGCTCACTGAAAGCCTCAACGCCGTGGACAAAATCGGCGCAGATCTCCCGGAGCGTCTAACCCTTCTGAAAAAGCGTGTTTACCTGCTGGAATCAAGATTTGGCAGGCTGATGATGTATTTTGACCTCGCCTCTGGAAACCCTCTCGTATTGCGCGACATGATGGGGGTGATAAGCTGGTTTGAAGCCACCATGGAGCGGCTGATATCTCCGTTCAAGCGGGAAGCCGCCTCGCTGAATCGTCTGATGGAAGACATGTCCGATCTATCGCTCAAGATCAAAGGGGAAATGAGCTCCATGGATAACCTGGGCTCACCCGCTGTCTCAGAAAAGGCAAATGCCTATCTCAAGGACCTGACCGGCCTGGGGGACAAGGCGCGGTCCTTGAGTAAAATTATGGTCACAGGGCTTAAACCGGCCGAGGATTTTGAGCTTCACCTGGAAAAGGCCCGGGCCCGAATCGAGGGCCAGTACAGGCGGGTCTTGGAAACCCATTTGCTGAAGCCCGCGGCCAGCTTTTTCTCTGGTGAAGCCTGGCCGGCCGGCCTGGCCGCCGCCCGGAAATGGGCATCCGATTTTGGGATGTATATACTGGAGCCCCTCGAATTGCGAAAATCGAGATGGCTGATGCTCATGGCCAAAATAGTTCTTTTTTCGCTATTCCTCATGGCCGCCTGCTGGATCGCTCTTACGAGGAGGGGAAATCTGTTCGGGAGCCTGTCTCCGGACATTCGACTGCTTCCTTCGTGCCTGATGGGGTCCATTGGCCTTGGAATCCTGGCAGCTACCTCTTTCACCGGCCTTTTTCCATCGACGTTTTTCTTCACGGTAGCGACCGTCTTTGTTGTCCGCGGACTGATTTCCCTCTCAAGGAACTTGTGGCTCTATTTTTTCCCGGAATCTGCCTCTCATCCCGATATGCTGCCGCCACTCTGGGCAGTGGTATCCGCGGCAGCCCTTTCACAGGCCCTTCATATTCCTGAAGAAGTATTTATCCCGGTTTGGGCCTTCTGGCTTCTGGGACTCTGCTGGCACTACGCCCGGAGTCTGTCGAAAAAAAAGGGCTGGGAAAAGGTGACCGGGTTGGTCATGGTCTGGGCCATGCCGGTCCTGGCCCTCCTGGCTGTGATAGGCTGGGGATACCTCTCCATGCTCTTAGGAAAACTATTAATTATGTTTGCGCTCGACTGGCGCCTCGCCCGCTGCACAAGTACCGGTTTGGGCCGTCTCAGGGCCCGATGGGAAAAAAGGGCAGGTGGAGACCCCCAGAAATTTGAGGGGAAGAGTTTGGGATTTCCTCTCATATTCCTGACCCTGTTGATCCTCAGCGTTGCCTGGGCATGCATGCTCCTCGGCGGGTTTTCCCTCTTTTTCGAGCTGGTTCGCTATCAACTTGGGTGGGACCGATTCACATTCAGCCTCTCCCGAATCATTGTCATCTTTGCCCTCCTCTTTGTTACCCGGGCCGGGATCGCCCTGGCACGGTCAGGGATTGGCAAACTGCCGGGCCGCCACAAGGACCTCGATGCGGGGTCGGTGCAGTCGCTGGAGACCATCGTCACCTACGCCCTCTGGTCTCTGTTCATTCTTACCGCCCTTGGCCTGATCGGAATCTCTTTCAGAAACCTGGCGGTCATTGCCGGCGGCCTTTCCGTGGGGCTCGGTTTCGGCATGCAGAACATCGTTAATAATTTCATCGGCGGACTGATTCTCCTGTTCGGGAGGAGCATTCAGCCGGGAGATCTCCTGGAGGTCGACAATGTCAGGGGCCATGTCACGAAGGTCACCATCCGCAACACCGTGGTCCAGAGCTTCGCCGGGGCAACGATTTTTGTCCCCAATTCGACCCTCATCTCCCAGAAGATGATTAACTGGAGCCACCGGGACCACAGATACCGCCAGCATATCGATGTTGGCGTGTCCTATGATTCTGACATCGAAAAAGTTACCGAACTCCTTCTTCAGGCCGCCAGGCAAAGCCCCAAGGTATTGGATATGCCTCCGCCAAGGGTCAGATTTCTGGATTTCGGGGAGAGCACCCTCAACTTTTCCCTGAGGATCTGGATCAGGGGGTGGGGCGACAGGTATGCCGATTCAGAGGTGCGATACCATATCAACCGCATTTTCAGGGAGAACGGAATCGAAATCTCCTTTCCGCAGAGGGATCTGCATATCAGGTCTGCGGAAGGCCTCAAAGGCCTTGGCAGGGACAACAAATAATGTTTGATGGTCTTGTAAGAAGTCAGGAGCCGAAATTTTCTTGTTTGTAACCTCTTGATTTTACTACAGGCCAATTTCACTTTTTGTGAATTTTGTGCCTTTTTGCGGCTTCATAATGTTTAGTTGAAGCCATTTTCCGTTTTCCTCCCGCCCGACAGAGAATCCACTGCATATTGTAGTTTCTTTGTGGTTGACGCACAACATCTTCTGTCGTAAAATACCCTCATTAAAAAGAAATCTCGTAGTTAAGGGGTCCGAGGCTACGCCGAATCAGCGGAATTCGACTCTAGACCCGGATTCTTTACGAATGAGAAACTGGAGATGAAATGAACAGAAAAGCGGATCTGCAGGAATATGACGAGAGCAAGATAAAGACCCTCAGCTCTCTCGAACATATTCGCCTCCGTACCGGGATGTACATCGGACGACTCGGTGACGGGTCCGCATCCGATGACGGCATCTATGTCCTGCTCAAGGAAGTGGTGGACAATGCCATTGACGAGTTCATCATGGGGCACGGGAAAAAAATCACCATTACGGTAAAGGATAATCTGGTTACGGTTCGAGACTATGGCCGGGGGATTCCCTTAGGCAAGGTAATTGATTGCGTTTCTGTAATTAACACAGGCGCAAAGTACAATGATGATGTTTTCCAGTTCAGCGTCGGGCTGAATGGTATCGGCGCCAAGGCCGTCAATGCCCTCTCATCACACTTCAGGGTGGTTGCCTATCGTGATGGAAAATTCAGCGAGGCCGCGTTTGTGAAAGGAAGGCTCAAGTCAAAAAGGCAGGGGAACAGCTCCAATGAGGCGGACGGTACGTACGCGGAGTTTCTCCCGGACAGCGAGATCTTTGGGGAGTATGACTTCAACATGGAATATGTTGAACAGCGCATGTGGAATTATGCCTGTCTTAACAGCGGGTTGCGTCTTGTCTGCAACCGGCGGAGTTTTGAATCCAGGAAGGGACTGCTGGACCTGCTCTATTCCGAGGTCGGGGATGACGGGCTCTATGACATTGTTTACTATAAAGGAAAATTCCTGGAGTTTTCGTTCACTCATACAAGCAGCTACGGTGAGGCCTACTTTTCGTTTGTGAACGGACAATTGACTTCTGATGGAGGGGCACACCAGACTGCATTCAGGGAGGGAATCCTTAAGGGGGTGAACGAATTTTTCAAGAAAAACTATTCGGGTGCGGACGTTCGCGAAGGTATTGCCGGAGCAGTGGCCGTGAGGCTCAAGTCGCCGGTATTCGAAAGCCAGACCAAGAACAAGTTAGGCAACACAGAGGTCAGGGGCTGGATCGTGGCCGAAGTGAGGTCCGCGGTGGTCGATTTTTTGCACAAAAACAGCGGGACATCCAGAAAACTCGAAGAAAAGATCCTGAGCAATGAACGTCTGCGGAAGGAATTGAACACGGTAAAAAAGGAGGCAAAGGCGGCCGCCAAAAAAATCGCCATCAAGATTCGAAATCTGAAAGACTGTAAGTACCATCTTCAGGACGGCTCCAAAGGGGAAAACTCAACGGTTTTTATTACCGAAGGCCAGTCCGCATCGGGCTCCATGGTTTCGGGCCGTGACGTGTATACCCAGGCCATTTTCTCCCTGCGGGGGAAGCCGCAGAACGTCTTCGGGAAGAACAAGGCTGCCATTTACAAGAACGAAGAGCTGTACAATATGATGATGGCCCTGGGTATCGAGGATGATATAGAGAACCTCCGATACGGCAGGATTGTGATTGCCACGGACGCCGATCATGACGGGTTTCATATCCGCAATCTGCTGCTCACCTTTTTTCTCAACTATTTTGAGGAGCTGGTCTCTGCCAACCGTGTATATATCCTGGAAACACCTCTTTTTCGCGTCCGGAACAAGAAAGAAACGCGGTACTGCTATAACGAAAAGGAACGGCATGCGGCCGCGAGTGAGATCAGCAATCCTGAGATAACCCGATTCAAGGGGCTGGGGGAGATATCGCCCAGGGAGTTTTCGCAGTTTATTGGCGATAACATGCGCCTTATCCGGATAAATGTACGATACATCAAGAACGTTCCCGAGACACTCCGGTTTTACATGGGGAAAAACACCCCCGAGCGTCGCGATTTCATCATGGAGAACCTGATCTGATGGTATATGTCAGCAAGATTTTCAATACCAACTTCCTGGAATACGCCTCTTACGTGATCAAGGATCGGGCCATCCCGTACCTTGAGGACGGGTTGAAGCCGGTTCAACGACGCATCCTCCACTCTCTTTTTGAGATGGATGACGGCAAGTTTCACAAGGTTGCCAATGTGGTGGGAACCTGCATGAAGTATCATCCCCACGGCGACGCCTCCATCTACTCTGCCCTTGTTACGCTTGCCAACAAAGACCTTTTCATTGAGAAGCAGGGGAACTTCGGCAATATCTTCACCGGAGATGACCCCTCGGCGGCCCGCTACATCGAGTGCCGGCTGTTACCTCTCGCCAGGGAGGTGCTCTATAACCCGGAGATCACACAATACGAGGACTCATACGACGGCCGGAACCGGGAACCGGTCGCTTTCCCGGCAAAGTTGCCTGTATTACTCATTCACGGGGCAGAAGGGATCGCCGTTGGCATGTCCACGAGAATCCTGCCACATAATCTGATCGAGGTGGCTGAGGCCGTAAAGACGTGCCTCAAGGGAGAGCCGTTTACCCTCTTTCCCGATTTTCTGACCGGGGGTTTTGCCGATGTATCCGAGTACAATGAAGGGAACGGAAAAATCTTGGTCCGGGCAAGAGTCGATACCAGAGACCCCAAGAAAATCGTCATTCGGGAGGTGCCTTTCGGGTCCACCACGGAAAGCCTTATCAATTCCATTGAGGCAGCGGCAAAGAAAAACAAGATCAAGGTCTCAAGTATCGACGATTACAGCACGGAGAACGTTGAGATAGAAATCAAGTTAGCCCGTGGTGTCTACGCAAATGATACGATCGATGCCCTTTTTGCCTTCACTGACTGCGAATCGTCGATCCCGCTCAATCTCCTGATGATTAAGGACGGCCTGCCGGTCGTCATGACCGTGAGCGAGGTGATCCGGCACCATGCCAAAAGACTGGTGGATATCCTGACTGCAGAGCTGAGCCTTGAACAGAGACACTTAGAGGATACACTGCACGCACGGACTATCGAGCAGATATTCATCGAGGAACGCATTTACAAACAGATCGAAGAAATGACCACCCGGGAAGGCGTCATCAACGCCGTGCTTGACGGGCTCAGGCCTTTTTCCGGGCAGATCAGGCGTGAGGTTACTGTTGAGGATGTGGATCGCCTCCTGAAAATCGTCATCCGGCGAATCTCACTTTACGATATTAACAAGGTCAAGAAGGAGATGCAGGGGATCAGAGAGCGGATCAGGGAGATCAGGCGCCACCTTTCGAGTATCACGGATTACGCCATCTCTTTTCTGGAAGAGAAAATTATAACAAAGCACCGTGATCTGTATCCGCGCCGGACAGAAATCATTTCTTTTAATCAGGTGGGCGTGCGTGAGGCAGCCCAGCGTAACCTGAAGCTCCGTTATGACCCCAAGACCGGATACCTCGGTTATGAAGCAGGTGGAAATGTGCTGTTTGACGTTTCACAGTATGACCGGATACTGGTGACCCGGAAGACCGGGGCATACTCGGTAATGGATGTTCCTGAGAAGGTGTTTGTGGACATGGGGATGCTTTACTGCGGATTTGCAGACCATGACACGTGTGCCGAAACCGTCTTCACGGTTGTCTATCGAAATGAAAACGGCTATCCCTATATCAAACGATGCCGTATCGAAAAGTACATCCTCAACAAGGGATATTCGATCGTTCCCGATAACTGCACCGTGTTCAAAACCACCACAATGGACGACGGATACGTGACCGTCAATTACAAACCCAGGCCACGCCTGCGTGTTCTTGAGCAGACCTTCAGGATCTCTGATTATGCCATCAAGGGGGTCAGGGCGCAGGGGGTACGCCTTGCAAGCAAGGAAGCGAGGTCGGCCAGGGTCCTGTCATTATCCGCTCCCTCACAACTCGCCCTCACTGCAGGTGGTATCAAAACCCCCGCGTGTATTGTATAGGGTGGTCACCTTCAGGCGGTTCGTTGACAGCGTCTCCTTCAGATCATTATAAATCCTCTGGGTCACACCCTCCTGAAAAAGCCCCACATTGCGGAAGCTGACCACATAGTACTTGAGGGATTTGAGCTCGATGCATTTCCCCCCCTCCGGGTAATATTCGATAATCAGGCGCCCCACATCCGGCAGACCGCTGAACGGACAGGAGGCGATCAGCTCGGCTGTCTCCGTCTTTATGTATTGATTGGGGCTGTCAAAATCAAACGTCTCAAGAAAGTCGGTCCTGATATGATCTGGGCTCTCCCATTCAAAGATCTTTCCGTCAGCCATTACCATCGGTTTGTTCTCCTTTCCCAACCCGGATAAACCGGAAAAGCGCTTTAAGTCATGTGACAAAAATCACCACAACCGTACCACCTTCTTCCCGTCTCTCAGCTCCCCCCTGACCTTCTCCATGTGTCGAAGCGAAGCGATTTCTCTCTCCAGATCAGAGGGCTTTATCTGAAGCTGCCCTACAAGAATCCGGGGCTCGATCCCGCCGGTTTCTTCCAGTATCTTAAGGATCTTTTCCTGGACCTCATTGACTTCGGTCCGGCCGGTCTGCTCCTCCAACGACTTGGCGCTGTGCACGGCCCATGGATCGCACGTCCGTGCAGGTGAGAGCGCATCCATATAACAGTCCTCGCACAGGACCTTGCCGTAATGTTCCCTTTCCTCCCCGGCTTCGATAGGATCTTTGCACTTTTCGCATTCCATTTTTCTTTTCTCCTTCTCCTAAAGATCAACGGGACTTTTCGCCTCTTTTATGGTCCGGCTTTTGATTTATCCTTCAAAGCACTGATGCCGAATCTTCAATCCGCATGGGCTCCTTTAAAATCATCTTTTTGTTTTTAAATGGGATTCCTTTGTCATCCGTTGTTTGTCACCCTGCTTCTTATCTTTCAACTTCTCACTAAAATGATAAAGGCTTTCCTTTTTTGATTTATTAAGAGTATATTTACCAAAATAATACCGCAACCACTTTCTACAATAACCATGCGCTCTTTTCAGTATGACCTATTTAGCCAAAATTTCATCGTAACGATTTGAATTTCTGAAGATATCTGCTTTATACGGTATGCTCCTATTTTTGTCTAACAACCACCCGAAGAGCCATTATGAATAATGGATTCGGAGTGACGATGTTTCCCCTGTGGACCGCGGGCAGAGAATGTGACGCGAAATGCCTTGAACAATTCGTTATGCGCCAACGCTTGCGCGCAACTTCTGAATCAACTAAGATATTCTCAAGACGCCGCCTTACAGTTGTCGGATTAACAATAGAGGGGTATTCAGATGGGCATTCACCTAACGAAATTGTTGCCCCCCGATGCTGAACGAGAGGATCAGACATATCTTGAAAAGATGGTTGATCTTCTTTCCCAGGATTTCGACTTTCATAGTCAGGATAGCAGCTACGCATCGCATAACTTCCATTCCTTTCCTGCCAAATTCCCGCCGCAACTGCCACACAAGTTGATCCAGGAACTAACACACTCTGGCGACGCTGTGCTTGATCCCATGATGGGGTCAGGAACAACTTTGCTTGAGGCTTTCCTGCTGGGGCGGTATGGAATAGGTTTTGATATTGATCCGCTTGCATTTCTGCTCACAAAAACCAAGGTCACGTCACTCGATAGCAGGCAAGTTTTCCAGGTCGTCAGGGGAATTGTGGAGAGCGCAAAACTTGCTATCAGTGAAAATCGATCTGAATTAGAAAAGCAATTAGCGAGGCGTTGGGAGTCGAAAACCCGCAATTTTGTAGAATACTGGTTTGCCCATGAGACACAAATGGCCCTGCTCGCTCTCATAAATGAGATAGAGCAGATACCGGAGGAGGAAATCAAGGCATTTTGCAAACTCGCGTTTTCAGCTATCATCATCACAAAATCAGGTGGGCTCTCTTTAGCGTTCGATTTGGCACATACGCGCCCACATAGAGCCAAGGTTGTCTTTGATCAAGCCGGTCAGGCCATTATAGGAAGCGATCTAATCGGAAAACAGTCACGCCGCATCAAGCTGTTGACCAAGAGATTGCATTCGCCTTTTGATGAATTTGAAAAGAGAATCCAACAGAATCTAAAAGGTCTTCCGAAAAAAATGTCAGACAGGATTCAACCTTATTTGACCGGGCTATTTGAGCCAGAGCCTGACAGAATTCCACCCCGTATTTCATTTGGAGATGCACAAGCCTTACCGATTGACGATAGTTCTATAGATCTGATCGTCACTTCCCCCCCATATGCCTCTAATGCCATTGATTATATGAGGGCGCACAAGTTTTCTCTGGTATGGCTTGGATATGCGATTGATGGGCTCGGGGAAAAGCGCAAAGAATATATTGGAGGGGAGTCCACAACTGATTTTGTCTTTGAAGCGTTGCCAGAGCACACGAGTATTATAGTTGCTGATATCACCAAACGAGATGAAAAAAAGGCCCGGGTTCTGCGTCGCTACTACTCTGAAAGGACACGGACTTTGCGGGAAATGTTCCGGGTGCTCAAACCCGGAAAAGCAGCGATTATCGTTGTAGGAAGTTCTATTATGCGGGGCAAGGATACTGAAACTCAAATATGCCTTGCCGAGATCGGGCAAACGATCGGTTTCCAAGTCCCTAAAATCGGAGTGCGTAATCTGGACCGAAATCGTCGAATGATGCCAGCCGGAACACATCCAGATCTCGATTCTCAAATCCAGAAACGAATGCACGAAGAACACATCATTGGTTTCTACAAGCCCTGCGCTTGAGTCAACGACAACTCTGGAGAGCAAAATGAATATTTCAGAACTACGCAGAACATATCATCGACGGATTTGTAAAGAGATCGTCAGAATACAGAAAGATGGACAGGCAGAATACCCGAACTTTGCGGATAAAGGGAACAAAGCCAGTAGAGCGATTGCGAAGGGCATCGTGAAACGGCTTGGTGTTACCCCGAGTCACAAGGGGCTCTCTGGTCAGACCGCAGGCGGACTTTTTGAAGCGATTACCAAGGACTTTCTTGAACAGACGTTTACACTTCTGCACCATCTGCGCCCTGGCAAATGGTATGTAGACTTCCCAATTAAATAGAGCAATACTCTCTGATTATTATGAAGCGGTTTA
>JACNIU010000005.1 GCA_014382905.1 Desulfobacterales bacterium
GGACAGTGCTTCGCAAGCGGGGGATATTCATAACTCTGAGCGGCAGTAATATTGACTGGGCATACTATGATGACCGGATGCAGAAAAGTGTTTCGGCTAAGGGGCTTCTCCTCGGCAACGGAGACAGAATCGCAGTCAAGGTCACGACCTTCCCCAGTACCGAAGGTCCCTATGGACAGGAATTGGCGCTGATTGATTAGCCACATCGGGGGGATAATCTCATGTCTCAAAACGGATTCATATTAAGGAGTGTCCTGTACGGGATGTTCTTGGGCCTGGCAATTATCGCCGGATGGCTTTATTACCCCCACATCCTGCCCTTGTTTCATTCTGCGGCTCCCGGGGTGGCAGACCACCTGACAGCTATAAGAGATAAGGTGGAGGAAGTGAGGCTTCTTATCCCGACCCCGTCCCCTGATAAAAAGGAGGAAAAGGGTCATATCTCTACCGGAGATGTGCCTGCCGCAGATATTGAAGTGCCAGCCCCGGCAAAACAAATGGTGCAGGATATTTCTAATGAAGAGCCTCTTGAGAAACAGACGCTGTATCCCTTCTGGCGATTTGACGAGCGCAGAACCGCGGAGGATTTCAAGATCAAAATTGAGAAGAGAACGGGCGTGAATTTGATAGTAGGTCAGGAAGGCTACAGATACGTGGTCTATATACCTGCCGCAAGCGAAGCGGAAAAAAGGCAAAAGGCAGAGCTGATCGAGCGAGAGACGGGGATCATCGGGCTTAAACATGGGGGCTTGTGATCATGAAAAGCAGCAGGACCGGATGTGATCGTTCAATCATGCCGGGAATCCTATTGGTTCTTCTTTCTCTGTGCGGTCTGCTGACGGCCTGTGCTCAAGCCCACAGTGTGGGAATAAAGCCTTCCGGGCCTCTCACTGAGGTTGGTGAGGGCGCAAAAGGGCCAACGCAGTCCGCTCCCGTGGGTAACAGGGAGAGCCTCAAAGAATTCCTCAAAGATTTTCAACTCAAAATCCTTACGGAAAACCACGGAATTTGTCCCGGGCCGGACGGAAAGGATATGATCTTTTTGGGAAGGGGCGCCAGGCTTCAACTGATCCTTAGATTCTCGCAGACCCCCTCAGTAGACGTCAAGGCCGGTGATCTTATCGCCCGCATCGCAGGCCTCAACCTCCCATTTGTCCGGAGGACATCTGAAAAGACGTACATGACCGACATCATTGACCTCAGTGCATTGAAACATGGGTTGAATACCGGCCCCTCTGGTGTTTCCATATTTTATAAAGACAGAGATAAAGAGATCCTCTTGGGAACAAAAGGGATGTTGGCCATTGACACCATTCCCCCACCAAAACCTGTAAACTTTTATGTGACAGATACAGGCCCTGACTATTTTTTTCTCACATGGGAAAACGGGAAAGGAGAGAGCAAGGAGTATTCGGTACAGATCTGGGATTCCGGCAAGTGGGTTACCATATCCTCTGGTTTCAACTCACCCCCTGTGCGCCTAAATTCAAAGCCGGAGGGACGTGTCCGTGTAATGGCAATAGATTGCGCCCTCAACAGGGCATTTTCCCAAGACGTGGTTCTTGGCCGGGATGACAAATTATCCATTACAAGAACGGGTTGCGGGAGGTCGAAATATCTCGCTTACAGGGCAGCCCAGATCTTGATCGACGAGGGATTTGTCAGGGAATATGTGAGCCCCTGGCTCAAGTCCAATGCAACGCTTACCAACGGAGAAGTCAATACCCTTATAACCGAGCGTCATGAAGGCTGGGTTCCCCCTGGAATCAAGTTTACCCCGCAAAACAAGGCAGAATATCATAAGGAAGACGGCAAATGGTGTGCAGAGGTAACAGGCGCCCTCAACAGAACCCCATTCAAGACCTGGGCTGGCAATAAAGCAAAGGCCTTTAAGACACAAAAAAAACATGGCATAATGGTGGATGCAAACGGGCCCGGTTCCGACATCCTGGCAGGATATTTCAAGAAACAGGCATCCAGCCGCGGCCTCACCATCTACGAGCAGAAAGGCGCCCCGGCCATTGCGCCTGCCTACGGACTGAAGATAAACGTGGACCTGGGAAGGCCTCAGCGGTTGAATGTCTATGGCGTATACTGCTGGTATGTGAAGGCGACCATGAAACTCTCGGAAAAATCCACTGGTAAAAATATTGTTCTGCATCTCAGTGACATCCCGGATGTCGATATCAGGATATATGGAAAGAGCCTGGACCAGGCCATTCGGGGGCCGGGACCCAATTCTTTTTCCGAAAAGATAGCCGACCCCTTTATAAAGGGATTCATGCTCGATCTGAATCGCTTTTTAACTCTACAATAGGAGGCAGAGAATTATAAATCAGGCTCTAACAGCTGCTTTAAGTAATCGCCGTTATTAAAAAAATGCGAAGTGAAGTATCGTGAACAATAAAAAACGTTTCAAGATTAATTTGATTCCGTTATGTTTAGCATATTTTGCTGTAGTTATTATATCAGGCTGTGCATCAATGTCGGCAAAAAGGGAGTTGTCAGCATTCAATACTCTTTATTCATCAGGCCAATATTTGGATGCTGCCAATTTAGAGCTAAAAGAAAAGGGAGACGAGAAATCCGATCCCTCACATCTTTTGCAAATGCTCCAGGCGGGAGCAGCACTCCGTTATGCCCGGA
>JACNIU010000004.1 GCA_014382905.1 Desulfobacterales bacterium
TGTCTTGGCGAGGAGGGTAAAGTCTCCAACGGGTCTGTCGCTTTTCTCCACAACAAACTCATTAAGGTCCTCGGTCTCTGGCAGGGTCCATGACAGAGAGACCCCTTGTCTGCCTGCCCTGCCTTTTATCTCCCCGGGAGGAGGCGGAGCAATGGCATCTATGGTAACAGTCCCGCCGGTCTCAACCCAGATCCTTTCCACCCCATTGGGCTTTACCATTCGAATCTTGATGGGCGCCTTGGAAGTCTTGTCCCCTTCCCGGATCCGATAGACACCCTTATAATTCCCATCCTCTGAATAGGGCATGGGGATGGCCTTTTTGAACTCACCCAAATCAAAGGTGCAGGTCAGATCCTTCTCGGCACTCACCACCACTTCGATCTCTTCCCCCCCGGCGAATGTTCCCCTGTCCACATTGGTGACCACAGAAATTACTTCCGGCAAGGCCTTTCCATGCGGACTGTCGGGGATGAACTGGGCAATTTTCCATCCCAGATCGTAGACGATCAGCCGCATGTGCTTTCTTTCGGATTCGTCCAATACGGCCTCCAGCAGTGTCGCTGCAACACTCAGGGGACTGGTTGGGATGGCTATTTTTCTTTTTGAGGCAGAATCGGTCCACGTGCCCAAGGTCTCCCCTCTGTTGTTAACCATTTTTACACGTGCTTCGATGGAATATTCATTATAGGCCACGGCCTTCATCATGGTAGCAGAGATGATTTCCGGATAGACGAGGCCGTCTACCCCCAAGACCTTGCAGAGCTTCTTCGGAGAGATGGTATCCCAGTCTTTGTCCCCTTTTGAAGCGGCCAGTTTCCGGTCCACCAGATCGATGGGCTGGGTCGCATACCCCTTTCCTGAAAGCTGATTATGAATGACGCCCCTCACCAGGTTTGCAACAAACTTTCCCTTTTCACTTCCCGGTTCCACCTCCAGGCTGACATCTTTTTTTTTCTTGAGGGCGTATTTCGCGGGCAGCACCGCAATTTTCCGGGGGATTTCCTGCTCTTTGATAAAGATGCCCTTTTGCGGCTTTTTGGGGGCACCGCAAGCGCTGAGAACGAAGGCCAGGAGAGGCACCAACAAGACCCAGGTCCTTGTAGAGAAAGCATTGGTATTTTGGCCTGCCATCATATCTGGCTCCTTTTCAAGACCCTGTCGACATCCAGGTCTCTTGTGATGCCCAAGGCCGTCCGGACCTCTCCTGAGAGCCTGAGACGCTTCTCTTTGAGCACAAACTCACCGCTTCCCCATGCATCAACAACAGGACCCCTGAGGGAGAAGGTATCCAGGACAACGCGCCCATTTTCCAGTTTGGCCTTGGCAACGCCTTTAGTGAATGAAATGGAATCCATTGTATCGGGATTTACCCCGGCAACTCCCAGGATATCCTGCAAAAAACCAAGGCGATAATCCAGGTTGGAGAGCCTGTAAACCGAGCACCTGGCCAGGGTCATCATCACTTCACCCTCAGCCGTGTCCATGAGGACCTTGGGGTTGGTTCCTCTGACAAAAAGGGATGCGGAAATAGAGATCTTTCCTTGCAAGAAGACAGGAAGTTCCTTGGAAAAGCAGGCGATAAAGGAGGTAAGGTCCAGGCTAACCCCCTTTCCCTCTATCTGGGCGGTAATCCCGCTTGGCGGAATCAGGATTGCGTCCACGAACATATCGGTGTTGCAAAGGCGGATCTTCCCCCTCACAACGGCCCTGTCATTCTGGCACTGCAACAGGAATTTTATGTTTTCCAGTTCGGGTAGTGAGTTGAATTGGAAACTTCTGACGAATGCCTCGGCAGAGATCTTTTTGCCTCTGATGGCGGTAAAATCAAACTCTTTGGGACCCTTTTCTTCGGTCTTGCCCCGGTTGGCGTCTTGCCGTGAATCCGCCCTGGAGATCTTAAGATTTTCAAGGCGTGCTACATAGTCGATCTTTTTCTGTACCGGTGCATACACCAAACCCTTTGCCAGGACCTCAAGTGATGGGGAAGCCAGGTCAAGATCAAATGTGAGCCTCCGCTTTCTGGACATCTCGGCATCCAGATTGACAACCGTGTCAAAGACCCTGAAAGAGTCCAAAGATCCTTTGAATCCTATGTCCCTCAGATCAAAGGGAAGCGCAAAAGAACCTGTTATGGTGCCGGTTCCCCCGCGTGAAGAGCTTAATTGCAGTTTTCCGATCTTAGCGGACGGTTTTCCGCTTTTTATGGTGACCTTGGTATCTAGCTGGGTCACGGTGAGAGCCTGTTCCTGTCCATTTTCAGAGACCAGGTGAATCTTCAGGCCCTGGGTCTTAAGGTCCAAAGACCCGTTGATATCAGCCGGTTTTTTCTGGTTTCCTTTGAGGTCCAGAGAAGACAGTTGAAGCGTTCCCTGAGTGGTCAGGGATTTCAGCTTGGCCTTGGCAAGGATATTATCCAGCGCCTCTTTCCCCTTGGGGTTGGCCATCAGCCAGCCCTGAATAGTTCCCATATCCAGCAGTATCTGGGCGCAGCTCAGCTCAAAGGCACCCTTCTCCGACAAATTGACGCTGGTATCCTTCAGTTGGTTTTGATCAAAGCTCAGTTCGGCCGAGGAAAGTAGGAACTTCCCGGCATCCGGATCTATCTCCAATTTCAACCCCTTTGCGCCCACA
>JACNIU010000003.1 GCA_014382905.1 Desulfobacterales bacterium
AGGCGCTCTCTCAAAGTGAATTTACCTCTCACGTTGGCAGTGGTTGATATTTGGGGTTTTCTCCTGATAAGCCATATTAGCTTCTCCGTGCTTTTGGCAAAACCTCTCCGAGCTGGAGGCCCTACGAGCCGGAAGCCCAAATATCAGCCACGCTGCGACTGCAGGTTTAGAGAGCGCCTGAAAGAAATGGCCGAGCCACACGGTACCCGAGTTTATTGATAACTTACGAGCCATAGGGTGAAAGGTCAAGGATGAAGGGGAAGAAGGTTATTGTCGGTGTCAGCGGTGGGATCGCTGCCTATAAAGCGGCGGAACTGGTCAGGCTTTTTGTGAGGGCGGATGTCCACACCAGAGTGGCCATGACATCCAATGCGACCCGGTTTGTAGGACCCCTCACCTTTGAAACCCTTTCGGGAAACCGGGTCATCTGGGACATGTTCCATCAGGAAGGCACCGCCCTGGACCATATCACCTGGGGCCAGGAGACAGACCTCATAATCATTGCGCCGGCCACGGCCAATCTTATTGCCAAGCTGGCACACGGCATCGGCGATGATTTTCTGTCCACCATGGTGCTTGCGGCCACGGCCAGGATACTGGTTTGCCCCTCCATGAATTCTCAGATGTTTATGAATCCTTCTGTCCAGGACAACCTCAGGCTGCTCAGGGAAAGGGCAATGACCGTAATGGAACCGGGCGAAGGGTCGCTGGCCTGCCACACCGAAGGCCCTGGAAGGCTCCCGGAACCAGAGGAGATCATCGAAGTGGCCCGGGCCCTGATGACCCACCAAGATCTCTCCGGGCTGAAGATCCTTGTGACCGCCGGTCCGACCGTGGAGCCCATGGATCCCGTTCGATATATCACCAACCGATCCACGGGAAAGATGGGGTATGCCCTGGTCAGGGCTGGATGTCAAAGGGGGGCATCGGTAGTTCTTGTGAGCGGCCCCACATCACTGAAGCCGCCATCTGGAGTTGCCTTCTGCGGTGTAAAGACGGCAGCGGAGATGAGAAAAGCGGTTCTTGAAAACTGTTCCGAATGTGATATGATTATTATGGCGGCGGCGGTATCTGATTACAGACCACGACAAAGTGCACAACAAAAGATAAAGAAAGGCGGAGATTCCCTGTCACTCGAAATGGTGAAGACACCCGATATCCTTGCGGAACTGGGAAGCGCCAGAAAGGAATCCCCTTGTATTTTGATTGGATTTGCGGCGGAGACAGAGGACTTGCTTTCAAATGCGAAAGAGAAATTAAGTGCCAAGGGTCTTGATATGATTGTTGCCAATGATGTCTCAAGAAATGATGCCGGGTTTGAGACCGACACCAATAAAGTCAAGATGATTTACAAAGATGGGCAGGTGGAAGATTCACCACTGATGTCAAAGGATGAAGTGGCCCATTTGATCCTGGACAGGGTGAAAGCCCTTTTGGAAGGTGGCGCTTCTTAAAGATGGAATCGGAAATTTCAGAGATCTTTGGCCATTTGGGAAAACTGATTGAGGCCCACAGGGACATGGGGTTGGAGCCACCACCTCTTTCGGATGATGCGCTGCGCTATCTTGAAAATGCAGAGTCTGGAATCAACACCATCAGGGCAAAAGAAGCCAAAGTACCTTACACACCGGATGGCGCTCCCGACCGTGGGGAACAGCCGCATAGTCTCGAGGCATTGAGAGCCGCCATCGGGGAATGCAAGCGATGCAAACTCCACAAAAACAGGACGAGTTTGGTCTTTGGAGAGGGTTCCCCCAGGGCCGAACTGGTCTTTGTGGGGGAAGGCCCGGGGCAGGAAGAGGACATGTCGGGGCGACCCTTCGTGGGTGAAGCCGGGAGGCTTCTGACCAAGATTATCGAGAATGGCATGAGACTGGCCAGAAGAGAAGTCTATATCTGCAATGTAGTGAAATGTCGCCCGCCCGGAAACAGGGACCCTGTGAGAGATGAGATCGAGGCCTGCATCCCCTTTTTACAACAGCAGCTCCGAATTATCGGGCCCAAGGTCATCTGTTCGCTCGGCCGAGTAGCCGCCCAGTGTCTCATCGGTCCCGGGTTCAAAATCACCGAGGAGAGGGGAACCTGGCGCTCCTATGAGGAGACCCCGCTCATGCCCACCTACCATCCAGCCTATCTCTTGAGATATCCGTCCGCAAAACAACAGGTATGGGAGGATATCAAAAAGGTCATGGGGCATTTGGGTCTGGAGGTAAAGAAAAATGGTTAGGACACGGGCCAACATCTTCTTCCGGGTTGCATTAGTAGGGCTTGCTGCCTCTGCAATGTTTTTTTCCGGGGAACCTGCGGCTGCCCTGGCCGGTAATGAAGTCATGATTATTGAGCTCGAAGGCGCTATCAGTCCTGGAAATGCCTTGTACGTGACGAGGGGCCTTGAGGAGGCCCGGAAACAGGGCGCAAAGCTCTGTATATTACGGCTTGATACCCCGGGTGGGCTTGGGTCCTCCATGCGTACAATCGTCAAGGCCATTCTGAATTCACCGGTCCCTGTGGCAGTGTATGTTTGACTTCAAAAGCAAGGCCAAGACTGCCAGTTATGCCAAAATGCTCTACGGGCTGGACCTGCAGCTGCCGGTGTATCTGCTGGCAATCCAACAAAAAAGGGGG
>JACNIU010000115.1 GCA_014382905.1 Desulfobacterales bacterium
CACTTGGGCGGAAGAATTGGCATCAAAAAGATGACACAGAATTATGAACAGACCCGAATTAAAAGATCACCAACAAACATACTGTGATCTTTTCTGTTTTACTCAAAACAAGATCGCTGAAAACTACTCACCCAACATGATGCGAATGATCTCTTGATCAGTTTCCCGCATTCCGTCACGGCCAAGACGACCGATATTCTTTATGGTATTTTCAACTCCTTTTGTAATAATCCCGTCGCCTCCGTAAAACTGCTGGCCATTTTGAAACATCTGAAAGCCAAGAATCCCGGCATCGACGGAAGCAGCAATTTTCGCTGCACAGGCCGGCTTTGCTCCGTCACAAATAATACCTGAAACCGTCGCCAACGCATTGACAATAGTATGCGCCACCTCTTCAAACCGGCCCCCGTGCAGCCAGGAAATTCCTGCTCCTGCACCACAGCCGGCACTTACAGCTCCGCAATAAGCCGACAAGCGCCCAAGTCCCGTTTTCTGATGAATCGTAACAAGATTTGACACAATGAGAGCACGAAACAAGGTCTCCTGGTCCGCCCCAAGCTCTTTTGCATATTCAATGATCGGTACTGAAGCGGTTATCCCCTGGTTCCCACTCCCTGACACAATAATCACCGGTAGCCCACAACCACTCATTCTCGCATCAGAACCTGCCGCAGCTAAGGCTTTTGCACGAATCTTGATGTCATTGCCCCAGGAGTCAATGAGCACTGATCCAATATTGGCGCCCCATTCACCTTTCAAACCTTCTGCGGCAATCGCCATATTACAATCAATCTGACGCTGCAACAGTTCCTCTATTTCTTGAAGATCCACCGACTCTGCAAAATCTATTATATCAATGACATTCATCATGGACCGATCAGTGAGATTCGTGGTTTCAATCTCCTCACAGTCCTGATTTTTATAGATCACTTCATCATTTTTGGTGATCAAAACAATATTAGTATGATAGTGAGAGATCTGGACGCTGGCATGAGAATCTCCAGTAAATACCGTAACGATGACGTCAAATATCAAACCGCTTTTCGCTTCAAGCACCTGTATATCTTTACTCTTCAGAAAACCGACGATCCGTTCACGCCCTGAGTCATCGATGGAGGAAAGGACTTCCAGCCCTCTATCTGTTTGACCGACAACGATTCCTGCAGCCACAGAAGCCTCTATCCCCCTCAGGCCACCGGTATTGGGGACAACAACGCTTTTCACATTTTTAATAATGTTCCTGCTGACTTCAAGAACAACTCGATCCGGCTCAACACCCAACACTTCACGCGCAAGTGCCGCGACATAAGCAAGAGTAATTGGCTCCGTACATCCCATTGCCGGAATCAGCTCTTCTCTTAAAATTTCCAGATACGATTGATATCGTCTATCTTCCGGTTTCATATTTTTTCCTCCATAAACAACACTTATGGAAATTTCGACGTCACAGCTCCTCCTTTTGACACATAACGTTCGACATCACCTGCCCGCCAACCAGTTGGCACTCAACTTTCCGGGGAGAAAAAATTTGAATTGCCACCCAAAAAACGGCAGGGCTAGCGGGTCAGCGTGAATGTAATTGTTAGCCCTATTTTATATACTTTTTAAGATCTCGATAGAAGTTTTCATGCGGTCCGAGCATGATGAGTTCTAGTGATGTTTCATTGAATCTATACGAGAGGAGATGTTGCGTTGATTTTATTTTGAACTTGTGGACAAATACGCCACGCAAATCCCCTTTTTTTTCAATTCCGATTTCTGGATTACTGATAATGTTTTTGATTTCTTTATCTAATGCTTTTTTTTCAACTTTGTTTAATTTTTTAACTTTTTGGGCGAATGATCTCGACTGGTAAATTTTCATGTGTTGCTACCCAAAAGCATATTCAGTCTTTTCACCTTGATCTAACTCATGTATTCCAATGAGCATTTCTTTAATGAGATCGTAGGTTAAATCAGGGTTTTCTTCTACGCATTTTCCAATACGTGCCCAATGTTCAATTTGCCCAGTTATAGACCTGTGATCTACTTTGCTATATTTTCTAGCGTCAGTGAGGAGATTTTCAGAGATTCTAACTGCTGTTGCCATTTTATTACCTCCTATACGTTTTAAATGGGTTTAGGATATATTTTAATACATAACGTAGCATTTTGCAATGTGGAATTTTAGGGGCTAACGCTTCGCATAACCAGAGGGCCACCCAAACTTGCCCGTCAGGCCACTATGAATAAACTACACAGCAAGTTCTGGGGAGAGCGCGAAGACAAATTGGTTGAAGAGGAAAAGCAAAAATGGAACGATTTTTTCAACACTTTAAAACCAAGATATTAAACGTTGACCACCCGTATTACATGTAACGACGAGACTTGCACCGGAATAATTGGAGAAAAGAGGCTACTGCGGCACATGTAAAAGATCTCTCAAGTCCCCCCCTCACTGCCCTTCCTCCGGCCACCGCATTTCTTGCGTTATTATTATGTTCAATCGGCCTTGATTTTGTACCCCATTTTGTACCCCGATAATAAAAAGCACAAAAAAAGGAGCTACGGAAAGACCGTAACTCCTTGAAATAAATGGTCGGGGCGATAGGATTCGAACCTACGACTTCCTGCTCCCAAGGCAG
>JACNIU010000265.1 GCA_014382905.1 Desulfobacterales bacterium
TAGTTCAAGGGCTTGAGCAGCAGCACCTGAAGCTTGTGAGACGGTGTCTGGAATGTCCTTTGGTCCCTGGCAGGCTCCGGCTAAAAAAATCCCGTCCATTGCGGTTTTCAGCGGGGCAAGTTTGCTGTGCCGTTCTAAGAAAAATCCATCTTCTCCCTGATTAATTCCAAAAATTTTTGCCACTTCAGAGGTGTCCTTCCGTGCCTCTATGGCAGCACACAGAATCACCATATCTACCGGGAGTCGGTAAGGCATGCTCAGGAGTGTATCCTCGCCGATAACAACAAGTTTACCTTCCTCTTCGGGCTTGAGAGCTTGCTGAGTGATTTCTGCCGGTTTGCCCCTCAAAAAGGTGATTCCCTCATCCTGGCACCTCTGGTAAAATTCTTCGTAGCCTTTACCAAAACAGCGCATGTCAATATAAAAATCATAGACTTTTGTATGGTGGCCGACCTTTTCTTTAATAAGATGGCCGTATTTCAAGGCATACATACAGCAGACAGCAGAACAGTATTTGTGATAGTTCACATCCCGGCTGCCGACACAGTGTATGATCGCAACGCTTTCCGGCTTCTTCGTAAAATTTCCTTCTCCATCTCTCATAAGGATTCGGCCATCTGTCGGCCCTGTGGCATTATTCAGACGCTCAAACTCTAAACTGGTAAATACATTTGGATACCTGCCGTAGCCAAACTGTTTCATAGCGGAAGGATCCATGAGATCATAGCCCGTTGCGACGATGATGCTCCCTACTTCAACCTCGATGACCTCTTCCTGCTGATTGAAATCTATCGCATCGGCTTCACAGAACTCCTGGCATATTCCACAGTTTCCGGTAAGGATATGAGCACAGGCCTCGGAATCGATCACCGGCGCTTGAGGAACCGCTTGAGGAAACGGGATGTAAACGGCGCTCCTTCCCTTAAGTCCTTCATCCCACTCTGAAAGAAGAGGTCTGGGCTCGTATTTCGCGATATCGCTAACATCGATGCTCCCTGTCGGGCAGACCGACTCGCAAGCCCCGCAAACCTGGCACACATCAGATTTTACCTGAAAGGGGGGCTCTACACGAACATCGGTGCCCCTGCCGGTCATGCTTATGGCGTTCAGCCCCATCCTCTCCGCACAGATCCGGACACACAGCCCGCAGAGGGTGCAGTCGTCGTCACTGGTTTTAAACCTGGGGGTCTCGACACCAAACTCTGCGGCCAGTTCCTTTACAAACTCGTTGTTGGGGCAACGGGCCATGAGCAGTTCGACTATCATCTTTCTGTGACGAACGACCTTTTCGGTGTCGGTCATGACCTCCATTCCTTCCCAGACCGGGTAGTTGCACGAGGTCACTATCCTCGTCCGGCGTCCATCGTAAAGCTCCACGATACAGAGCCTACAGAGACCGGCCGGCTCCAATGCTTTGTGATGGCAGAGGGTGGGGATACGGATCTTATGCCTCTCGGCCACCTGGAGGATGGTGGCGCCCTCCTCAGCCTGAACCTTTTTGCCGTTCAAAGTAAACGTAATCATATTCCAGGTCCTTTCCTGTTTTTAAACAGATCATTTGATAGCTATTGCGTCGAATTTGCACGATTCATAGCATATTGAGCACTTGATGCATTCGTCCTGGTCAATGGTATGAAGAGCCTTTTTTTCTCCGGATATGGCCTTCTGGGGACACCTCAGGAGACAAACATGGCAACCATTGCATTTTTGATCATCTATCTCGTAATGAAACAAATTCTTGCAGATGCCCGCGGGGCACTTCTTGTCAAAGATGTGGGACTCATATTCACTGCGGAAATAGACGATTGTAGTCAAAGCAGGGTTCGGGGCTGTTCCTCCCAGGGCGCACAAGGAACATTCCTTCACCGTGTTCGCAAGATCTTCCAGCAGTTCAATGTCACCCTCTTTGCCGTTCCCCTCGCAGATATCGGTAAGAATTTCGTGAAGTTTCTGTATCCCTTCCCTGCAGGGGAGGCACTGCCCGCAGGACTCTTCTTTGAGAAAATCAAGAAAATATCGGGCAACATCCACCATACAGGTATCCTGATCCATGACGATCATACCACCGGACCCCATCATTGAGCCTACTTGGGTCAGTTCATCGTAGTCCACAGGGAGGTCGAGGTACTCCTCGGGGACGCAACCACCGGATGGGCCGCCGCTCTGCACGGCCTTGAACCTCTTATTTTTAAGAATACCGCCTCCCATGTCGTAAATTATCTGCCTTAAAGTGGTCCCCATTGGAACCTCCACCAGGCCGGTGTTTTTTACTTTGCCCACCAAGGAGAAGACCTTGGTCCCTTTACTCTTCTCCGTTCCCAGCGAGGCGTACCAATCGGCCCCCTTGTTAATGATCACCGGCACGTTTGCCCATGTCTCAACGTTGTTCAGGGTGGAGGGACCGTTATGGTACCCTTTCTCCACCGTGTGGATGTATTTGGCTCTGGGTCGGCCCACTTTGCCTTCCAAGGAGCGCATCAGCGCGGTTGACTCGCCGCACACAAAGGATCCCGCCCCCTTGCTGATCTTTATGTTAAAATCCAGGCCGGTACCCATGATATTTTTACCAAGAAGGCCGAAAGCTTCAGCCTCCCTGATCGCCTTTATCAGCGTTTCTACAG
>JACNIU010000386.1 GCA_014382905.1 Desulfobacterales bacterium
GTTTTATGTCTGCTTGCTTACCAAATGGTCGGTTTGGAATGTTTAAGACAAATGGAGAGGGTCTGTCAAGAATTTTATTGCAAATAAGGTTTGAGTTATTCGCAGGGAAGCGAGCTGAACGAATTCTGCCACTCTGTTCATTGGAATGTAACCGATCGGTTAGTTAGCAGGTCCTCTCATATGAAGCATCATTGGATTGTTGATTGTTGATTGACGATTGAAAAGATCTGAAACCCCTTTGGAATTGAATATTGAAAAAATAACCGAATGACCATGAATGACAACCCGTAACCTGAAATCTTATCGAATAGGGGGGGAAGGGATTGACAATCAATCCCTGTTTGTCTATAAACCGCTACCAAAGGAGACTCGAATTGTGGAGATTGACATTTTATGCGGACATGAAACGGTCCGCTTAGTCCTGCCCCGAGGGGCCGAAATCCTGGAGGCGCACCCCATGCCGGTGCTGAACGACCCGGAGGCCAGCGTCGCGGCCTCCCTCAGGGATCCGATTGACAGCCCTCCCCTCGCACAGTTGGCCAGAGGCCGGAAAACCGTCTGTGTGGTCATTTCAGACATCACCCGCCCTGTTCCCAATCGTGTGATTCTTCCCCCCCTCCTGAGGACATTGGAGTCTGCCGGGATCGAGCGGGCCGAGATGACCATCCTGATAGCGACCGGCACACACCGCCCCAATTTGGGGCAGGAACTGGTGGATCTCGTGGGGGAACCAATCGCTACAGGTTATAAGATCATCAACCACGATTGTCGTCGCCGGGACACTCATCGCCGCATTGGGGAACTGGGAGGGGCCCCTGTCGAAATCAATACGGCCTATCTTGATGCGGATCTCAAGATACTCACCGGCCTTATCGAACCCCACCCTTATGCAGGCTATTCCGGCGGCGCAAAAAGCATCCTTCCAGGGCTGTCAAGCCTCGAGACGATGAAGTTCATGCATTCTTTCAAGATGATCGCCCATCCTAATGTTACCAACTGCATCCTCGACGGAAACCCCTTCTATCAGGCGACTCGTGATGTAGCCGCTCTTAGCGGCGTGGACTTCATCGTCAACGCGGTCATCAACAAAGAGAAGCAGCCGGCCGGTATTTTTTCTGGGAGCCTTCATGGTGCGCATCTTGCCGGCTGCCGGATGGTGGGGGAATTCTCGGTCATCCATATAAAAAAACCTGCGGACCTCGTGATTACTTCGGGGGGTGGTACTCCCATGGATGCGACCTTTTATCAATGTGGAAAGGGCCTGCTGGTCGCGAAGGGTATTTGCCGACCGGGCGGGGCGGTGATCATGGCCTGTGGCTGCGCCCAAGGGATCGGGAGTGACACTTACGCTGAACTTGTGGCGGGCCACAGGGATTTGGACGAATTCAGCCGCATGTATGCTGATCCAAGGAATTTCGTCATGGACCAGTGGGCCGCCCAGTCGTATTTCCAGTCGCTGAACCGTATCGGCCGTGTTCTGGTCTATTCCCCTGGACTCACCGCAGAGCAGTTGAACCCCTTTGGTGTCCAGAAGATCCATGACCTTCAGAAAGAGGTGGACAGGCTTCTCCTGGAGTATCCACAAGTGGCTGCAATACCTCAGGGACCCTATGTCGTGGGACTGACGAATTAGGGATCGAAGACCATGAGGCAAGGCGCCCAAAAGAGCCCACGTGGCGGTAGCGTCTCCACACGACTCCAAGCCATGCCTTCCTGACTCTTGTACCCAAGATTTTCAGTTTTTTCAACGAAATTCAAAAAAATTTCAGGATGCCGGACAGCCTTGGTTCCTTTTTGCCCTATTTCTCACTTACTTTCAGCTAAAGTTACCGTAGATATTGTCGGTTATTCCTGGATTCCTTTTCAAGAGAAAGCCAGTCATGCCCGATACATCTTCCGGTTACCAACCGCGCAACCCGTAACGAGCATCCAGCATCAAGTATCAAGCATCCAGAAATAACTATCCATCATCCAGAAACCAGCATCCAGTATCCAGAAACCAGGATCCAATTTCCATTGACTTACAGAGCAGTTATATGTAAACAGCATTGAGCAGTACTCCGAACCAGGTTTCTTCTTTAGACCGCAAAAAAGGGAAAAGAGGATTAGAGATGGCTTGTGAACGTCCAAAACCCCGTTACTCCGAACAAATGGAGAGCGGGCTTTTGTATTTTGTGGCCCGGAGAAAAACACATGGTAAAAGATATGGGATCAGGACGTGGGGATAGATCACGACAGTTTACAATTAACAGCAAAGCTAAAAACCACCATGCCTATCCGGTTGCTGCACACAACGCGCCTCTGTGCCAGCGAGGCCTAAATTTTGATCCAAGATTTGGAATCTCGACCTATGAAAACGTCTAAATTTCCTACGTCCGGCGTGAAAATGCGTCGAAACTGGAGCCATATGGAATCGAAGGCCTATAGATTCCTTATAGTTGATAGGCAAATAAGGCTGGCACTGGGCAGCCTTCGCTGGAATCCCTTCCCGGCTTCCAATTGTGCAGCAACCGGATAGGCATGAAAATCACATAAAATAAGATAATTGGATGCGTTATTTACTTACAAATGGATGTCCCGCATACCACGCTGAGAATGCTATCAAGAGGAGGTAAAAAATGAGTTTTAAAGTCGTTCATACGTATGCTTTGCCTGATGTGGATCATGGAGAAGATCTGATTAAATCCTTTGATGCCACTTTGATCAAGGGGATATGGCCAAATGAGGATGAGATTATCAGAAACACCAAGGGTGCGGATGCGGTAATCGGTGTTGGATCCAGGCAACCATTTAACCGGACGGTACTCCAAACCTTAGTAGACTGTCGCATCATTGCGGGAATTGCCATAGGGCATGAAGCGGTTGACTTAGCCGCTGCCACCGATTTTGGGATTGCTGTCACGAATGTCCCTGATTACTGCCTGGACGAGGTCTCAGGTTTGGTCATAGGTCTCATGCTGGCCCTCGGCCATAAGATTCCCCAGATTGATAAGGCCGTGAGGGAGAGACAAATCAATTTTACCGGCGATCAAAAAACCAGAAAAGAGATTGGCTATCCGATGTTCCGTATGCGCGACCAGACCCTTGGCATCGTGGGGCTGGGAAAAATCGGCACAGCCACGGCATTAAAGGCCCGGGGGCTGGGAATGAGGGTTATCGCTTATGATCCCTATGTCTTTCACGGGGTCATGGAAAGCCGCGGAGTAGATCCGGTAGATTTTGACACGTTACTCCGTGAATCCGACTTTATTAGCCTGCATACGCCCCTGACGGACGAGACTCACAGCATGTTTGGCGATGAAGAGTTTAAGCGGATGAAGCCCACCTGTTACTTTATCAATACCGCAAGAGGAAGATGCGTGGATGAACCCACCCTTATCAGGGCGCTGGAGGAGGGTCACATCGCCGGGGCAGGACTTGATGTGACGTTTAAGGAGCCCATAGCAGCGGACAACCCGCTTCTCAAGATGCACAACGTTTTACTCACCGGACACAGCGCCTTCTACTCCACGAGCTCGAACGAAGAGCTCTATTACAAGCCGATGACCCAGGTGGTCATGGCCCTCAATGGGGAATGGCCTCTTTATGGCCTAAATCCGGAGGCAAAGGAAAAGTGGCTGAAAAGGTGGGGCAAGGAGGCCTGAAATGGAAAGGCATGCCCAGTTCAAGTATGACGCTGCCCCCTTGGAAATTTATGAAGGCCCTGCGGAAAAGCCCCCCATAGCAGTTACTTGCGTGCTGAAGGCAATGGCCGCCGGCGAACATGAGGGCTTAGACAAAGGGCTCGAGGTGGGGGCCGAGGGGCGCGCCAGGGTTTTCCCACTATAGATCCCTGGGTCCGAGCCACAAATACCGATCAGCTCAAGCTTGAGAATGCCGTCGTCATTGCCTACCTCGGGCAGAACGAACTCCTGCAATTCCAATTTCCCCGGGCTCGTGAGGACCATAGCCCTTGTTTTTTTCATCGGAAGCACCTCAATCTTTTGACTGTTTACGGAATCACTTTAATCCGAGCATCTCCCTTGCTTCATCCGGAGATGCGGGTTCTTTATCTAATGCTCTCAACACAGCCACTGTCTTTTCCACCAACTGGGCATTGCTTTTGGCAGGCGTTCCCGGTCTAAGATAAAAATTGTCCTCGAAACCGACCCTCACATTGCCTCCAAGTAATGTGGACTGGGCAACCATGGGAAAGCTGGCAGAACCCACCCCGAATCCTCCCCAAATGGCGTTAGAGGGAAGGGCCTCTCGCATCAAGAGCATGTTTTTTGAGGTTGCAGTATTCCCCACGGAATCCCCAGGCAGAGTTGAAAAATGGGTAATCCCTCCACAAGGCCCTTTTCGATCAAGCTCCTGGCTATCTCCACATGGCCTAAGTCAAACACCTCTAACTCAGGCCTGACACCCGTTCGAACGAGAACAGGGGCATCAATGATGGCTACAAGCAGGTAGGCGGCCGTGGTGGTTAACCCCACGACAGTGCCGGAGCAGGCGCAGGCTAAGGCGATGGGTAGCAAACTTTGGCCCCTCTTTCCATTGCATGGAGGATACCCTTGATTCCCATGCGGGTGTCCTTTTGGAAGGCGCTTATAAGGACCAAGAATAGATTTAACTCGCCCTTTAATGGATGACTCTTTTCACTTCATGAGTTCCTTGGAATTTTAAACAATGGCAAGAGGTCGCACCGGCGAGGCGGTGCCACCTCGTATTTTCAAAGGTGAAACGATCAAGAGAAACTCGTAAATTCCCGCCTCGGCCAACTCTTCCAGGTTCATGGCCTCAATGATGTGGATTCCATTGGTGGCCAACAGAATTACATGCACCGGCAGATTGGCCGATGGAGTTTTCTCCAGGGCTACGGTGTCCGCCCCGGCGTAGCCAATTCCCATCTCCACCAGCCATTCGGCCCCATCCTCCACCAGGCCGGGGCAGCCTTCGTGGTGGGAAATATACTTGCGGGCGTTTTGAAAATGCTGGATCCAACCCGTGCGGATCAAGGCAGCCTCGCCCGGGCCGGGGGTTGTTCCCTGACGTTCGGCACATGCCTTCAGGACCTCGGCCGTTACCCGATAATCCGGGGCAAGACACTCCACGCCCTCCAGGCCGGCTACATCAAACAACACCCCCCGGGTAAACACCGGGGCCGCTTCGTGGATGCCGGCCTTCTGGAGGCCTTGGTAGTCTTGCCAGGGGTCAATGTCCCCCACTCCGTAGACTTGATTATTCACCGAAATGTGCCCATGGGCGTCCATGTGGGTGCCGGTGTGGCCCCCGGTGGTGAACAGGCAGTTGGCGGCCGAGACTCCCTGCGCGTACACCATGTCGCCGTGCACCTTTGTGAGTGAAAATGCGAAGGGCGGGTGATTGGGATGGTGGGGCATTCCCGTATAGTATTCCATACCCAGGTCGAAGACCCGACATGTGTTGACTAAACCTTTTATTTCTTCGGTATTCATGGCTTTGTCTCCTCACTCCTTGAGTATCAAATTGGCGATGATCAACCTCTGGATCTCAGAAGTGCCTTCATAGATTCGAAGAGCGCGAATCTCCCGGTAAAGGCGTTCAACCACCGAGCCTTTCAACAAACCGACTCCGCCATGAAGTTGCACCGCCTGATCCACTACCTTGAAAGAGGCCTCGGTGGCGTAGAGCTTGGCCATGGACGCATGCCGGCCCACGGCCCGTTCTCCGCGGTCCTTGAGTATAGCCGCGCGGTAGACCAAGGCCCGGGCCGCATCCAGTTCCATGACCATATCCGCCAGCTTTATTTGAGTGGCTTGAAACTCCGCCAGGGGTTTGCCGAACTGGACGCGCTTTTTTACATGGTGCAGGGCTGAATCAAAGGCGGCTTGCCCGATGCCCAACGCCGCCGCACCCACAGTCATGCGAAACAATTCCAGGGTCTGCATGGCGATGTTGAACCCCTGACCCATCTCACCCAACAGGTTCTCCCGGGGCACGAAAATGTTTTCGTACTTCAGGCGGACCAGGTCGTGGGGAGCGATAACCTCCAGCCGCTGGGCTACGCTGAGCCCGGGCATGCCCTTTTCCAAAATAAAGGCCGACATGGCGCGTGGGTTGTCCGTCAGAGGGGTACGGGCGAAGGTGACCAGGATGTTCGCTGAGTAGCCGTTGGAGATGAAGATCTTTTCTCCATTGAGTCGGAAGCCCTCGCCCTCCACGTGGGCCGCGCTCTTCATACCGTTAACATCGCTGCCCGCGCCGGGCTCGGTGAGGGCATAGGTGGTGAGCAACTCGCCTTTCGCCACCGGGACCAGGTATTTCTTTTTCTGATCCGGGTTGCCGGCCAAATGGATGGGGTAGCTTCCCAGACCCTGCATGGCCAAGGTGACGTCGGCGGGACAGAAAACCCCGGCAAAGGCCTCCCGGGCCAGGCAGATGGGTAAGGCCTTGATCCCCTTGCCCCCAAGTTCCTCTGGCAGCAGAAGTTCAAAAAAGCCGGCGGCGGCCATCTGGGCTACCATGTCCCGGGGCGCCTCATCGGTCTCGCCGTATTTTTCGGCTAAGAGCGCTAACTTGTCCTTGGCAAACTCCTTACAAAAACGTTTAAACTGTTTTTCTTGTTCCGAAAGCATGAAATCCATAATTTTCAGCCCTTGCATCCCTTCCGCGCCGGCGGTCGGGGAAATTATTGGGGTGTCTTCCCGTTCCCTTAAAAAAAGATCTGGCCCGCAGTCCCATGCGGATCTCTAATCTCGCGGCAGGTATTTTTTCATGATCTTGCCGGTGGCGTTTTTGGGTAGTTCCTTCAGGAATTGGATCTGAGGCTGCTTATAGGGCGCCAGATTCCCCTTGCAATGGGACAAAATCCTCTCCTGGCTCACCTCCACGCCATCTTTGAGACTGACAAAAGCCTTGGGCACCTCGCCCTTTTTTTCATGGGGCACCCCGATCACTGCCACTTCGTTCACCCCGGGACAAGCGTAGAGCACCTCTTCGATCTCCCTGGGGTAGATGTTGTAGCCGCCGGTCACGATCAGTTCCGCCTCGCGGCCCACTATGAAATAGTAGCCGTCCTTGTCGCGGTAGACATGGTCGCCGGTGTAAACCCAGCCATCCCTGATTTTTTCACTGGTCAATTGGGGCAGGTTGTAATAACCATGCGTAGCGTTTGGCCCCCGAAAGATCAGTTGACCCACCTGGCCGGCGAGCGCCTCTTTGCCTGACTCGTCCACCACCTTGACCTCAACCCCGGAGACGCTTATTCCGATTGAACCTGGCTTGCGCAAACCGTAAACCGGGTTGCCGGTGACTAATCCAGTGGACTCGGTCAGCCCGTAAACCTCGATGATTTCTGCCCCGAACCTGGCTTGCCACTGCTTGAGCACCTCCACAGGGAGAGAAGCGCCGCCGGAGAGACCCATGCGCAGGGAGGAGACGTCATGTCTGCTCTGGTCCAGGCCGTTGAGCATATAGGTGAACATGGTGGGGACACCGGGAAACCAAGTGATGCGGTAGCGCCCTATGGCCTCCAAAACTTCCTCGGTGTTGAATCCCTCCATTACTACCACTGTGCCTCCGGAACTGAGGCTGCCCATAAATGGGCTGGCGATGCAGAAAACATGGACCATGGGTAGCACCGCCAAGGTCACGTCGCTTTCGCGCAGCCCGTAGTTTTGGGCCACATTGGGTCCGCCAAAGGTGAGGTTCCGGTGGGTCAGGATGACGCCTTTGGGCTGACCGGTGGTTCCGGAGGTGTAGAAAGTAAGGGCGGGCATGTCGGGCGAAAACGCTGGCGGTAAGTACCCGGCAAGCGGTCCCGAGACAACCCTTTCCAGTGATGCCTCCATGGGCTCGGCAGCCCGACGCACCACCGTTGACCGGAGTTTCCGGACTTCGCTTTCCACCTCTTTAACCCGGGGCACCCATTTTTCGTGCACCAAGATGGTTCTGGCTCCGGAGTTGTTTAAAATGAAGCTGATCTCGCGCGGTGTGTAGCTTGGATTGATGGGCACCACAACGCCGCCAGCCTTGATTATGGCGAAGAAGGCCATGAACAGTTGGGTGCTATTGGGGTGAAGGGTGGCAACCATGCTACCCGGCTTTACCCCCAACTTTTGCAGGCCCGCGGCCAGGCGATCGCTAATCCGGTCAAACTCGGTGTAACTTATTGGCCCGAACTCGCCGACCAGATAATTTTTGTCTCCGTACCTATCAACTTGTGTCTTGAGAAATTCAACCAGGTCCATGCTAATTACTTCTCTTAGGGGGTTAGAGTACTGTTCTACCGCCATCTATGCTGAGGGTCTGACCAGTTATGAAGTTTGCCGCTTCCGAGGCTAAAAATACAACCGCGCCCATGATGTCCTTGGCCTCACCCACCCGGCTCAGAGGCGTGAACTCAATAATCCTCTTGTAGAGCTTGGGATCGGCCAGGGGAGCGGCGGTGAGCGGCGTGGCAAAATAGCCTGGGGCCACGGCGTTTACATTAATGCCGTAGGGTGCCCATTCCGCGGCCAAGGCTTTGGTCAGCATGACCACTCCTGCCTTAGTCATGGCGTATACCGACAATGGAAGCGTCTTACGCACCAAAAAGGCCGCGGCCGAGGCCATGTTGATTATCCTGCCCCCTCCCCGCTCGACCATGACACGAGCCGCAGCTTGGCAACCGAAGTACACGCCCCTTTGATTGATCCGCACCACGGCGTCAAAGTCTTCAGGGGTCATCTCCAGAGCCGGGGTGCGCACGTTGATGCCGGCATTGTTGACCATGATATCCAGGCCGCCCAATTCATCCACTGCGGTATGCACCATGGCTTGGATCGAGTCAACATCGCCCACGTCCACCTGAACCAGATGGGCCCTGCGCCCCAAGGCTGTGATCTGAGCGCGGGTGTCCTCGCCGTCGTGGCGCGAACCGCAATAGGTCACCAACACATCCGCCCCGGCTTGGGCCAGGCCCAGCGCAATCCATTTGCCCAGTCCGCGGCTGGAGCCAGTCACCACAGCCACTTGGCCGTCGAGATCAAAAGATGGCATTTCATTCATAGTTGGGTCCGTTTTTTGTCAATCAAGTTTTGATAAACTCGTAAAAAGTCGGAAAGCACCCGTTGTCGTCATTCCCGCGAAAGCGGGAGTTTTAGATGCTATGCCCCGTGTTCAACTAAGGAGACAACCGCCATTTTTCGGCCTTTGAACTCGATGATCATCATAACCGCCAGCAGGGCTGTTCCTATGGCGGGCAGAAGAGATCCGGGCCAGAAAATTACTATCGAACAGGCAATAAACAGCAGCCGCGTGGGCCAGTTAAGGTTTTTCAGGAAAAAGCCCTGGGCGCCAGCGGCCAGGGCAAAGATACCGATCGTTGCTTTGATGAAAACGTACCCGGTCGCCCATAGGCTGCCCTCAAAGAGCAGCGCCGGGCTATATACAAATAAATAGGGCAGCGTGTAAAGCACAATACCGAAGCGCACCGCCTCCAGGCCGGTCTTCATGGGGTGAGCCCCCGCTATGGCCGCCGCGGTGAAGGCGGTGGTGCAGACGGGGGGGGTAATCAAAGACAGGGAGCAAAAGTAGAATATGAACAGGTGAGCAGCTATGGGAAGAATCCCCATGGCGGTGAGCGCCGGTACTTCCAAGGCCGCCAACACCAGGTAGGAAACCACCGGCGGAAGACCCATGCCCAGTATGATCGATATCACCATGACCCAAAACAAGGTGAGAAACATGCTGCCCTGAGATAAAAAGCCGATGACTTCCGACAACTTCATGCCCGCCCCGGTCATGGTGAGGGTCCCCAGAATAATTCCAGCCACCGCACAGGGAATCGTTATAGGTATCATGCGCGTGGCGCCGTCCCTGAGGGCCTGAAAGATTCCTTGCAGGGAAAGTGTGCGGGAGAACCCCGCAACCAGCCAGAGAGCCAGCAAGGAGTAGGCGCAGGCAAACATCGCCGTATATCTGAGGGACATAAGTACGATCAGAATGGCCACCGGGATCATGAAGAACACCCCGGCCTTGAACGAGGGCCAGAACCGACTCAATCTCTCAGGGGGCAGTCCGGCCAGCCCTTTGTAGCCCGCATAGAAGTCCACCATGAAGAACAAACCTACGTAGTGGAAAAAGGCCGGAAGGGCAGCAGCCACGCATACGGCCGCATAGTTTATCCCCAGCATGTTGGCCATCACAAAGGCTACTGCGCCCATGATGGGCGGGGTTTTATAACCGCCGGCCGAGGCCACCGCTTCAATGGCTCCGGCCACCACCGGCTCCATGCCGGACTTCTTCATCATGGGTATGGTGATAGCCCCGGTGGTGGCCGCATTTGCGGCGGAACTGCCCGAGAGCATCCCCATCAGGCCGCTGGCCGCGATGGCTACCTTGGCCGGGCCGCCACGGTAGCGGCCGGCCACCGAAGTGGCTAATTCTAAAAGGACTTGGGAAGCTCCGGCCTTATCGAGAAAGGCCCCGAAAATTAGGAAGATGATGACGATGGTGGCACAGACGGCCACGGGGATGCCGTATATACCTTCCGTGCCGGCAAAAACCTGAACCACAATCCTTTCCAGGTCGTATCCTCTGTGGCCCAAAAAACCTGGGATGTAATTCCCGAAGTAAGTGTAGATCAGAAATAAAATCACGATGATGGCCAGGGACAGACCTACTGTTCGCCGGGTCACTTCCAAGAGAATGACGATGGCGGCAAGTCCCAGCAGCAGGCCGGGCGTGTCCATGAAGGGAGAAACGTAAAGCTCCTTCCAGTTGAGGAGCAAAAACACATTGGCCGCGACGAATAGAACGGCAAGAACGAGGTTTACGGTTAGGTCCAGCCCCGGTTTGTCTTTGGCTGACTTGAGGCGGTGTATGAACAAACCCATCACGCAGATAACGGTCAGGTGCATGGTCCGCTGGGTCATGGTTTCAAATGTCCCGAAAAAGGCCGTGTAGATAGAAACCACCGACAAGGCGACAGCGCAAAAGATTACGAAATTGTTGATGGCTTTGTTCAGCGTTTCGATCATAATGTATCCCTGCTCTTGTGGGACGTCTGCAATAGGGGAGAGACGCAAACCTTCACTGTAAACACAATATCTTGTCTGTTTATGATTTTCGGGTTTGGACGGGAAGATGAGATGGCCGTGGTCACTACAACCTTTCCCCCATCAAACTTGTACCCCCCCGTGGCTTGCTGTGGGGACCTTTTATGGGTACGCGGCGAAATATGCTCCCCGCCTGGCTCCTCGCCCGGTGCTGAACATCGCCGCGGCCTGGCCTTCAGCTTTACTGTGCTCCCGAGAGAGGAGCTGCCTAACTTAGGGGGTTATGCCCTTTTCTTTGTAGTATCTGGCTGCCCCCGGATGAACCGGAATAGGCATACCCTTGTATACATTCTCAAGCTTGGTTTGCTTGAAGTTGGCCGAGGCGCTGACAATGAAGGGGAGGTTCTCAAACACCGCCTTGGTGGCCTGGTACATGAACTCGTCGCTGAGGAATGGGCCACAAATGGTGGTGTAAGCCATGCCGGCCGCCGCCACCGGTTTGTCAATGCCGCGGTAGGTGCCCGCCGGGATCTCACCGATGAAATAGGCCGGATCTTGCTTCAATATCCCGGATTGGGCTTCTTTGGGGATGGGCAGAAAATCCACTGCCACCGAATCGGCCAATTGCGTGTAGCCGGGTACACCCACGCCCATGAAATACGAACAGGCATCAATATGCCCGTCGATCATTTTGTGTACCGCGTCGGGAAACCTGATGTACTCCGCCTTGAAGTCTTTGTCTGCGGTGAGGCCGCAGTTCTTGAAGATGAGGTTTACGTTGTCCATCATGGTTTGGGATCCGGGAGTGCCAATGGCAATTGTCTTGCCTTTAAGATCGGCAATGCTCTTGATGCCTGTGCGCCGTCGGACCGCAATGGTGAACAAGCCCGGATAGGCGGCGAACCAGCCCAATACCTTTCTTTTGGCCTTGAAAGGCTCAAGGCCCTCATAGCCCTTGTAGAGGATGTTGGCCGAACACCAAGCCAGTTCCATTTCCTCGCGGTCTATGCGCAGAATGTTCTCCCGCGAGGCGCCCGGAGTAGTTACTCCCGTAACATTGTAGCCTGGGACGTTGTCGTTGATCATTTTTGACATGGCTACAGCCAGGGGATACCAGGAGCCCGTGGCGCTGGCCGATCCGAAGGTGTAATTTTTGCCCGCCATGGACAGGCCGGGAAATTGGCACAACAGACCCGCACCGACCAATCCGACGGAGGAGGTTTTGATAAAATCACGCCTCGTTAAATGCTTGTTTGACATTTTCTCATCTCCTTTTCAAAATTATTTCCACGCTTGATAAAGCATTTGTATTAGCAATCCCTCTGCAACAAACGCAGTAAGGGGCCGCCATGTCGCCTGAATAAGACACTCATCACGGCTATTCTACTATCCCTCATTTCCCTCCTTCCTTTTGCTACCTTAATCGTTAGCCGATAATTCCCTTAGTTTTTCATTAGTTAACGAAAACACTCTTTTTTGGCGTTGTCAAGATAAATTCTTCTTTTCATTTCGCTTCCTTCTTGGTCTTAATAGTTATGAAACCTGAAACCCCTTGCAAAAAACTTTTGAAATCACCTCCTTTTCGTGAATTAATCAATGTTTATTCCCTCTCTCTTAAAACACGTTTAAAGGCGTTTCTGGGACATAAAATTATAAAAATCCCATGCTAACCAAAAAGTGGAAGGTCCATAAGCTCGGTAAATGTTAAAAGGAAAGTTTTCAATTTTATGATTTTAGTCGCGGTAGGAATGCCGATTGCTCGGCACTCCCCGAACAGATCCCAGCGAGCGGAACTACCGCACTGGGCTCCTACCTCGGGTAATAACGC
>JACNIU010000096.1 GCA_014382905.1 Desulfobacterales bacterium
GCCTCGGCATGATACGAACTCCTGACAAAAGGTCCGCTGGCGGCTTCTGAAAAACCCATGTCAAGGGCCCTCTTTCTCCAGTTGTCAAATTCTTCAGGATGGATATAGCGTTCAACGGGGAGGTGTTCCTTTGAGGGCTGAAGATATTGCCCTAATGTCAAGATGCTGCAGCCTGCATCAAGAAGATCCCTTAACGTTTCCTCCACCTCCTTGTCCGACTCACCTAAGCCTAACATGAGTCCTGACTTGGTAGGGATGCGGGGATCCTGTTCCCTGGCCCATCTCAGTATATCGAGCGAACGGTGGTACTCTGCCTCGGGCCGTACCACGGGGTAAAGGCACGGGACCGTCTCAAGATTGTGATTCAGAACAGCGGGCCGGGCATCCATCACGACCCGGAGGGCATCTCTGTCTCCCTGAAAATCAGGGATCAGGACCTCGACAGCAGCGCCGGCGACCCTTTTTTGAATCTCTCTGATGGTCTCAGCAAAAACCCTTGCCCCACCATCCGGGAGGTCATCCCGGGTAACAGAGGTGATAACAACATACTTGAGTCCCAGACGCGCTACCGCCTTGGCCACCCGGACCGGTTCATGGGGATCGGGCGGATGGATCGGGCCGTGCCCTACCGCACAAAACCGGCAGGCCCGGGTGCAGTTGGGCCCCATGATCAGGAAGGTAGAGGTGCCCCTTGAAAAACACTCCCAGATATTGGGGCAATTGGCTTCCTGGCAGACCGTGTGAAGCCTGCTGCTGTTTACAAGGTCCCTCACCTTTTCATAGGCAGGCCCAGTTCCAAGCCGTCGTCTCAGCCAGTCGGGTTTACGGGCGCCGGTTTTCGGTTTTTTCTGCTGTAGCATCAGATCTACCGGTAGGAGGTGACTAAAGTGCCTAAAGTTATGGTACCGATCAAGGTATATAGCTGTTGCAAGTATTAGAGCAATCTATGGCCTCATCAATCTCCAATACCCAGAACCAATCATCAATCGTCAATTTTACCCCGTGAAATGCCTTTTCTTTTCTATTTCACCGGGGCATCAATCGTCAATCGGAAGTTCCTCAATCTCCGTCATGACCAGGTCAACCCCGAAAACGTCTTTTAGATGACGTTTTACGGCTTTCCGCACAGGGTCCATGGGTACGCTGCCCCCAAGTTCCTTCTCCAGGGATGTGACGCCGATCCCCTTGAGGCCGCAAGGATTTATCCATGTGAAGGGATCGAGCGACAGATTGACGTTGAGGGCAACACCATGAAAACTGATCCCCCGGCGAACGGCAACTCCGACGCTCGCCAGTTTCCTGTTACCCACCCACACGCCCCTGTTCAGGGGGTTCCGCACACCGGTTATCCCCCAGTCTGCCGCGACCCGGATCACCACCTCTTCGAGCATCTCAACATAGTCCGCCACTCCCAGACGGGCGGACTTCAGGTCAACAATCGGGTAGATCACGAGCTGGCCGGGCCCGTGAAAGGTAATGTTCCCCCCCCGCTCTACCTGGATGATCGGGATTCCCCGGTCTTTCAGCACATCCTCGGCCACAGTCAGGTTCTCCAATCCGCCCCTGCGACCCAGGGTAAAAACAGGGGGATGTTCCAGTAACAGGACAACATCCGTGTCAACTATATTCTCCCGTCTTGCGGTCACGAGATCAGTCTGGAGTTTCCATGCTGCCCTGTATGCTGTCTGAGGGAGCTCGATACAGAGCCACTTCTTGTTCACGAAAGGGTTCATAGGTTCCGGGTTCAAGGTCAGTGGTCAGTGGCCTTTGGCTGTCATTCAATTGTCATTCGCTTCGCTGTCATTCATTGTCATTCAGTGGTCATTCAGTTGTTAATGATCGGTCGACGTTGGACTTTGGACTTCGGACCTTGGACGTTGGACCAACGCGTCATTCGGTTGGTTTTCCAATCGTCAATCGTCAATCGTCAATCCAGAGGGTTATGGAGTTTGATCCCGGTCTGACGGAAAGAAGACCTTGTTGCATGTTTTGGGCGGGAGCTTGAGCCGCTTGAGCCCTACCTCCGCAACCTGTGACACCGGGTCATACATCTGCGAGACCGGCGGATTATAGGAAAGTTCGGCATCCTGGAGGTCATAAAGGGTCATACCCCCATGAATGGCCAGGGCGAAGAGATTGATTCTCCAGCCGGCCCCTTCCCTTCCCACAGCCTGTGCACCCAAAATTTTTCCGTCATCGGCATCGACAATGACCCTTAGGTTTATATCCGTCACATCCGGCATATAGTGGGGCCTTATTTCCCGCCTCGTGGAAACAGCCCTGGCATCATACCCTAAGTCTTTTGCGGTCTGCAGTGTGTAACCGGTTGAGGCGATCTCCAGCCCTCGCACAACCGTCAGGAAAGTATTCAGTGCACCGGGATAAGGGGTATCCCCTCCGGCGGCGTTTATTCCCGCGGTCATTCCCTGGCGGTAGGCGGATGTGGCAAGCTGCATGGTGGCAGGCGTGCGATCGATCCGGGAGTAGGTGCGGACAAGATCCCCGATCGCATACACCCCCTTTACAGAGGTTTCCATCCGGTTATTGACCTTCACGAGGCCCTTTTCAGTTGTTGCACCAACGCCTTCAGCGATCTTCGTGTTTCCGCGCATTCCGACCGCCATGACCACGATGTCACAGGGGATGGTTTCTCCGTCAATTTCCACGGATTCCACTTCCCGGCTGCCGTTGATCCGGTCGATCCCTTTGCCGAAAAGGACCCGGATCCCCAAGCTTTCCAGGTGTTCGACAATGGTCTGTCCCATCTCCGGGTCCAGGTTTCGGGGAAAGGGGGGCGGGGTCCGTTTGGTCATGGCCACATCAAGACCGATCCGTCTCAGTGCCACCGCGACCTCAAGCCCTGCCGCGCCAGCGCCCACAACCACCGCATGTTTCTTCCTTGAAGATCTCGCAGCCTCAAGAAGGGCACGACTGTTCTCGATGTCTGATACAAAATGGATGCCTCTACCTAAGAATTCCTCGGCTCCGGGAATCGGAAGGGTTATCGGCGAGGCGCCGGTGGCAAGAATCAGCCCGTCGTAACTGACCGCCTTTTCCTCCGAGGTGGCAAGGTCCACCGCCCTGACGATTTTTTTCTGATGGTCGACAGAGACCGCCTCGTGATGAAGAAGTTTGATGAGCCTGTTTTTCACTTCAGGGACATTGTATTTCAACGCCTCGAAATCTTTCACCACCCCCTCGATCACAAAGGGGAGACCGCAGGGAGAGAATTGATCAAAGTCCCGCTTTTCAATAAAAGTAACCCGGCATTTACGGTTAAAGCTGAGGGCCGCCTTTGAGGCATACAGACCGCCAGCGCCAAGCCCGATAATCACGATTTCCAGGGGTTGATTCATATCTGTAGCCATCTACTTATCCTGCGAGACACGGCTTCCGTGCGGCAGCGGTCTCATCCAGCCGCCTGACCTTGCATTTGTGAGGGGCCTGGCGCAGCAACTCCGGATCCTCTTTCGCCTCATTGACGATGGCCTTGAACGCTTCAATATAGCGGTCGATATCCTCTTTGGATTCGGTCTCGGTGGGTTCCATCATGATCGCACCCTGCACAACCAGCGGGAAATAGATGGTAGGCGGATGAAATCCATAATCCATCAGTCGTTTGGCCATATCCAGGGTCGTAACATGGTCGGCCTTCTGATATTTATCCGAAAAAACGCACTCATGCATACAGGGTCTGTCAAAGGGAAGATGTAATGTATCCTTTAGCATCTCCTTGATATAGTTTGCATTTAGCACCGCCAACTGGCTGGCCCTTTTGAGATTTTTCGGTCCCATGGTTCGGATATAGCTGTAGGCCTTCAACATGACACCAAAATTCCCGTAAAATGCCTGAAGCTTGCCAATAGAATCCGGGCAATTTTCGACAAGGGTGTATCTCCCCTCATTCTCCACTACCCTGGGAACCGGCAAAAACGATTTAAGATGTTTTTTGACACACACAGGGCCTGAGCCCGGCCCCCCCCCACC
This sequence comes from Desulfobacterales bacterium, assembly GCA_014382905.1. Lineage (GTDB taxonomy): Bacteria > Desulfobacterota > DSM-4660 > Desulfatiglandales > Desulfatiglandaceae > JACNIU01. The sequence continues at coordinate 3,988 of JACNIU010000096.1, forward strand.
GTGGGGAGTCGAAAAGGTCTTATGGAGGTTTAGCTGCATCAAATCAACACCGATTTTGCCCATCTGTGCCACACCCATAACCGCGTTCATGTTTGCGCCGTCACAATAGACCAGTCCCCCTTTGGAGTGTACGATCTCGGCTATTTTAAGGATGTTTTCCTCAAAAAGCCCTAAGGTGTTGGGATTGGTTATCATGATTCCAGCGGTGTCTTCATCCATGACCTCTGAAACGGCTTCCGCCGATAGAATCCCCTTCTCATTGGATTCAACCGCTATGGGGCGGTATCCGCACAGGGCTGCACTGGCAGGGTTTGTGCCATGTGCGGTATCCGGGACAATGATCTTTGAACGCCGTTCCCCCCGACTCTTATGACAGGCGTAAATAAGAAGCATCCCTGTCAGTTCTCCTTGGGCCCCTGCTGCGGGTTGGAGGGTGGTAGCGTCCATGCCGGTGATTTCGGAAAGATATTGCTCAAGCTCAAACATGATGCGTAATGCCCCCTGGGAGAGGGTGTCCGGGAGCAGAGGATGTGCCCCGGTAAAACCTAAAAGACCTGCCTGCCTTTCATTTGTCTTGGGACTGTATTTCATGGTGCATGAGCCCAACGGGTACATCCCTGTATCTACCCCGAAATTCCATTGGGACAGCCGGGTATAATGACGTACCACGTCCACCTCGCTTAGATCCGGTAAATCAGGCCCCTCCCCGGTAAATACAGGGTCCAGAGGGCTCGGCTCGACATCCCGACGGGGTAGAGAAAATCCGCACCGCCCCTTCTTCCCTTTTTCCCACAAAAGCGGCTCGTTAAGAATAAGACCGGTTGTTCCTATCGATTCAGCCATGATTTACCCTCTCCCAATTCCATCCGCAGATTCCGCAGATTCTCGCAGATTATGAATGATCAATCCTTCAATATTCAATCGTCAATCCCCTCACCAATTCGTCCATCTCCGCTCTGGATCTGGTCTCTGTTACGCAGAGAAGATAGTGGTTGGCCAATTCCGGATAAAAAGGACCTAAAGAAAGGCCAGGGACAATCTTTTTCTCTAACAGCCGTTCATAGGTCCTCTCAAAACCCTGGGGGAATTCAACTACGAATTCGTTGAATGTGGGGCGATCAAAGGGTATATGAAACCCCGCCCCTTTTAGTTCGGATTTAAGATACTCCGCCTTATCATGGTTGAGACGCGCAAGTTCCCCTATTCCGGTTCCTCCCAAGGAGGCCATATACATGGCAGCGGCCAAGGCACAGAGACTGCTATTGGTGCAGATGTTGGATGTGGCTTTTTCCCTGCGTATGTGCTGCTCTCTGGTAGCGAGGGTCAATACAAAGCCCCTTTTGCCATCTAAGTCTTTGGTTTGGCCAACCAGACGGCCCGGCAATTTGCGCATGTACTTCTCGCTGCTTGCGATAATTCCTAAGGCCGGTCCGCCGTAGGAAAGGGGGATGCCAAGGCTCTGACCCTCGCCGCATGCAATATCGGCCCCCTCGCCGCCCGGGTGTTTCAGGAGTCCGTATGCCAGGGCCTCGGTAAAACAGGAGACAAAGAGGGCCCCCTTTTCATGGGCCTTTTTACCGACCTTCTGAAGGTCTTCAATACAGCCGAAGAAGTTTGGCGACTGGACGGCCACTCCTGCCAGATCATCCAGTTCATCGATCCTGCAAAGATCGGTCGTGCCGTCTTCAAGATACGGGAGTTCAACCACTTCATAGCCGGTGGGTCCGAAATAGGTCTGGATCGTTCGACGATACAGGGGGTGAATAAGGCTTGAGACGGCAACCTTTTTGCGTCCGGTAATCCGGACGGCCATCAGGAGCGACTCGGTCAGTGCGGTCGCACCGTCATAGTGGGATGCGGTCGCCACTTCCATGCCCAGGAGCCTGGCCGCAAGCGTCTGGTATTCGTAGATCGCCTGAAGGGTCCCCTGGCTCATTTCAGGCTGATACGGGGTATAAGACGTTACAAATTCCGACCGGCTCAAAAGGTAGGATACCGATGCCGGAATAAAATGTTCATATCTCCCTGCCCCAATGAACGCTTTGTACTCCGGACCCACCGCCATCCGGCCGGAAAGGCCTTCCATATGATCGTTCAATTCCCATTCGCTCATGGGACCTGGCAGATTAAGATCGTCCTTCAATCGGCAGTCCTCTGGGACGGTTGAGAAAAGATCCTCAAGCTTATCGATTCCTATCACCCGAAGCATTGAACGAACATCTTCACCGGTATGCGGCAAGTATTGCATTTACTCAGCTCCTTTCAGTTTTTCCACACACTCCGAACGGGTCATGAGGGTATCCATCTCAGATGGATCCGTGGGGTTCACCTCAACAAACCATCCATCGCCGTAGGGGCTCCGGTTCACCAATTCCGGGGCCTCTTCGAGCGCCTTGTTGACGTCTGTAATTTCTCCGGAAACCGGCAGATAACATTCCACAACGGCCTTGACCGATTCGACGGTTGAAAACTCATCGCCCTTCTTAAACGTGGCCCCCACCTGGGGAAGTTCAATAAAGACGATATCTCCAAGCTGGTCCTGGGCGTAGTCGTCAAGGCCGACCCTGATCCTGTCTCCCTCTATCCTGGCCCATTCATGGTCTTCTGCGTAACGGATATTGTCCGGCATATTCAGTTCGCTGATCTCTTTCATAACCCTCTCTCCTTATCTATTCTATTTCCCTGACCCGGATAAACTAAATTTACCTCCCAGGCAATTGCGACTATTTATCATATACCACATACGAATGCAATTGCGAAGGCCGCCCCCTTTCTCCTGTTGACGAAATTTGTCAGGCCTGATATAGCATGCTCCAGCCATAATATGACCTTCACCGCGACCCTTCTCAGGCGCATCAGAAAAAAAGGAGATAACCCATGACCGACCTTAAACAGACTGTTTTCCACGATCGACATGTGGCCGCAGGCGCTAAGATGGTGGATTTCGGGGGCTGGGAAATGCCCGTTTTATATCCGACGGGAATTATAGGGGAGCACCTGGCCACCCGAAAGGGGGCCGGACTTTTCGACGTGTCACATATGGGCCGATTCATCGTCCGTGGTGCCGGGGCCCTGAAATTTCTTCAGCACGTGTTGACCAATAACACTGAAGCCCTCGACATCCGGACAACAGGCGCTCAGTACACGCTCATTCCTACCGCGACCGGCGGGGCGGTCGATGACGCGTATCTATACAGATTTGTAGAAGGTGAATATCTGCTGGTGGTCAATGCCGCCAACCGGGAAAAAGACTGGGATCACCTCCAGCCGCTCTCCAGGGAATTCAAGGATGTGGAGCTGACCGACCAAAGCGACGAGATCGTCATGCTTGCCCTTCAGGGGCCCTTGTCCCGCCCCCTGATGGAAGAGATCATCGAGTCAGGTCCTTTCCCTGAGCCCGTGCGAAACGCGGTGAGTAATGTGACAATCGCCGGCGCTAAGGTAAAGGTCGCCCGAACCGGCTACACAGGAGAGCCGCTCTGTTTTGAGCTCTTCGCGAACCGGGCTGATGGGCTGATGCTGTGGGACCTGATCGTATCCAAGGGAGCGACACCCATCGGCCTCGGCGCGCGTGATACCCTTCGCCTGGAAGCGGGATTGCCCCTCTATGGCCATGAATTAGGCGAGGACCGGGATGGCAGAGAAATCCCGATCATGGCCTGCCCCCTGTCCAAATTCGCGGTGAGCTTCTCTCCCCTGAAAGGCGATTTTATCGGCCGGGAGGCCCTGACCCGGCAGCAGGACGCACTCAAGCGAATCATTTCCGGAGATTTTTCGCGGATCCGTGACCTGCCGCGGATGATCAAACCGATGGCCGTAACAGGCCGGGGGATCGCCCGGGAAGGCGCCACGGTGTTTGAGGGCGACCGGGAAGTGGGATATGTGACCAGCGGAACCATGGTTCCCCTGTGGCGTGTTGAAGGGGAAGGGCTGGAATCAAAGCTGATCGATCAGCATCAGCTCCGTTCGATCGCCTTAAGCTATATCGACAGCGATATCCCCGACCACGAGCAACTCCTCGTCGAAATCCGTGGCAAGAGGGTTGACGCCGTGCCTGTACCGTTCCACATGCGCTCCGAGGCTCCCCCCTATGCCCGTCCCATCCTTTTTGATCACCACCTGTCTGAGCGTGAAATCCCTGGGGGTGATGGGCCGGCCAAGGCCAAAAAGCTGATGGAAAAGGCTATCGAAAATACCATCTGGCGACAACAGGCGTGCATCAACCTGATCCCCTCTGAAATGACCATCTCCCCCATGGCCCGGCTGCTGTCGGTGATGGACCCTGCCTTCCGCTATGCAGAGCACAGGAAGTCACTGGCATTCTACCAGGCGGACATCTTCTACTACCAGGGAACCCGGTTTATCGGCGAGGTAGAGCGGATGTTGGAAGAAGAGATGAGAAAATTCTTGGGGTGCAGGGAAGTCGAAACGCGGCTCATCAGCGGTCAGATGGCCAATACGGCGGTTTTCAGCGCCATGGCGGACTACATCAATCGGGGTGACCGCAAACGGGAGCCGAGACGAATTCGCCAGGTCATGAACAACCATATTGGCAAGGGCGGCCACCTGAGTGCCCAACCTATGGGCGCGTTGAAGGACTATGTGGCGCGGGACCCCCGAACCGAAAGACCGGCCGTGGTGAACTTCCCGGTACTCCCTGACAACCGCTTCAAGATCGATGTCCCGGCCGCACTAAAATTGATCGATGAATATCGACCGGAACTCATTATCTTCGGAAAAAGCATGATCCTTCATAAGGAACCGGTGGCAGATATCCGCCGCTTCTTAGACGATCAGGGGATCTCCCCGGTCGTGATGTACGACATGGCCCACGTGCTGGGGCTTATCGGGCCCCACTTCCAGGAGCCGTTTGACGAAGGCGCTGATCTGGTCACCGGCTCCACGCACAAGACGTATTTCGGGACGCAGCGGGGGGTCGTTGGCTGTAGGTTTGAAGAACATGAGGAGCGTTTCCAGCTCTGGGAATCTCTGCTCCGGCGGGCCTTTCCCGGATCGGTGTCCAACCACCATCTCGGCACCCTGTTAGGGTTGCTGATGGCCGCCTACGAGATGAATCATTTCAAAGATGAATATCAGGCCAAGGTCATTGCCAATGCCAAGGCGTTTGCCCGGGCCCTCAAAGAATCAGGGCTGGAAGTTGCCGGAGACCCTGATATCGACTTTACGGAAACCCACCAGGTGGTAGTGGATGTGGGTTACAGCCGGGGGCCTGAAATTGCAAACCGGTTGGAGGCCAACAATATCATTTGCAACTACCAGGCAAATACTGACGAGGAGGGCTTTACCGCCTCAGGCGCCCTCAGGTTGGGCGTATCGGAAATGACACGCTTCGGGATGGAGGCGGAGGACTTCCGTGCCTTAGCCTCCCTGATGCATGATGTGGTGATCAACAATGCTGTTGTTGTCGATAAAGTCAAGGAGCTTCGGGAACGATTCTGTGATCTGAGGTTCTGTTTTGGTGGTGACGAATACGCGGACCTGCTGCAAAGGCTGCATGAACTTCTGCATTAACCGTTGAGGGTTGAGGTAAGGTTGAGGTAAGTAGTTACCTCAAACCCCTCTGAGTTTTGTTATTTCTTTTACGGTTCTCTCAAGGGACTCGACATCTTCCATATTAAGTATTGTTACAGATGGATCAATATCTTTGATCATATTACTTAAGATCTGCTTAGGACCGACTTCTATAAATAAATTTTCACCTTTACTGATAATTCTTTCGATTATCCCCCGCCAGTTAACGACATTAAAAATCTGTGTATAGAGTTCTTCTCTTATGTGATTCGGGTCTACAATTGCCTCTGTTGTCACATTCGCCATGATAGGTTTTGAAGCAATATCTATTTCGCACTTCTCTAATTCCCGTTTGAATTTATCAGCAGCAGGCTTCATGATTGGGGTATGAAACGGGCCTTCCACCTTTAGCATTGTCGAGAGCAGACCTTCTTTTTTTAATTCTGTGCTCATCTCTGCCAGCCGTTTCTTGGATCCACCGACGACTATCTGACTTTTGGTATTGTTTAGTGTAATAAAGACGCCAAAGTTTTTACACAGGGCACATATTTTATCATTATCCAGTTCTCTCCCTTTATCCACGACGGCCATTAACCCGGCGCCCGGATACGACTTGCCCCATTCTGTCATTAAGGATGCCCTTTTATGTACAAGACTTAGGGTCGTCTTGAAATCCATCGCCTCCGACACCAATAACGCCGTATATTCACCCAAGCTATGCCCTGCCAGTAAAGAGACATTTAAATCAACATTGCATTCCTTACATGTCTCCTCAAGCACCCTGTAGCATGCATAACTCATTGTCAGTACGGCGGGCTGGGTGTAAATTGTTTTGTTCAGATCTGCCTTGTGCATGAATTTTCCGAATGTGTGCTTTTTAAAGCATAATTCTGCAATATCATAGCCAAGTATCTGACTGGCCTCATCGTATATTTCCCTGACCAGGGCAAATCCGTCGTAAAGCTCTCTTCCCATTCCCACATATTGGGAGCCCTGGCCCGGAAAGATCAATATGGTTCTCTTGCGTCTCATAGTCTCATCACATTTCGTATTTCCCAGCTGGCTGCTGGTTTTTCCAAGTTTGGAGTTACGAGTTTGGAGTGCCTAAAGTTAAAAAGGAACAATTCCGATTTGAACTTTCAACTCCACAATCCACACTTCACACTTCCCTACTGGGTGTTAATAGTTCTTGACAATGAGGGCATTTCAAATAATATAACATCGCACGATGGAGCGTACTTAATATCAGTCTTTTCCTGTTTAATCAACCATAAAATCCGAAGGGTTCGCGGAGAAAAGATTTAAGTACTGTTAGAACAGATAATTATAGCCACTGGAGATGTTTCAATGGACATTGAAGACAAGATAAAAGAACTGAAGAGCAGGAACCTTGAGGCCGAGATGGGTGGCGGTCAGAAGCGTATTGACCAGCAACATAACAAGGGCAAGATGACCGCAAGAGAAAGGATAGATTATCTGCTTGATCAAGGAAGTTTTGAGGAAATGGATAAATTTGTTGTTCACCGCTGCCAGGATTTTGGGATGGACAAGAAAAAGATCCCGGGTGATGGCGTGGTGACCGGTTACGGGACCATAAACGGACGGCTCGTATTTCTTTTTTCCCAGGATTTTACTGTATTCGGCGGTTCCCTGAGCGGCGCATTCGGGGAAAAGGTGTGCAAGGTGATGGACCTGGCCCTGAAGACGGGTGCGCCCATGATAGGACTGAATGATTCCGGGGGCGCCAGAATCCAGGAAGGGGTCATGAGTCTTGGCGGCTACGGTGAGATATTCAAGAGAAATGTCTGGAGTTCAGGGGTTGTACCTCAGATATCGGTGATTATGGGCCCCTGTGCAGGGGGCGCTGTTTATTCCCCGGCGCTGACGGATCTGATCATCATGGTCAAGAAGACGAGCAACATGTTTATTACCGGCCCTCAGGTCATCAAGGCGGTCACTTCAGAGGAGGTCTCGCCCGAGGATCTGGGTGGCGCCATGGCCCATAATACAAAAAGCGGGGTTGCCCACTTTGCTGAGGACTCGGACCAGGCAGCGCTTGACAGGGTCAAGGAGATTCTCTCATATCTTCCTCAAAATTATAGAGAAAAGCCGCCCGTTGTTGAATGTACCGATGACCCGGATCGAATAGACAAATCCCTGAACAAAGTCGTGCCCACCAATCCCAGGCTGCCCTATGACATGACCGAGATCATTAGAACCGTGCTGGATGATAACCGGTTCTTAGAGGTCCAGAAGTACTTCGCAAAAAACATGGTCATAGGCTTCGGTCGGCTGAACGGCTATTCCGTGGGTATTATCGCCAACCAACCCAAATTCTTGGCCGGCTGTCTGGATACCAAGGCATCGGTAAAATGTGCCCGGTTTATCCGGATGTGTGACGCCTTTAACATCCCGACAGTTACGTTTGTGGATGTCCCCGGATATCTGCCAGGTGTGCAGCAGGAATATGACGGTATCATCAAACACGGGGCCAAGATTATTTTCGCCTACTCAGAGGCCACGGTCCCCAAAATCACCGTGGTCACCCGAAAGGCATACGGCGGGGCCTACATCGCCATGTCAGCCAAGCACCTTAATGGTGATATCAGCTTTGCCTATCCCACTGCCGAAATCGCGGTCATGGGTCCTGAAGGCGCAGCCAACATTATCTTCAGAAAAGAACTCACCGAAGCGGAGGATCCGGATGTGACAAGAGGGAAGTTGGTTGAGGAGTACAGGGATAACTTTGCCAGTCCATTCAAAGCCGCGGAATTAGGGTACATCGATCATATCATCTTTCCTGAAAACACCCGTCCGAGATTAATTAGGGCACTGATGATGCTGAAAGATAAAAGGGAGTCGATTCCTGGCAGAAGGCACGGGAATATCCCGCTTTAACGAATTCGGTCTAAAGTATCACTTTAGCCTCTTGAAAAATCATTCGTTTGTTGCCAGTGACCGTGAGGGTCTCTTTCCCAAAGGACGTAAATAAGGGGATCATTTCATAGGAACGGCAGCGAGGCCTGAGAATTCGTTACGAGACAGCCCCGGAAAAAGGTATCTATTTAAACGGACATCGCCTCTGCCTGCCCGGAACCTGTATCGAACGTCAAGGGGGCGTTCTATACGCTCCGGACAAGTTTTGTTACGTCCTTTGGGAAAGAGACCCTCACGGTCACTGGCTTTCTTTCAAACCGCTAAAGTGTTACGGTCTAAATAGATTCGCTGCCAGATTTGAGGTGAGGTGATGATTTATTTTTGCGCATATCCTTACCGGAGCGTCTTTGTCCTTTTTTCCCAGAACT
>JACNIU010000232.1 GCA_014382905.1 Desulfobacterales bacterium
CTGCATTCTTAATTGTTTACCGCCTTAACTTATCCCCACTCTTGATCCCTTAGCCGTCATTATGCGCTTTTCCCAGGGCGGCGAAACATTTTGAAAGGTACTGTCAAAAGCGGGGCAAAAAAATGCTTTTTCAGGGGTTTTGCTTTTTCGATGCTTCGCTTCTTTCCTTGGCTGCCATAGGAAGTGGCTTATTTGTGGATGGCATCATGTATTCGTAGAAGAGGTCATTTTGATGCTCAATTCGCTTTGATCTGTCTCCAATAGCCTTCAGCAGCATTGAGAGGTACACCATAGTCGTCGTAGGGCATTTTGGCTGGTCCGCCGGTTTAATTTCCCGGAAACCCCGACAGCCTGCAATCCTTTCTCCTTCCGATCCTAACCGTTTGGTACAATTTCTCCAGCCATTTTGAGAACTGCAAGTCGAGTTTTCTGGTCAACACGAAATCGGAGAGATTGAAGTTGATCAAGCAGCGGAGCCACGGCAGGGACCATGCCAGCAAGTTTAGCATCGAGTAACACTCTTAAAGTTCCCATCAGTTTAATGTTCAGGGATTCTGCCACCTGCCGTGCCAGATTGTCGTCAATGATCACCACTGCGCCGGGCAATTCCAACGCCAAGGCAAGCACTTGGGTCTCGCCAGGGCCAAGATCCTTAAGGAGCGGCAAAGCCGCGATACTCTGAGGGCTGCGAACATTCACCCAGTTCAAGGTTCTGATGTTGGGAAGGTCGATCCCCAAGTCTCTGCCACTTTCAAGTTCTTTCACTACTTGAGGAGGGGCGATAATGCTGCCTGAAAGCCTTGCCAATAGGCTCAACTGTCCGATCTGATGTAAATATTGAATGGGCGATGTATCGACAATAATGTCAGACAAGGCTGGTCTCTTGTTTCAGTTCATCTTCTGTAAGTCGAAACGTATCAACGCCATAATCGGCCAGTCTTGAAAGGAAAACTACACGCGGAACGTCTGCCAGGCCAGCAGCGGCTCCAGAAGATAATCGGCCAAGTTCATAGAGCTTGACTGCAGCTAACATACGGAGTTCCTTTCCAAGCATATCGGCAGGCATCTTTAATGCCAGGCGCGCCTCGTCAGGGATTTCAAATTCTACAAGGCTCATGGATCTATACCTCCTTCATCAGAACAGAAAATCTTGTTAGCTTTCCAGAAAACAGTTTATTATTGTAGCATAAAAGCGAATGCCGCGAAAGTTTTCAGTCCCCATTGGCCAAGATGTTTTTGTTCTGAGGCCTCTGGGACGTCCATAAACCGTATTTTGGACTTTTCGTTCAGGCACTATATAGATAAAGGGCCTGCCTGTCCGTCATAATCTAACTCCTCCCTCAGTAATGCTTTTTAATATCGGAGATGACCTCAACGGAGAATTTTTTATTTCATCGGTGGTAAAAACGAGCGGGGAGATGACCATAAAGTTATCAAAACCTACCTCCCAGGCGATGTCGGCAATTTTTTCTTTGAGCCCCTTGTCAACAGATTCAACCTCGATCGATACATCCATGTCTGAGTATTCGTCGTGGTCGCCTCGCGACCTTGATCCGAAGACAATGAGATCGACAACTTTGACTACCTCAGACAATTTCCTTTTAAGCTCTCTTGCTATTAGGTAATCTTTCTTCTCCATTTATTCCGCACCTCCCTTTATGTCCCTATTTTCGTAACAACTCAGTCTTTCGCCACGTTATTACCACCCCTGACCCCCCATTTTTCACACACACATCTTCCAGAAGTCAACGGAAATGACAGTGGTCAATGATCAGTCGTCAGTGAACGGCGAACGACCCCGAGGGTCCGGTTTTTCTACATTTGAACAGGGGAAGGATCAATAGCTTGGAGTTCAATATTTGTCATTTGCGCATGGCGCATGGCGAGTGGCGCATAGAGCATGGGGTATTTGTCAATGGTCATTTGTCATTGGGTACTCGTTGGTGGTTGACTCCCTTTCACCTTCAGCCTTGTGCCTTGCACCTTTGCATTCTTATTTCCCTTCCAACACCTTCTTAAGCTTCTCTGATAAAGTAGCGAGCGAAAAGGGTTTCTGGATAAAATCCTGAGCACCTGCATCTAAGATCTCCCGGGCTGGGCCTTCAATGGCAAAACCGCTGAACACAATCACCTTGAGGTCCGGTCGGGCTTTCATAATCAAAGGATACACCTTTCCGCCTTCCATATCAGGCAGTTTTATATCTAATAGAGCAAGGTCAATCCGGCCATCAAAGGTTTCGGTTATATGGATGGCAGCCTTGCCCGTTTTGGCTACCATAACCCGGTAACCTAACCTCTCTAACATCGCCTGGGTAACTTCAATAACCATCTCTTCATCTTCAATCATCAGTATTGTTCCGCTTCCTGTAGCTACTTCAACCTCGGCTTTTTTTGGTTTTTCTACCTCTATCTCAATAGCAGGCAGATATATCCGGACTTTAGTTCCCTTTCCCAATTCAGAGTCCACAGAGATCCACCCATCATGATTCTTGACAATTCCATACACAGCGGGCATCCCCATCCCGCGGCCATGAAACTTGGTGGTGAAAAAGGGTTCAAATATCCTGCTTGTTGTTTCCTCATCCATGCCCTTGCCGTTATCCTCCACAATG
>JACNIU010000150.1 GCA_014382905.1 Desulfobacterales bacterium
TGCAAAACGCCCCCTTTTCCCCGATTTCTGCGTCAGACTCAAATTTTTATCCTCGAAATATTCAGTATATTCCTGCGGTTAAAATTTTCGTCTTCCCCTCCGGGGCGTAGGCCCCTCTGGGCCGGCCTCCGGCTCGTAGAGCCTACGCCTCGGAGAGAGGCTTGAACTCGAACAAAATTGAGCATTTTTCAAAGGTCTCCAATCATCAATCCGGTCAGGGGCTTTCTGCCAGCAAAACGCTGACCTCCTGAGGGAGACCATCCCTTAATATATGCAGCGTCAAGGTTTGTCCTATCCTCATTTTGTCTAAAAGCCGGACCAGTTGCTCCATATTAGAAATGCTTTTATTATTAACGGCGGTGATGATATCGCCCCCTAAGGGCAGGCTGATCCCTCCGATAGTTACCTCTCTGTCTCCCCCCTTGAGTTTGGCCTGATAAGCCGGGCTCCCCCTTACTACCTGGACAACCAGCACCCCCTCTTTTACACCCAGGTCGAGGCCTTCAGAGAGACCACTGGTTATGGAGATGCCCGAAATACCGAGCCATGGTCTTGCAACCTTTCCGGAAGTGATGATCTGGGTCGCCACGTTCCTGGCCAAGTTGATCGGGATGGCGAATCCGATACCCTGATACCCGCCGGACAGACTAAAAATTGCCGTGTTTATCCCGATGACATCTCCATTGGAATTAAGGAGCGGGCCACCGGAATTGCCCGGATTTATGGCTGCATCCGTCTGTATCAGATCGTCTATCTGGTTCCCATCCCCTGTCCGGATGCTTCTGTTGAGGGCACTGACGATACCTGTGGTCAGGGTGTGGGACAAACCAAAGGGATTACCGATGGCAATTGCCTTTTGTCCGGGACGGATGGCCTCGGAGTTCCCCAATCTGGCGACCGCATTGACGTTTTCGGGGGAGATTCTGATAACAGCCAGGTCGGACCTGGGATCCCGGCCAACGAGGGTCGCCTGGAGTTTTTTCCCGTCGGCCATGGTCACGATGATTTCTTGGGCGTTGGCAACCACGTGACTATTGGTCATGATGTAGCCCTGTTTGTCTATGACAAAACCCGATCCCTGTCCCTGCCTCGGAATAATGTCCATCCAGAAATTCATGCCCAGGGTTATGGTTGCAATGTTTACGACCGCCGGATGGACCTTTTCGAAGACCTCGATATTAATCCTCTCATCCGTAGAGACGACTACGGGCCGGGATTCAGTATTTTCAGGGCCGTTAAAATCGAGTGATCTGGCGGTTGGGGTTGCGTCAAAGAATCGGGATGGTTCATCCTTTTTGAACCACAAAAAGAGTAAAAGGATGATGGCGCCGATTAATATGAATTTAGTTTTATCCTTTGTCATTAAGCTTATCCTGTTAAAACCTGAACCAAGCACTCTTAAAGTGCATATTAATAAATATAACCCTTAATATGGAGAATTTCAAATATTTCGGAAAAATATCCGGCCGTCCTCTTTTTACTCTTCGGTTAGTCCGTTCAGACGTTCGGTCAGATATACAGGTATTGGGTCAAGGTGTGGTGGCGCCTATTTCTTGAAAACTGTCAAAAAACATTGATTTCTTGATTAATCCGGATTTATAAAGTCGGTGTCAAAAAGTGAATTCTCGGAATCGGCAGAATTTCAAATATCTGTGGATAAATTTACTGGAGCATCAGTTCAGTAAACAGTTGGCAGGGGGAGTCAGGCGTGAAACGGGATAGGGGATGGGCCATCGCTGAAGATCCGCTCAAATATCGCTGGCTCATCTTTTGGGTCATAGGGGCGATCTATTTTCTGGCGTGTCTTCACCGCATTTCGCCGACTGTCATTGCCATGGATCTTGTCTTTGAATTCGGCGCCGGCGCAACTGCGCTGGGATTGATGTCCTCATCATATTTTTATCTTTATGCCGCTGTTCAGCCCCCGGTGGGGGTCCTGTCCGATACCTTGGGGCCAAGACGAGTAATCACCATCTCCACGCTCATTGCCTGCGTCGGAGCTGTGATTTTCGGAAGCGCTCTCAACATGACCATGGCCACGGTGGGAAGGGCCCTCATCGGCATGGGGGTGGGGGGTATCTTTGTGCCCGGCATGAAGATACTGTCCAAATGGTATCGGCAGAGGGAGTTCGCAGGTGTAACAGGCATCTTCCTGGCCGCAGGAAATGCAGGAAATCTGGCGGCCTCGCTCCCCTTGACCTATCTGGTTCTTCTCTTGGGATGGCGCATGTCATCCTTTGCCATAGCGGCGGTCACTTTTGTGCTGGCGATCATCTCCTGGAGCATCTTGCGGGACAATCCTGAAGATAAAGGATGGCAGCGGATCGAAGTCGGGATAAATCAATCATTGCCGGCCGAGGGTGATCTACCTGCAGGCATTAGACCTCGCACACGCCTTCGAGTCGTCTTCAGTAAGCCTGGCTTCTGGATGATAACCCTATCTACGTTTTTCTTTGGAGGACCGGCGCTTACCTTTCAGGGCCTGTGGGCAGTGCCTTATCTGATGGATATCCATGACTACAGCCGGCTGCAGGCCGGTGGGCTGCTGATGATGCTTCCCCTCGGTTTTGTCATCGGGGCACCCACCTTTGGGTTTTTAGCCGATAAAGTTTCTCTCGGACGTAAGGGCATCCTTCTTTGCTCCCTGGGCCTCAGCCTGAGCTGCTGGACGGTTTTTCTCCTCTCAGGGGGAAAACCCAACTCTCTTATATTAGGCCCCCTGTTTCTGATCATGGGCTCCTGCGGGGGAGGTTCACTGTCGCTTTATATGACCATTACAAAAGAACTCTTCCCTCCCTGGCTCACGGGGACAGCCTTAGGCCTGATGAATCCAGCGGCCTTTTTGAGTACGGCCGTATTTCAACCCTTCACCGGCTTTCTCATGGATGCAGTGGGAAGATCAGGATCGGCCTATCCGTTGGCAGCCTATTATAATGTCTTTATTGTCATCTTCATCTGTATGGCCATCGGATTTGTCAGCATCATCCCGTTGAAGATTCCAGAGACGCGCCTTAGGGCTCACGCAAAAATAAGTTCGCAGAATTGACGCTCATGCCTTGAGATGTAATAACACCGTGATTGAAAAATGCTTTCATAGAGACATTCACAATGTTATGATCTGTCAAAGTATTTGTTATTTTCGAAAAGAGCAAAAAAACGGAGAAATCGCAAGGGGAGATCTGGGAGTCATTGCGGACCTTCTAAAACTAAAGGCCTGACTCGATCCGTTTTACAGAAGGTAAAAGCGTTTTATGCCTGAACAGGAACCCGGTATTGAAAAGGGACGAGACCGTCTCGTCAAAGAGGCCGGCAAAGGCCTCAAGACAGCACCTATGCAGCATCAGATGCTCGTGGAATTGGGCAAGGTCATTGTCTCGGAAATAAACATGGACACCCTGTTTGAGGTGATCGTAAACCAGGCCCGGGGCTTCATGGGAACGGAAGGGTGCTCGGTCTTCATGTTTGATAAGAAGAAAAACCAGCTCTGGTCACGGGTCTCCACGGATCTGAAAAAGGATGAGATACGCTTTCCCTCTGACCAGGGGATTGCCGGGTGGGTGTTTCAGCATCAGCAGTCCCTATTGATTAACGACGCCTATGCTGATCCCCGCTTTTACCCGGAGGTTGACCGCAAGACCGGTTTCAGAACGCGAAATATCCTGTGCCTCCCGCTGATCAACCGGTACAGGGAGTGCATCGGCACCCTCCAGATTTTTAACAAAAGATCGGGTGATTTCACCGATGACGACCGGGAACTGCTCGATGCGGTGTCGCACTACGTAACCATTGCCCTTGAAAACGCCAAATTATATGATGACATCAAGGTACTGGACAAGGCCAAGGAGCGGGTCATCAATCACCTCTCCCACGAGCTGAAAACACCGCTGGCCATTATTTTGGCCACCCTGATGAACATCGAACGGCAGATGGAGGAAGCACAGAACTTTGCATTTCAGAAAACCTTGAACCGGGGGAGACGTCAGGTGCAGCGTCTCATGGATCTTCAAGGCAAGATCGACGACATCCTCAGTCAGAGACCTCTAACTGAACAGCGAAGGATATTGACGATCATCGAAAACGCCGCCGATCTGGTTGCGGAATTCAAGGGGCAGAGCCCAGCGGAGCAGGCAAAAATCTTAGGATTTATCGCCGACCGACTCGAGGCCCTGTTCAAGGTTGATGAGATCCGGCCGGAATGGATCCTTCTGGCACCGTTTCTGGGGGGTATTCTCCAAAGGGCGCGGTCCGCAATGGGACCAAGGGAGCTGGAGATCAACGCGTATCTCGACAACGCCGTCAAAATCCATATCGGCCGCCAGGTCCTTGAGAAGGTCGCCGCCGGCCTGTTGAAAAACGCCATTGAAAGCACGCCTGATGAGGGGAGGATAGCGCTTTGTGCTGAAAAGGGCGAAGACGGGGTGCAGCTAAGGGTGCAGGATTATGGCGTTGGGATCACGGCCGTGAACAGGGATCTGATCTTCGGCGGTTTCTTCCACACCATGGACACCGAACTCTATTCATCAAAAAGACCCTACGAGTTCAATGCCGGGGGCGCAGGCGCAGACCTCCTGAGAATCAAGGTCTTCTCTGAACGATTCGGCTTTTTTGTGGACTTTGAGACCAGGCGCTGTCCGCACATCCCCGGCGACACAGATCTCTGCCCCGGAAGGATATCCCGATGTCCTTTTGCCACAGATCGGGAGATCTGTCTTACAACCGGCGGCAGCATCTTTTACGTAAATTTTCCTGTGGGAACCAATCCCACTTGATCGATTGACTTTTTTACCAGCGTTCGGCACTAACCATCAGGTGACATCCAGGTGATTTCACCAGCCAGAAAATGGCTTAAAATACATTCATTACGTTCTGATGATGGCAGGTAAAAAACTGGGGACCGACAAAGGAGGATTGAGTCGAAGGTGCTGAGAGGAATTTCTTATTATCTTCTTTTTCTGATACTCACCCTGTCAGGCGCGTCAACATGCTCGGCACTGGATAGGGATGACTTTCTCCGTCTCCGGGAGCGCATGGTGGAGTCCCAGATTATCGACAGGGGGGTAAATGACCCAAATGTCATAAAGGCGATGAAAAAGGTGCCAAGGCACCTTTTTGTGCCGGAGAAATACAGGGCATTTTCTTATGCTGACCAACCCCTCCCAATCGGCGAGGGCCAGACCATCTCACAGCCCTATATTGTGGCATTTATGACAGAGGCCCTCAGGCTGGACCCCGGGGACAGGGTCCTCGAAATCGGCACAGGCTCCGGATATCAGGCGGCCATCTTAGCCGAGTTGATTAGTGAGGTATATTCCATTGAAATCATTGAGGCCTTAAGTAAAAGAGCCCGAGAGACCTTAGACAGATTAAGTTATCGCAATATCTATATAAAGACAGGGGATGGCCATAAAGGATGGCCTCAAAAGGCCCCCTTTGATGCCATCATTGTAACATGTGCCCCTGAAAAGATCCCCCGGCCGTTGATTGAGCAGTTGAAAGAGGGAGGCCGAATGATCGTCCCGGTTGGCAGGGCAGGGGGTGTTCAGAAATTGGTAAGGGCGGTCAAGAAGGGAGGGGGGCTCGATATCCGGGATGTGATGCTCGTCCGGTTCGTGCCCATGGTTATGGGTGATGACTGATGGCTTTTCAGTTTGGTTCTTGACCTGCGAGCCCATAACGCATATACTTGCTCCCCCGAAAAGAGGTTTGTAACGCTTTAGCCATCTGAAACAAACCGTTGGACCATGAGGGTCTCTGTCCCAAAGGACGTAAATAAGGGGATCGTTTCATAGGAACGGCAGCGCGGCCTTTAAATTCGTAACCGGACAGCCCCAGAAGAAGGTGTTGATTTAAACGGACATGGCCCCTGCCTGCCCGGAATCTGTATTGAACGTCAAGGGGGCGTTCTATAGAGACTCAGGAGAATTTTTGTTACGTCCCTTGGGACAGAGACCCTCATGGTCCCCGGCAACAAACGAATGATTATTTCAAGAAGCTAAAGTGATACAAAGGTTTTAATCCGTAGATAGCGAGTGCTTATCTGCCATGACAGATCCCGTCATAATAGAAAAGGCCATTGAGGCAATCGTTGTCTTAAATGCAACCATCACCAATTTGCGCCTCTACCCGCCTACCAGCTCCATGATCAGCAATTCCATAGAAAGGGCCTATACATTTCTCCAGGCAATCTTTGAACAGGAGGATTCCGTCGTATTTGCTGAGTCGGAAAAAAGCCTTATCATCTCGGGTCTGGCCTTGAATGAAAAAGACCAGAAAAGGCCTCAGGTGATCGCTTTTATCCAACTGATGCTCAATTTCGGGATTAAGAGCATCGTATTTGAAAAAGGACTGGACAGGGACGAACTCCTGACTTTTCTGAAAGCTGTGGGCCAGAAGCCAGAAAATGTGATCAGGGAAGGCGGCCTGGAAAAGCTTATGACAGGCAAGATAAGGCACATCCTCTTAGATCAAAAACTCTACGTTGCCGTAGATAAGGATCAGAGAGTCGTATCTGCCGGGGAGATTAGAGATAAGGAAAAATATGAGGAGATTATCAAACAGCTTATGGGGGATTCCGATTCAGTTAGTGACCTGCAGAGGTTGAAGGATGCGGCCAAGGATCCCGGATGGGTCTCTGGCCTGCTTAAGACGCGCATGTCGCAGATTACCCAGCAAAAGGAGACCACTCCAAGTAAAGAATTATCGGAGACTGTGATCCGCATGATGAATATCGTGGGGCAAGTCGTTGACCGCAATAGCAAGACGGAGATTTTCAGGCAGATCGTGATTTTTTTGGCAGAGATGGATGATGAAACACTCAGTATGATTTTGACTCAGGATCTACCGGATGCACCTGATGAAGATATTTTTGACAACGTGATTGATCAACTGGATGATAAGAGGCTTGAACGACTAACAGCCAAAATCAGACAGTTGGAAGAAGGTGTTCATTTACCGGAAGATCGTCGCAGGGAGTACAGCCTGAAATTTTTCCTCAAGGGGGGTATTGAGCGGCGCAAGAGAAAAGATCCGAGAAAAGGCCGGCTTCTGCGTTTGAGGGACGGAATAAACAGCATATTGAAAGGCGAGGACAGGGTATTTCTGGACAGGGAGGTGATGATATCCTTGCCCGGGACCATAGACCAGTTGTTTTCCAAGGGAAAGGACAAGCTCGCGGAAGGGCTCATCGACAGGTTGGGCGAAGGACTGCTCAGCCAGAACCCGGAAGTCCGGGCTGAAGTGTCAACCGTCCTGGCGCAGGTCAACTTTAGCTTCGTTTCCGGGCAGCAAACGGATCAGATGATCAGGCTTTCCCACAAGTTGATCAATTGGGTAAAATTTGAGACCACGGTTCATCCCAACTACAAGCATATCTGTGATCAATTGAAAGGTGTGGCTCAGACTTTGATCCGAACCCATCAGTTTGCTGAATGCAAGCAACTGCTTGAGGCCTTTCATCTGATACATTCCCGAAAGATAGAAAAGAACGAGGCGATCCAGGCCGTAGCAGGCAGCGTATTAAAAGGCGTTGCGTCAGACGACATTCTGGACCTGCTGTTGCAGGCGTTTGAAACAGATCAAAAAGGCCTCCGGGATCAGGTGGACAAGATCCTGACCCTGTTGGGCGCAAAAATAGCCCCCTCGACTTCACCCACAAAAAAGGAAAGGATAGATTCTGTAAGGGAAGAACCTGTAGGAGATGATTTTGCTCAGCATTTAAAACGGGTCGACCAGCATGTGGAACAGGGCGATTCGACATCTGCCGTGAAATTGCTGTTTGATTTGATTGTGAAATACGCCAAAGAAAAAGAATTTTCAAAAGCAGATATTCTGAGGGAAAGGCTTCTGGAAGTTGATCCGGTGGCCCTAACCGAGATCATCAAGTCCGGTGAGATCATTGAAGAGGAAAAAAGCCAATCCATAGATAAAGGTCACAGGGATTTATGGACAAATCTATATGATTCCTTAAGCAAAGAAGAGGCCAATGCCCTTTACTATGCCATGAAATCGGCCGCATTTGGTCCTGATCAGACCATCATTCGCCAGGGGGAATTGAATTTTAGACTCTATTTTATGGATGGGGGTCAATTGAAACTGGTCTTTCACAAGGAGGGAGAAGAATTCCTTATAAAGGAGTTAAAACCCGGTGATATGGTGGGAGACGATTCCTTTTTTTCCATTACCGTTTGTACAACCTCTGTAATAACCCTTTCCCATACAAAACTGAGCTTTTTGGAAAAGGAGGTCTTGAAAAGGTGGGAGGATGAATTTCCGACCCTTGAAGCAAAAGTGAAGGATTACTGCCTCGGATTTGAGAAAATCAGTGATTTATTAGAGCAAAAAGGCCTCGATCGCAGATCTTATGAGCGCGTCAAAATATCGGTCAAATGTTCAATCCGGCCCATGGATGATTCCGGGGTTCCCGTAGAGAAACCTATGACGGGCACCCTTGTGGATATCTCTGAGGGGGGACTGGCCTTTTATATCAAGATCTCTAAAGACAAGGCCGCTACCCTGTTATTAGGGCCAAAGTTGAATGTAAGATGTATTTTTCCCGCAGGAGAACTTCAGCGTCAGATAGATCAAAACGGGACAGTCGTCGGGGCTCAACATCATTTTTACGATTATTGCATTAACGTAAGATTTGATAAGTTGCTGGATAAAAAAATAATCGAAGAGATCAAAGTCCCTGAAAACCCGGACGAAGAAACCATCTGATCGAATAGCCTCTTACCTCTTTACCTCCGTCCCCTTCGACACAGCAGACCCTTATTCACAATAGAGAAATCCCTTTCTTTTTTATCAGCTTCTCAATTTTCAGTTGTCAGTTGAAAGAAGCTGTCAGCTATCCGCCGGAAAAGCGATTTACCTTGACTTTTCCATTATTTTCAATAAGATTGATGCCGATTAGTCTCTGAACCTTTGAACCCTGAACCCAGAACCAACCTCTCAGAGGTTCCCATGGAGCACCACCTCAAAATGTGCCCTACTATCTCCTGACGGGAGCTGTTTATCCTGTTGGGAGACAAATCTTTATCGCAAGTTCAACTGTTGGCTATTATTTATATCCTACACCTCCGTGTCGGTTATCATCAATATCTTACGCCTTTGATAGTAAACAGTCGCAGCGCTGTGCAAGCGGGGTTTTTATTGTTTTTGTGTTGTTGTTTACATCTCGATATCGTAACCTACTCCGCAAAGCTGTCGGATAATATTATGCGACTAAAATCCTTTTGAAGTAGTTATGGAACTGTGATGTCATTGCAAACATGGAGTCAGATTGTAATGCTCTTCGGTGCTTTTCTGGTTGCACTTGGTGCTTTCGGGTCATACTTTTTTGGCAAACAAGATGCGGAAAAGAAAGAAAAGCAAGCGGCTATTAGCCGAGAGCAGGATCAGAGAAGGATAGCTGAGCTACAAGATAAACTCGCTGCGATTCAAACCGATACGTCTTCCATCCCCGCAATCAACCAAAAAATCGATAAGCTCCTTTTCCAATCAACAGAAGGGCCACACGAGGAATGGCAATCTATAAAAATGATTGAAGTTGCTCCTTGGTTTGGTGGCGAAGGAATCGACCATATCTTCTTGGTATTTAAGTCAAGTTCTGGTGTAATAGATGGCAAGATAAGAATCGAAGGAGCAGATGAAATCTATTCATTCTCTACACTAATTAATTCGACCCTGCCAATTGCTGTCAGAAATTTATGGCTACCGGAGAAGAAACACTTCCGTAAGCTCCCGACAATACAATATAAAATAACTCGTAAATCTATTGAAAAGGCCATGCTAAGCATCGTAATGGTTGGCGCTCACGGGGTCGGAGAGCACAGCGTCATCAATCTTGAGAGGCCAGTGAAAATGAAGAAATAGTAGGCTTTCCGATTCCCGACCAAATATAATACCCAATAGTGTATAACCACGAAATGCAGGCGGATGCGGTCAACCACGCCGCTGATCTTAGCGTGTGTGCTGGGCATGGCACAGAAATAGCGGGGTGAAAGTCTCTGCGCCAGGTATTCGCGGAGCCGAAGGCTAGGAGAAGGGCAAGTGCGTCATCGTGAGGTGGGGTCTGGAGGAAGCCCAATTCAAAAGCGCGGGGCGACGTACAGGAACCGGATTCGAGGTGTGGTACATCCGGGACGAGTGGGCACGTGACCACGAAGTCCTCCATCCGCAATGGGGTGTGCTTTATAAATCCGGCGTTTACGCGCGGAAAGCTTTGTGTCTTACCCCGGGAGGTCTCTCATGTGCCCTGGGATGTCGCGTGCGACGGAAATTGGCTGAGGGAAGAGCAATCTGACCCTGACCGCATGGGAGGAAGTCAGCAGAGGGCATAGTAGTCCAGGAAGTCATGGTTATGCATGATTGGAAACGAGCCTCAAAATGCGGAGGACTCACCCGACGAAGGCCCGAACGGTACGAGAGGAGCAGCAGCAAGTTTGAGTAAGGGTAATGCACCAGACCAGGTGAAACCGTTACTTGGGTCTTGCAAGTCGATGCTCCGGTTGGTTCTTATGGGCCAACTCAATCAACCGAACCGCCGTGGTACGTGATCCGTATGCCCGGTGGTGTGGGAGGGGGGTGGCCGTGAGGCCTCTCCCTATCCCGATTCGGCGGCGTAAGTGGAAGCATTGATGTATGTCATTGGAATCGACCTATCTGGACCGGCTAATGCGGCTGACACCGCCATTGTCTCCTTTCGGCTTCAGGGCGACAAGCTCCTGCTATCTGAAGCCCTCAGCGGAGCCGATGACCATTCAATCATCGGTCGGTTCCAGCAATGGGCCGCGGAAGAGGACGTGGTTACTGGGATTGATGCACCATTGTCGTATAATGTCGGCGGTGGTGATCGCCCTGGCGACGCCCGGCTCCGCGCCGCAATTATAGCTGCGGGCTTACGTTCCGGAACGGTGATGCCACCGACATTAAATCGCATGGTCTACTTGACCCTCTGGGGTATCGCAGTGTCCCGTCTGTTGCAGACGATCGAACCTCGGACGCCCTCCTCTATTGTCGAGGTGCATCCAAGTGCGACAATCTCACTTAGAGGCGGCCCCATTCAGCATGCGCTTGTCTTCAGGGCAGACGTAAATGCTCGATGGGGCCTGTTGAATTGGCTTGAGGGGCAAGGTTTGAAGGGGATCGCAGCGATTGAGGCTCCCAGTGCCCATTATGTGGCCGCATGTGCGTGTGCTCTGGCAGCCTGGAAGTGGTCGATCGGCCAGTCCAGTTGGGTAGAGGTTGCCTCGCCACCTATCCATCCTTTTGATTTTGCCTGTTAATGAGAGGACGGCTGTTGTTGCGCCGGACAAAAGCCTGGAGCCGACGCCCGACCACGTCCGCGCCGTATCCTTGAAGTCCTCGGCGGGTGCGGCTCAGGATTGGCGTTGGCGTTGAGAGATATGGTCACACACTACGCATATCGAATGGATCACGATACGGGATTTGCGCCTAATCCCGACGATGGCCTTTGCACCTTGTGTGGCTGCAAGACAACCAAAGTGGAGAAATGGGCAAACGTGGGAAGCTGGATTGTGGGGATCGGCGGGAACAACACGGGTGTTCCAAACAAGTTGATATTCGCAATGAAAATCAGTGAGACGCCGCTTCTTCACCAGTTCAGAGAAGCGAATCCAGCACGATCCGCATATTTACAAGGCCAGCCCGATAACGCACGCGTTCTTGTTTCAAGACAATTCTGGTATCTTGGGGACCATGCTGTGGACCTTGCCGTTAGTCTTACCCACATAACTCCCAGATACCAGGAAGTGATCGCAGTCAATGAGAATGACATTGCCACACTGGTGGCTTTCCTGAAGGCAGGGTTCAAGCCTGGCAAGAATGGTAAGCCAAACAATCCAGAACCAAAGACAGGGGAGAAACACAAATGTGCCAACCATGGCTTTCAGTTTACGTTTTGCCCGCGGCGGGCAAAACGAAACTGAAGCGCGACGTTAAGGCAAAGAGGATCACATGAAACTTAAGGTTATTAGCGTATCAGATCATCAGGTGGGTCCGGTTTCAACGACTTGTCCTCACTGTGGAAACAAGGGGACATTTGAAACCATCGGCAAAGACTTGCATGTGGGTGGCCATTTTTTCTGCGGCCAGCGTGTATGTCCTGACCCGGAATGTAGGGGACATCTGTTTGTTGTCGTAAAAGATCGAGATCTCGTATTCCAGCATCCGCCTCTCCGGATTGCATATAACAAACAGAATATACCAGTAAATATCGTAAAGACATTCGAGGAAGCCGTAACTTGTCACTCGACAGGCTGCTTTGTTGCAGCTGCAATCATGATCCGACGTACGTTAGAGGAAATCTGTGAAGAAAGGAGGGCTACCGGAAAAGACCTCAAGGACCGCATCAAAAGCCTAAAAAGCAAGATCGTTCTACCACAAGAGCTTTTTGAAGCAATGGACGAACTTCGGATCCTTGGAAACGATGCGGCTCACATCGAGGCAAAATCGTACGATCAGATAACCAAAGTGGAAATTGATATCGCAATGGAATTCACCGTTGAGCTATTAAAAGCTCTCTACCAGTACACTAGCCTTCTTGCAAGAATGCGGGGTCTCAAGAAGACTACGCCTTAACAGCTTTAACCCGGACTGGCTTTTCCGCTGCTGCTCCAAAACCCCCCGGTTAAGCTGAGCGTTCTGGAATGGGGGACGGTCATAGGAAAATAAGTAAGGTGACATCACAAAAACAGGGTCTGCTGTTGACTGCGAGTGAAAACGCGGGACGCCCATAAGAAACTAAGAAACTCTACTTATCATAAAAAAGCCTTGTTCAATTATTTAGTTTCTTATGGACG
>JACNIU010000002.1 GCA_014382905.1 Desulfobacterales bacterium
CGTGGTGCAGGTTGGGTTTGAGCAGAAAAACTGCGTTGCAAGGAAGGAAGGTGCTTTGATGGTCGTTCGTCTGCTTGAAACGAAATTTCCTGACTATAAAGCAGTTATTCCTGAGGAAGAAAAATATAAGATTAACGTTGACAGGGTCCAGCTTTTAGAGGCGATGAGGAAGATGCTCATTTTGAGCAATGAGAGGTATCGCGCGGTGAAGATTGTCCTTGAAAACGATAACATGGAACTGGTTTCGACAAACCCGGACCTTGGGGAAGCGCAAGAGAACGTCAAGGTGGCGTACAACGGTGAACGGATAGCAGTAGGGTTTAACCCTCGATATTTTGTTGACGCACTGCAATCCATGGAAAGTGAGGTTGCATGGTTAGGTTTTATTGACAGCTCAAAGCCGTGTATGCTTACAGGGGAGGCTGATAGAGGGTTCTTGGGACTCGTCATGCCTATGAGGGTTTAAGATATGGAAGAGGAAAAGAGGACTTACGCTGCTTCGGATATTCGAGTATTAGAGGGTTTGACGGCCGTCAGAAAGAGACCGGCCATGTATATCGGTAATACGGGTCCGGAAGGACTTCATCATTTGATATATGAGGTGGTGGACAACAGCATTGATGAGGCGTTGGCCGGGTACTGTGATCGGATTGACGTTGAAATCCTGAATGATAACAGCGTGGTGATCAGCGACGATGGGCGTGGGATTCCTGTCGATATTCACAAAGGTGAGAACGTGCCCGCTTTGGAAGTTGTAATGACGAAACTCCATGCAGGAGGGAAGTTTGACAATAAGACCTATAAGGTATCAGGGGGGCTGCATGGAGTAGGGGTTTCAGTTGTAAATGCGCTTTCCGAGTACCTGGAGGCAGAGGTCTACCGGGATGGAAAGATCTATTTTCAGCGCTACGAAAAAGGAGATACAAAGTCAACCGTCGAGGTGCGGGGTGAGACCAAGAAAAGAGGAACTAAGATCCATTTTATGCCGGATCCGGAGATATTTGATGCCATCCAGTGGGAATTTGAGACCCTCACCAGGAGGATGCGAGAACTTTCGTTTCTCACAAAGGGGGTACGGATCAAGATAACGGATGAGCAAAGCGGCAGAAAAAAGGATTTTCTATATGAGGGGGGAATAAGGTCTTTTGTTGAATATCTGAACAGAAATAGGGAGGCCCTTCATGGGAAACCTATTTATATCTCAGGTGAGAAGACCGGGGTAATGATAGAGATCGCGCTTCAATATAACAGTTCTTACAAAGAGGCCATTTTTTCCTATGCGAATAACATCAGTACCCGAGAAGGGGGAACCCATCTGAGCGGATTTAAATCAGCGCTTACGAGAAGCATTAATCTGTATCTTCAAAATTCCCCGCTACACAAGAATTTCAAGGAAAAACTAAGTGGTGAGGATGTTAGGGAAGGTCTGACAGCGGTCATCAGTGTAAAATTGCCCGAGCCCCAATTTGAAGGACAGACCAAGACCAAACTGGGAAACAGCGACATAAAAGGGTTGGTGGAAAACCAGGTCAATGAAGGACTAAGCAGCTTTTTTGAGGAGAACCCCCGTATTGTAAAGGCGATCCTCTCCAAGGTTGTTGACGCCGCCAGGGCAAGGGAGGCTGCAAGGAAGGCCAAAGAGCTTGCCAGGAGAAAGGGGGTGCTTGCGAGCCACTCCTTGCCTGGGAAACTTGCGGACTGCCAGGAGCGGGACCCCAGTAGGAGCGAGATATTTATTGTTGAGGGAGATTCGGCGGGGGGATCAGCAAAGCAGGGGAGAGACAGGAAATTTCAGGCTATTCTGCCACTTAAGGGTAAGATACTGAATGTAGAAAAGGCGCGGTTTGATAAAATGATATCGAGCGGCGAAATAAGGACCATGATTGCTGCTCTTGGGACAGGTATTGGGGAAAATGATTATAATATTGAGAAAATTCGATACCATAAAGTAATCATTATGACAGACGCAGATGTGGATGGCTCCCATATCCGTACGCTGCTCCTGACATTCTTTTTCAGACAGATGCCTGAGTTGGTGGAGAGGGGTTATCTTTATGTGGCCCAGCCGCCTCTTTATCGTGTCCGTGATGGAAAGAGGGAGAGCTATATTAAGGATGAAGAGGGTTTTAACAATTTGATTCTGAAAAGGATTTCGGAGAAAGAAAAGATTCTGCTTGAAGATGGGCAGGAGATTTCGGGTAAGAGACTCGAAAATATGCTTACTGGTCTGATAAGGTTTTACAGTAGCCTGGACAGTCTTTCCAGAAAGGGTTACAGCCGACGATTCATAGAGCTATTGGTCTCCGATGGGATTACGGATAAGAGGTTGTTTAAGGACAGGGATTTTGTGGAAGGATTTATGCAAAGACTTCGGGAGAACGGCTTTGAGGTGAAGGGGGATTTTGGGGATGAAAATGGCTATTATGTGTTTATGGTGACGGAGACTCAGAACGGGGGCCAGAGTTTCTCAGTGAACTGGGAGTTTTTGGCTTCTCCTCAATTAAAACAACTGATGAAGATTTCCGAAGATTTTAGGGAGCTTAACAATGGCACCCATGTAGTTGCAATGGACGAAAAAGAAAAAAACTCTAGGAACCCCGAA
>JACNIU010000072.1 GCA_014382905.1 Desulfobacterales bacterium
CGTTCCTATGAAACGATCCACGTATTTACGTCCTTTGGGAAAGAGACCCTCATGGTCCAACGCTTTGTTTCAAACGGCTAAAGTGTTACCACATTTTCGCATCCCATCTTCAGGTCATCTTCGACCGCGCCTCAATTCCAAAATCCCTATATCAACTCCTTGTCGCCGGTGTCTATGGCCCTGTCAATTTCGGCCTTCAGCTGGTCGGGCAACCCGGGGATGTCCACATTCAGGAATCCGCGCACGATGGTAGATGTTGCCTCCTCTTCATCGAGCCCCCTGGACATCAAATAAGAAATCTCTTCCTGGGCGATCTTCCCAACAGCTGCTTCATGGGACATCTCCACCCCGTCCACATGACCTTCAAGTTCCGGTATTGCGTGAATGAGTCCACCGTTCAAAATGAGGCCCTTACACTCCAGGTGGGCCTTGATTTCCGGCACCTCACCGATTAAATGCCCTCTGGATATGATCTTCCCACCATTGCTAATCGCCCTTGTCACAATTTCAGCCCGGCTTTGAGGGCTCTGGAGAAAAATTCGGCCCCCCACATCGTATTCAGACCCTGGACTCCCGACGATGATGCTGTAAAACCGCGCGACAGCGCCCTTGCCGACCAAATGGGTAACAGGATACATCTGGAGGCTTTTTACAGGCTTCATGCAGATATAGTTGTTTAGAAAAAGCCCCCCTTCCTCAACCCTCGCTGCAGAGCGCGGTCTCACCACCATGTCCTCTGCCCAGTTGTGGATCATCGTAAAACTCAGCTTCGCATTCTTCTTTACGTAGAATTCGGAGATACCCAGATGGGCCCCTTTTTTAAGATGAGGCGAGGTGGCGCATCCCGTAATAATATGAAGCTCTGAATCTTCTTCTGCAATGATGATATTGTGAACCGTCTGTTGGAGTCCCTCCCTGTCCAAGTAGAGACAGGCCTGCACAGGATAGACGCTCCTTGTCCCGGGAAGAGACCGGATGACATAGCCATTATGAAGATTCAGCTCTGCCGCCGCGGTATATTTGTCAGTATCCACAGAGACCAGTTGCCAGTAGTAATCCCAAATTGAATCATCCGTTTCAAGGGCCTCACGTATGGGTGTGACCTCTATCCCTTCCTGATCACTGCCACAATGAATTACAGCCGTGTCCTTCTGAAAATATGTGCCCCCTCTGGCCTTCTTGGAGACATCCAGGCCCGACATCAGCAACTGTCGCCGTTCCTCATCCGGAAGCGCCCTCAAGGCCTCATCGGAAAGGTATTCGTGCTGAATCATCTTTTTTTCAAACCCGCTCAGATCAATATCAGGTCCGATGATTGCCTTTTTGTCAGAGGCTTTTTTTGCGCCTTCCCTTAACTCGTCTATCCCATACATCTCACGCACTCCCCGTACCCGGATTCGCTGATACATGTCAAAATTTCACGTGGATTGCTTATGCAGCTCAATTTCCCATTATACAGAACCTGTCCCTTGTCCGCGGATATGTAATCCAAAATATAGCCGGTATGCGTAATAACAAGACCCATCTTGGTGCGCTCCTGCTTCAGTTCCATCTTGGTTTTCGCGCCTTCGGCGGACAGTTCAGGGTCTTTCTGAAGCAGAGAGGCGATCGTCCGGCCCACAAGCTGTATATTTTCCATGTCCACGCCTGATTCAGGCTCATCAAAAAGCATCAGATCAGGGTTCTGGGCCATAAGCTGCAGCAATTCGGAACGTTTGATCTCTCCGCCGGAAAACCCGGCGTTCACATCCCTTTCCAAGAAATCCAAGAAATTAACACGCCGTGCAAGGTCTTCTACCGCCATTTCATCCTTCGCACATATCTGCACCATCTGCCGGGTCTTAAGACCATTAATGGTTGGAGGTCGCTGATAGGACATGCCGATGCCAAGATCGGCCCGTTCGTTTATCGGCAGATGGGTAATATCTACGCCTTTGAATACAATCCTTCCCTCCACTATCCTGTACTGGGAATAGCCCATGATGGTCATGAGGAGGGAGGTTTTTCCCGAACCGTTGGGACCGAAGAGTATATGCGTCTCTCCTGGCTTGATTTCCAGATTAATCTGGGCAAGGATCACATTGTCCCCGATTTCCACTCTTAAATCTTCAATAAGCAGCATTTTAGTAAGCCTCCTGAATATTCCAGCTCGATTATGCAGTGGCACACTTTGGTTGACCTTATAAATCTTACATGGAAATTACCGATTTGACAAGGCGCTATTTTAGTCCTCATATCGGAATTCCAGGACGTTTTAAACTATCCTTGACAATCAGAAGAAAGGATAATAAATAAATATTGTTGAGATCCACCCCGTGAAAACGATGATAAGAGTTTTTCGCCTGAAACCTGACAATGGAGCTTTGAAATGAAACTGCATGAATATCAGGCCAAGGATATTCTTGGAAAATCGGGGATACCCATTCCCAACGGCCAGGTCGTTACCACAGCAGAACAGGCGACAAAGGCGACGCAAATCATCAACGGTCCCCCATGGGTCGTCAAGGCCCAAGTCCATGCTGGCGGTAGAGGTAAAGGGGGCGGCGTAAAAATTGCGCATTATCCCTATGAGGTCGTTACCGCAACAGAATCGCTGCTGGGTAACAGGCTGGTGACCCCTCAAACCGGTCCTGAAGGGATCACTGTCAATCAGGTCCTGATTGAGGAAGGGGTCGAAATCGACAAAGAATACTATCTCAGCATGATCATTGATAGATCAACTGCGTGCCCCACCATGATCTTCAGCCTTGCAGGGGGCATGGAAATAGAAGAATTTGCTGCCAAATCTTCTGAACTTATTATAAAAGAACATATCGAACCTGCAGTGGGATGGATGACACATAATGCAAGAAACCTCTTGTACAATCAGGACCCTCCCCCCCCGTTCGGCGCACTCAGGACACTCATGTCCGTCATGGCCAATATATACAAGATCTTTATGACACTCGATTGTACCCTCGTTGAGATCAACCCCCTTGTATTAACAAAGGATCGTAAGGTTTTCGCATTAGATGCCAAGATCAATATTGATGATAATGCCCTTTTCAGGCAAAAGGAACTCCTCCAGCTTGATGACCCGAGAGAAAAAGACCCTCTGGAATTGATGGCAGAGAAATACCGGCTAAATTATATCCGCCTGGATGGGAATATCGGCGCAATGGTAAATGGCGCAGGGCTGGCCATGGCCACCATGGATGTCATTAAGATGGCGGGCGCAGAGCCTGCCAATTTCTTAGATGTCGGCGGAGGGGCTAACGAAGACATGATCACCAAAGGGGTCGAGATCATCCTAAAAGACAGGCGAGTCAAGGCGATCCTGATCAACATCTTTGGTGGTATTTTAAGGTGTGATGTTCTGGCAAGGGGTGTTGTTGCCGCGGCAAAAAAAACAGGGATACGGGTTCCTTTGATCGTCAGATTAGAGGGGACAAATGTGAAGGAAGCAAGAGAGATCCTCAGGGACTCCGATTTGAAATTCTTAGTGGCGAGAGACCTGGCCGAAGCAGCAGATCTGGTGGCCAGGCAGGTCTCCGAGACAGGTAGATCATGAGTATATTAGTAGATGAAAACACCAGAGTCGTCGTACAAGGGATCACGGGCCGGGAAGGCACCTTTCATACAAAACGTATGCTTGAATACGGAACCGTGGTGGCCGCAGGCGTAACACCGGGGAAGGGCGGCCATGAGGTTGAAGGCGTGCCTGTTTTCAACACGGTGAAACAGGCTGCAGAGAAAGAGGGAGTAAATGTCTCCTGTATTTTCGTGCCCCCCCCCTTTGCGGCAGACGCTATCATTGAATCGGCCTCCGCCGGGCTCGATCTCATCGTATGCATAACAGAAGGGATTCCGGTACTCGATATGGTCAAGGTGGCCAGCTTCCTTAAAACCAGGAAGTCAGTCCTCATTGGTCCCAATTGCCCTGGCATTATCTCACCAGGAAAAACCAAAGTGGGGATCATGCCGGGGCCCATTCACAAGCCTGGCCCAATGGCGGTCATCTCGAGGAGCGGCACCCTCACGTACGAGGTGGTGGATCAACTGACCCGAGTTGGGCTTGGTCAATCCACCTGTATCGGTATCGGTGGGGATCCCCTCGTTGGAACAACCTTTATCGACCACCTGAAGAGATTTAAAGAAGACCCCGACACCGAAGGGGTCGTTCTCATTGGTGAAATAGGGGGGACTGCCGAGGAAGAGGCCGCCAAATACATTCGTGAGGAATTCAAGAAACCAGTGATTGCCTTTATCGCCGGCCAGACGGCCCCCCCGGGCAGGCGAATGGGGCATGCGGGCGCCATCATCTCAGGCGGTCAGGGAAAGGCGGAAGATAAGATATCCTCTCTTAAGGCCGCCGGGATTACGGTGGCCATGGATCTTGGCGCCCTGGGAAAAACCGTTCATGAAGTTATGGAAAAAAGATGATTTGAGCATTGCCTGCCTTGGAGGCTGTCCGAGAATGGCTATTTTCCGCAATCTCTGCGTCAGGTTCAGATTTTAATCCTCAAAATACTTCAATGTATTCCTGTGGTTAAACTCTTCGCCTTTCTTGACCTTGCAAAAAATTTCTCATTCTCGGACAGCCTCCTTGACTCACACTGTCCACAGTGATATTATTTGAAAGCTTCTCAAGAAAAGGCGGAGCAGGGATCTTATGGAAAAAGTGCTGAATATTACCGCTCGACTTAAAGATAGAAGACGAAAAGAGCAGGTTGAGGCATATCGCGATAAGTTTGAAGCAGTACAGAGGGTTTTGCAGTGCTCTGCCTGCCATTTCAGATGCGCCATGTGCGGTCGCCAGACAAAGGGGCCTGATTCATCGAGTCCGCCGCAACCGGCCCTCGCCGAGTCCAGTCTCTGTGAAAGCTGCCTTTCCGAATTCGAGGCATTCCAGAAGATATCTAAAGAAGGTCGCAGCGAAGCCGATATCTTCTGGCACAACGACGAATGGATCGAACTATGGGCATGCTGGTTAGATTACCAGCGCTCGATTGAAAAGTTTAGAAACTCTTTTGACTTCAACCGATTGAGAGAGAAATCTACCGATTAGCACTAAGGAAATCGGCTAACTCTTTAATTTTTAGGGATTTATATAGGTCCTTGGAGAAACGCCCAATTTCAGTCAAGGTCTCACACCCTGTACGGGAGGTAGCTATATGTTTGGTATAGGCATGCCGGAACTGATCATCATTTTGATCATTATCCTGATCATTTTTGGGGCGGGCAAACTGCCCGAGATAGGAAGCGGGATAGGCAAGGGGATCAAGAATTTTAAGAAGGCCACAAATGAACCCCCGGACGAAATCACTGCTCCCAAAGAAAACGAGAAGAAATCAGGGGGCGAGGCCTAAAGCCCCCCGCCTCGTATGGATGCTGCAGATGGGGAATTTCTCTGAACCTTAAAAGGGGATATCATCCTCCGGGACGTTTATCGGCTCTTCCGTTGGAAACTGCTCAGCCTGAGACTGTGCCTCTCCACCTCTTGCGGCAGAACCTAACATCTGCATTGTTTGAGCAATCACCTCGGTGGTCCATTTCTTATTCCCATCCTGGTCTTCCCAGGACCTTGTCTGCAATCTTCCTTCGATGTAGACCTGGCTTCCCTTTCGAAGATACTCGCCACAGATTTCTCCGAGTCGCTCCCAGGCAACAATCCGATGCCATTCCGTGTTTTCTTGTTTTTCGCCGGTATTTCTATCCTTCCATTCTCGCGATGTAGCTACTGTAAACTTGGCTACTGCTGCCCCGTTGGGCGTATACTTCACCTCAGGATCCTTTCCCAATCTTCCAACTAATATCACCTTGTTCACGCCAGCCATCTCTTGATCTCCTTCCTTCTCGTTAAGGGCCGTGAAAACTTCAACTATCTACATAATAGCTTTCATACCATAATGAAAGCAGGCAAGTCAAAGGCATTTATCAAAGGCATTTACAGTAACAAATAGGACGCAGTACATAGCCTGTTTTATTTGCCTGAATGTTGGGGGGCGAGTGTGGCGGATACCACAAAACGCGTATTCTCTATTGACTGGTACCGCGTAAAGGGTTAAGCTCTTGTTTATTCAAAAGAATAATTGCACTTCCACTTCAGTCTCACAAACAAAGTGGCGGCGTGTTTCGTTTGGATCCCCTCCGAAAATAGTAAGGAGAAAAAATGCTGAAGGTGATACCTCTGGGTGGTTTAGGAGAGATCGGGCTCAACATGATGGTCATAGAACATGAGAGCAATCTCTTGGTTGTAGATGCGGGCCTGATGTTTCCAGATGATTACATGCCGGGAGTGGACCTGGTACTCCCTGATTTCACATATCTCAAGAAAAACGATAAAAAGATCAGGGCAATCATCCTCACCCATGGTCACGAAGATCATATAGGTGCCATGCCTTTCTTTCTCAAGAGCTTCCCGGTCCCTGTCTTCGGCACCAGCTTCACCCTGGGGCTCTTAAGAGAAAAGCTTGAGGAACATCATTTGACAGGGAAAGCCGATCTTCGTGAAATACGAGCGGGAGATACCACACACCTCGGGCCCTTCACCATCGAATATATCAGTGTGAATCACAGCATTGTTGACGGGGTTGGCCTTGCCATCGAGACACCTGAAGGGATACTTTTACACTCGGGTGATTTCAGGATCGATTTCACTCCGGTGGATTCACAGTTTACGGATCTGATCCGTTTTGCTCATTTCGGGGAAAAGGGGGTCCTGGCATTCTTCTCTGATTCCACAAATGCGGAGAAGGAGGGATACACGCTCAGCGAGAAGGATGTCAAAAAAACATTAGAGGATCTGTTTCAAGTCTGCCGGGGAAGGCTTATCGTTGCGAGTTTTGCCTCCAATATCACCCGCATTCAACAGGTGATATCCTTGGCTGCAAAATTCGGCCGCAAAGTGGTTTTCAACGGGAAAAGTATGGTTACCAATGTGAGAATTGCCAGGGAACAAGGATTTATTACCTTCCCCCAGGATATTGAAATCAACGAAAACCAAATTGGCCAGTTCCCGGATCAGAACGTCGTCATCATCACCACCGGGAGCCAGGGAGAACCCATGTCCGCACTGACCCGGATGGCTCAGGGCAGACACAAGGGGATAGAGATAAAGAGCGGAGACACCGTCATCCTCTCATCCCGGTTCATACCTGGCAATGAGAAGGCGATTACTTCAGTCATAAACAGGCTCTATCGCCTGGGAGCTGATGTTGTCTATGAAAAGGTCTCCGATATCCATACTTCCGGACATGCAAAAAGGGAGGAGTTGAAACTCATGCTAAGCCTTGTCAGGCCCAAATATTTCGTACCTATCCACGGCGAATACAGGCACCTGGTAAAGCACGCACAGATAGCTTTGGAGATGGGGATGACAAGTGACCGTGTCCTGATCGCGGAAGATGGCGATGTCATCTGTTTTAAAGACCTCCAAATGCAATTGGAGGGTCCTGTTGCCACCGGAAAGATTCTTGTGGATGGCAAAGGGGTCGGCGATATCGGAGAAACAGTTCTGAGGGACAGGAGAAAACTCAGTGGGCACGGGATGGTTGTTGTCCTGTTAGCGGTTGACGAAGAGACCGGAGAAACCATCTACGGACCGGAAATTATCTCACGGGGTTTTGTATTTGAAAACCAGGGGCAATTTATCCTTGAAGACGCCCAATGTATCGTGTTAGAGGTGCTGGACGATCTTGAACGGCCATCGCCCATTAATTGCAGCGAGGTCGAATCGGAAATCGGAAAAAGACTGAAACGCTTTTTTTATAAAGTGATAGAGAGAAGCCCCTTGATAATACCTGTCATCATCCCCGTTTAGAGGGCAGCCGGCGAACACCTGTAAAGATGAAGAAAAGAAAAAAAAATCTAAGCCGTACATCAAATGCCGAAGGCAAATCTAACAAATGCGCACATCCCCTGAGAAAGGAGATCTTGGGCCTTGTATTCCTGCTGATAGCAATCATTTTTGCTGGAAGCCTTCTCTCCTATTATCCCGGGGACAGGCTCTTTTGGAATGTAACAGGGCCTGTAGGCAAAGCCCATAATCTTTTCGGAACAGCAGGCTCCCACCTGGCGGGCGCGCTGTTCGGTCTCATCGGATTTTCAGGATTCTGGCTACCCCTCTTACTCCTTGCCATTTCTTTCATTTCGTTTCGGGGACGTCCCCTCTCATCCCCTCTCGTGACCACCGTTGCATTCCTCGCCCTCCTTGCTTCCTTTGCGGCAATCCTGAACCTCCAGTTTGCCGGAGGACTGACTTTCCGGGGAGGACGAATGCCCGCTGGTGGACTGGTGGGCCTCCATTTGGCCGGATTGATACGGGCTGTCCTGAATCATTTCGGGGCCTATGTTTTTCTCGTGACAGTGTTTATTATTTCACTCATGGTGGTGACCCACCTCTCCCTGGGCCGGATATTTTGGAGGGTCGGGCTGTGGATCCTTGGTATACTGAAACGATTCAGAGATATTGTGATAAAGATAAAAGAACGGCGGAAAAGGGTACGGAAGACCATGGTGGCACACCACAAAATCAAATCAAGGCCAAAAGTCACCATCGTCAAGCCAGATCCAGAATCAGGAAAATCGCCCCAGCAGGAGCGATTCCCGTTCATGCATGTTGCCGGCGAATTCAAGCTCCCCCCTTTAGACCTCCTGCGGGATCCCCCTGAGAGAAAAAACATCAAGATACAGCGTGAGAGTCTTGAGATGAACGCCCGCCGTCTTGAGAGAAAACTTTCAGACTTCGGGGTAGACGGGGAAGTGATTGAAATCCTCCCCGGGCCGGTAATTACCATGTACGAATACAAGCCTGCCCCTGGAATTAAGATAAGCAAGGTGGCAAACCTCTCCGATGACCTTGCCTTGACCCTCAGGGCGCAAAGTATCCGGATTGTGGCGCCGATACCCGGAAAGGCCGCCATCGGGATTGAAATCCCCAATAATCAGCGGGAAGGGGTCTATTTAAAGGAGATTCTTTCGAGCCCCGCCTATATAAACACCAAGTTCAAGCTGCCGATCGCCTTGGGCAAAGACATCACAGGAGCGGCCGTGGTTACAGATCTCTCAAAGATGCCTCATCTCCTGGTGGCCGGAGCAACCGGAACAGGAAAGAGTGTTTCCATCAACACCATGATCCAAAGCCTCCTGTTTAAAGTCTCCCCGGAGATGGCCAGATTCCTCTTGGTCGACCCCAAAAGGATTGAACTCTCCACTTACCACGACATCCCTCACCTGCTCCATCCGGTTGTAACCCAGCCCAAGGATGCAACCAAGGCCCTCAGATGGGCGGTGGACGAAATGGAGAGGCGGTATATGCTTCTGTCTGACAGGGGGGTCAGAAATATCGAAACCTATAACCGAAAGATAGTGGGAGAAGTGAAAGCCTCACAGGCGGATGTTTCAAAGGGGATCGACAGGACCCTTCCCTACATCATCGTCATCATTGATGAGTTGGCGGATCTAATGATGATTTCATCCAAGGAGGTGGAAGAGGCGATCACGCGTCTGGCCCAGATGGCCCGGGCCGCCGGCATCCATCTAATTATCGCTACACAACGTCCTTCGGTCAACGTTCTCACAGGGATAATAAAGGCCAACTTTCCTACCCGGCTGTCTTTCCAGGTCTCATCCAAGGTGGACTCCAGGACCATTTTAGACACCAATGGCGCGGAGCATCTCTTGGGAGACGGCGATATGCTCTTCATGCCGCCTGGCGTCGGCCGCATTATGAGGATTCATGGGGCATACGTCTCCGAAGAGGAGGTAAAGGCTGTTACAGATTTTCTGAGGCAGCAGAAAAAACCGGATTATGATGCGACCATTCTTTCTCATATTGCGAACGAAGAAGAGTGTGAGAAAGAAGAAATGGAGTTGGATGAAAAATATGAAGAGGCTATTCAGGTCGTCTCCAAGACAGGCCAGGCCTCCATTTCCATGTTGCAGCGCAAATTAAGAGTGGGCTACAACCGGGCCGCCAGAATGATTGAGGTGATGGAAAAAGAAGGGATCGTCGGCCCCTCGGACGGGGTCCGGCCGCGTGATGTTTACGGAAGGAAGGTAACTTGAGATGCTAAGGCGGTTGATCGTCTTCCCTCTCCTGATATTCCTCCTCCAGGGCCCTGCAATGGCCGATGAAAGCCTGGTGGATATCTTGCAAGGGATCAAAAGAAACTACGGCAACCTTGCAGGTCTTTCCCTCCCTTACAGCCGTGAGGTCGTCACGCGGTCCATGAGCATGTTAGGGGATCAGGCCAAAGGAGATATGGCCTCGGGTAACATCTTCTTCAAACATCCCTATTTTTTGAGGTTAGAGCAGGAAAAGCCAAAGGCAGAAACCATCATCGCCAATAATGATATCCTCTGGTGGTACATCCCGGACAAGAAATGCGCCTACCAGTACCCATCCAAGGACTTCGGGAAGGAATTGCGACTCTTAAGCGACATATTCCGCGGTCTTTCCCGGGTGGAGAACAGCTTTCAGGTCGTATTGCAGGGCCGGAACACCTCCGGGGAACATGAAATGGACCTCATTCCGGATCCCCCCTGGGAGGAGATTGATCGGATCGCCCTGACGATTACGGGGCAATATGAGATCCGGTCAGTACAGATCTACAATCGACTGGGGAGTATAACCATCTTCAATCTCGGAGGTCTGACCGAAAAAAAGGATTTTGAAGAGGGGTTTTTCCGGTTCGTTGCGCCGAAAGGGGTGCGGCTGATGATAGAAGGCGCAGTTCAATGAACCATAACCCTTGAAAGAAGGCGCCCTACCCTCCCCAGACTCTGGAGCCTTTCACCATATCCCTCATTGAAGAGACCATTGAAAAATGCTCAATATCCTTGTCCCGCCGGACCAGCCAGGAACCTCCTTCACAATCCGTTCTAAGGCGTTCTCTACGTTTAAGCGCCGGACCATAGACGTGATGGATGTTAAGGAGGTCGAGAATACAAAGGCCTCCGCCTTTGAACCCACGCCCCGCATCACTTGATTTAAAAGGATCTATACTTTATGATATGAGCCCCGTCAACACATTGGAACCGGAGATTGACATGAAACCCAAAAAAAGAGGAAAGGCCCCCTCCCCTGCGCTTCAGACTCGCTTGGCTGAACTTGAGGATTTAGCAGCCAAAAAGGGGATACAGAT
This sequence comes from Desulfobacterales bacterium, assembly GCA_014382905.1. GTDB lineage: Bacteria > Desulfobacterota > DSM-4660 > Desulfatiglandales > Desulfatiglandaceae > JACNIU01. The sequence continues at coordinate 11,127 of JACNIU010000072.1, forward strand.
TCATTATGATCTCCTTGAAGCGGCAGGTTTGAAACTAAAGGGAGGAATCTGTGCCATAAAAGGGGAATACCACCTCTTTGTTGAGAAAAGGAAGTCGACAGCAGAGATAATAGATTTTCTCCAGGATCACCTCACGCACCCATTTCCCAAAGATGTTCCCCAAATCAATGAATACATGGATGAAAACTGATCCTGAAAATCACATTTTGAGACCTTTGAAAAACGTTCAATTTTTGTCAAGATCAAGGAAGGCGAAAATTTCAACCACAGGAATATATTGAATATTTCGAGGATTGAAATTCGAGCCTGACGCTGAGATTGGCGAAAAGAGGGCGTTTTGCAAAGGTCTCATTTTAAACACACCAAATACACCGACCTTTTTCAGACCGGGCTGCATCCCGATCGTGCTGATATGCCTCTCATTTTCAGGGAAATTACCCTGACCGGATTGCGCGGTTGAATTTTGGGTGAGATAGGTGTATTGAGAGTCTCACGTAATAGTCAACCACTCAACTACTCAGCAACCCTGGGGAGGGAGAACATGGATTTTGATCTGACAGAAGAACACAAGATGATCCGGGACATGTGCCGGGACTTCACCACGGAAGTGATTATTCCGAGGGCAGAGGAAATCGAACGTACGGGCGAATACCCTTATGATATCATCGACCGGATGGCTGAGTTGGGTATGATGGGGATTCCTATATCCGATGAATACGGTGGCAGCGGAGGTGACTGGGTGGGAATGCACCTCTGCATCGAGGAGATATCCCGTGGAGACCCTATTTTCGGGGCACTCTTAGATGTGACCACCAGTGTTGTTGCACAGGAATTAAATGTCTTTGGAACCGAGGACCAGAAGAAGAAGTGGCTTATCCCCATAGCAAAGGGGGAAAAGATCGGGGCCTTTGGCCTCACCGAACCGGATGCGGGATCAGATGCCGCATCCATCAGAACCCGGGCCCTTCTTGAGGACGGTGAATGGGTCATAAACGGAACCAAACAGTTTATCACCAATATCGGCCTCGATAATGCCAGCCTGATCATCATCGCGGCGGTTACCAAGAAGGCCGCGCAGGGCCCGGGACGGATCTCCACCTTTATCGTGCCGAAAGATTCCCCTGGATTTCATCTGGGCAAGCGATACGAAAAAATCGGGTGGCATGGTTCAGCCACTCACGAAGTCATCTTTGAGGATTGCCGGGTCCTTGCGGACAACCTTTTGGGTGATCCTGCAAAGGGCTTTTCTCAGCATTTAGCGGTGTTGCAAACCGGACGGATCAGCATTGCCGCTATGGCTGTGGGAGCTGCCCAGGCCTGTCTGAACGAGTCCCTTCGCTATGCGAAAGAAAGAGTACAGTTTGGAAAACCTATCGCAAGTTTCCAGGTCATCCAGTTCAAATTAGCCGACATGGCCGTGGCCATCGAATTGGCCAGGAATCAGTACTTGAAGGCCGCCTGGCTGAAAGACCAGGGCCGAAAACATACATTTGAGGCAACAACTGCCAAACTTTTTGCATCCGAGATGTTAGAGAAAGTGGCTTCAGACGCGGTTCAGATACATGGCGGCTA
>JACNIU010000469.1 GCA_014382905.1 Desulfobacterales bacterium
CCATTTGTCTTAAACATTCCAAACCGACCATTTGGTAAGCAAGCAGACATAAAACTGTATCAAACCTGCTTTTTCTCAAAGAATCACCCCCGTATGAGACAAAGGGAACAGACAAAGAGCAAGATCATCCAGGCCGCCCTCGAACTTTTCGTGCGGCAGGGATACCATGGAACATCCATCAATGATATCACGCAGAAAGTGAGGATTACGAAAGCCGCCTTTTATTCTCATTTCGACAGCAAAGGGCAACTCCTTTTAAGAATTATCAGTGAATACGAATCTCGCTATATTGATCAACTCATTCGGGCTGTCAACGAGTATGATGGGGACCCCGTAACAAAATTGCACAAATCCATCAGTTTCAGTTCAGAGTTTGCGGTGAAGAATCCCCAACTTTGTCTGTTCCTGGACTACCTGACTGCCGAACTCAACGCCGACGTCGATTTCTTCCCGCACCTGAAAAAAGTTCATGACAAGTATCAACTGTTTATCCAGGAAATCATCGCTGAGGGAATCCGGCAAGGTCTTATCAACGAGGAGCATGATCCTGCTTTAACGGCCTTGACCTTTATTGCTGTCCACCACGGCGTTCTACATCAATGGAGCCTTAATCGTTATCACCTGAATGGGAAGGAATATGTGAGAAACTTTCGAAGGATTCTCATGAATGGCTTGAAGGCTTGAGGCAAGAAATGGATTTCACAGTGAAGCGCTGGATTGTGCGGAGGATGTGAGGAAAGGGAAAAGGGTGTTTTTTGTGAAAAGCAAACCACTTTTCGAGGATAGATAATCGAGGTGTCGAGATGAATGAAGTCGTAGTCGTAAACGGGACGAGGACAGCGATTGGAGATTTTGGCGGAACCTTGAAGGATGTCCCACCGTTAACCTTGGCAGAGCATGTGATAAAAGAGGTGCTGACCCGCTCGAATGTTCAGCCGGAGTGGATCAACAAGGTCATTTTCGGTTGCTGCTTCGCACCGATCGAGCAGAATGTTGCCCGCAACGCAGCGTTCAGGGCAGGAATTCCCAAGGAAGCGCCGGGTTTCACCATCAACAGTACCTGTGGCTCGTCGCTTCAGGCAATCATCTCCGGTGTTCAGGCGATCCAGTGCGCGGAATCGGAAATTGTTCTGGCCGGTGGCGTGGAGAGCATGAGCAACGCCCCATACATTATGACTTCGGCCCGATGGGGTCAACGTCTGAGGCATCTGGAGGCATACGATTTGGTCTGGAAAGGGATGCAGGAACCGCATATCGGGGTCGGCATGGGGTTGACCGCCGAAAATCTTGCAGAGAAGTATGCAATCACCAGGGAGGAGCAGGATGGGTTTGCCGTTCTGAGCCACCAAAGGGCGGCCAAAGCGATTGATGAAGGTAAGTTCAAGGCCGAGATAACGCCATTTTCAATCCCGCAACGCAAGAAGGCCCCGATCATATTCGACATTGACGAACACGTAAGACGGGACGTGAGTTTAGCGACCCTGGCCAGTCTCCCGGCTGTTTTTAAAAAGGATGGAACAGTGACCGCCGCAAACGCATGTGGCATGAATGATGCCGCTTCGGCAGTCATTCTGGCGGCGCCGGAAAAGGCAAGAGAATTAGGCCTGAAACCACTCGCGAGGATCAGAGCCTATCATGCGGCCGGAGTTGATCCGGATTTCATGGGCATCGGGCCGGTCCCTGCCATCCAAGGCGCCCTTAAAAGGGCGAACTGTCATCTCAGTGACATAGACCGTTTCGAGATCAATGAGGCGTTTGCTGCCCAGTATCTTGCCTGCGAGAAGGAGTTGGGTCTGGACCGGGACAAGGTGAATATCCATGGAAATGGCATTGCCCTCGGGCACCCTGTAGGCGCGACGGGCTGCCGGTTGGTGGTCACGCTCCTTTACGGGATGGTTGCCGACGGTATCGGCCTCGGGATTGCCTCCCTGTGTGCCGGAGGGGGAATGGGTTTCGCACTGGTCCTGGAACGTATTTAGTGCAAAATGAAAACCCTTGCTCTCAGGGCAAGGTCAGAGAGAAATGGCTCTGCCATACTGCGGTAGATTGGAGTACTGGAGTATTGGAGTATTGGATGAACCTGGAATCATGGCCGTTTATCGTGAGTCAATGGGCGCAAGCGACCTGCATGCAAGGACATCTGTTTCCATCACTCCAGTACTCCACGACTCCATCACTCCGTGAACGGTTACCTTCTTCTTTTATCCCATTAATCCTGTTAATCCTGTCAAAATATTGAGGATGAGATGGACCGATTACAGAGCAAAAGTGGTTGGGAAATCGTTGACGAAGAGCGGCCCGATTTCAAGGGTGAGATTTTTAAAATCAGACCCAAAAGCCTGGTCGATCTACTTGAAAACACGGTCAGGACATATCCGGACAAGGTGGGGTTTATTGAAGGGGAATGGCGCCTGACATTCAAAGAGTTCGACGGGATCGTAGACCGGATTGCATCCGCCCTGACAAAACACGGGATCAGGAAGGGGGACCATGTCGCCTTGCTCTTAGGCGTGCAGATGGAATTTCCCCTGAGTTTTTTTGCTCTGATGAAATTGGGCGCTATCGCAGTGCCGCTCAATACCCGGTTCAAGGGCGAGGAACTGGCCTATGAGATAAACGATTCCGAAAGCAAGGCATTGATCGTCGATGAAGCGTACTGGCCCTTCATCGCTTCCATCAGAGAAACCCTGAAGACGATTGAGAAGATATTCTTTAACGGCCCTGAAGCACCACAAGGAACCGTCTCCTTTTCCTCTCTAAAGGATAGCCCGGCAAATGGATTTCCCAAGGTCGCCCTATCGGAATCGGATGATGCGGGCATCATGTATACTTCGGGGACCACGGGAAAGCCGAAAGGCGCTGTTCTCCATCAGCGGGGCATGATCCTGACCGCGATGCTTGTGAGCGACTTCATCCAGTTCCAACCGGATGATAAGATGGCCTGCTGTGTCCCCCTGTTTCATATCACAGGGCTTACCTGCCTCATGCTTCCGACCCTGTTCAGTGGTGTTGCATGCATCTACATGCGGGAGTTCAAAACCAAGGCGTTTTTAGAAATCATGGCCAAGGAAAAGGTGACGCAGTATATGGGTGTCATCAATGTCGTCTGGCTCATGGTCAATCACCCTGATTTTGAGACCTACGATTTTTCATCTTTCAGGACAGCCCTCTTCGGAGGTTCTCCTGCCACCGAGGAAATGGTCAGGGGCATTTTTGCCAAGCTGCCACATCTTCAAATCAGTGTGGGATACGGCCTGACAGAGTGTTTTGCCATAGCGACCTCGACCCCCTTTGAAGATGCGCTCCGCAAAATCAAGGCAGTCGGAAAATGCCTGCCGACCGTGGTCGCCAAGATCGTGGACGACGAAGGACGTGAAGTGCCGAGAGGCGCCGTCGGCGAGATCTTACTGGGAGGGGCAAAAGTCTTTAAGGGATATTGGAAGAATGTGGAGGCGACACGTACAACCATCGTGGATGGCTGGGTGCACACAGGGGACATCGGCATGATCGATGAAGAAGGGTTTATTTACATCCTGGACCGTAAAAAGGACATGATCAATCGCGGAGGTGAGAAAATTTACTCCCTGGAAGTGGAGAATGTGATATGCGATAACCCGAAGGTGTTAGAGGTGGCCGTGGTGGGTATCCCTGATCCCGTGATGGGTGAGGCGGTGAAGGTCTGCATTGCTTTGAAACCGGGGGAAACGGCAACGGATGAGGAGATGAAGTCCTTTTGTGCAGCACGTCTCGCCGATTACAAGGTTCCAAAGTATGTTGAATTTATGAATTCCCTCCCGAGAAATCCCGCGGGAAAAGTGAATAAACCGGAACTGCGGGATATCCCAGGGAACTCAAAAGTTGGGTAGATGGATATTAACCGTTCACGGACTCAGACGTCTGCCTCTGGATCGCGGGTTTTCTCGTTGTTGTATATGGAGTGCTGGAGTATTGGAGTATTGAATGACCTTGGAATCTTGGCGTTTCTAATGGGCCAGTGCGTGTAGGCGAGCTGCTTGTGCTCACATCTTTTTCCATCACTCCAGGACTCCAACACTCCAAGGAGTTTGAAAGCTTTGCCATGTCGTGATAGATAATCTATCAGAATCAAAGTGCACGGGTTTAAAGGAGATAAGCACTGGCGAAATTGTAGAAAGGAGGTTAAAGGTTTAAGGAAGCGATAGGGGAATACAACAAAAACAAACGGAGGTATTTGGTTATGAAAAATTTCATCGTGAAGTTCTCTCTTGTCTTTTGTATGATTGCGTGGATTGCTTGTTTTCTGCCGGCACCGGCCCCCGCGGCAGACCCTGTCTATAAACTGAAATTTGGCACCTTTTTCCCACCCAACCACCCGCATTCCCTTCTTTATAAGGAGTGGTGCAAAGAGTTAGAGAAGAGGACGGACGGGCGTGTCAAGGTTGCATTTTTTCCTGCCGGCACCCTCGTATCGGCGAACCAGACCTATAATGGTGTGGTTAAAGGAATTGTCGATATCGGTTTGAGCATCATGTCCTACACACCGGGCAGGATGCCCCTGTCAGAGGTGATCGTACTTCCTCTCGGCTACAAGAGCGGGTATCAGTCAACGCATATGGCCAATGCGTTCTATGAGAAATTCAAGCCGAAAGAGTATGACGACGTGAAACTCTTCTATCTGCACGCGCATGGCCCCGGCTTTTTCCACACAAAAACACCGGTCAACAAGATGGAAGATCTGAAGGGCCTTCGTATCAAAAGCGACGCGAACACATCAAAGGTTGTGGCTGCTGCCGGTGGTACCCCCACCACCATGCCCATGTTAGAGACCTATGACGCCCTGAAACGCGGGCTCGCCGATGGCGTGCTTCTCCCCATCGAAACCTTGAAGGGCTGGAAATTCGGAGAGGTTTGCAAATACACCTATGAAAACTGGGGCAACTCCTATGCCAACGGCTTCTTCGTGGCCATGAACAAGGAAAAATGGAACTCCCTGCCCAAAGACATCCAGCAGATCATCGAAAAGCTCAACGAAGAGTGGTTTGAGAAGCAGGCGAGATTATGGAGTTCTATCGATGACGAAGGGCGAGTGTTCGCGATTAAAAGCGGCCAGAAGATCGTGAAGGCAGGCCCTGAGGAAGAGGCAGCGATGAAGGCGAGGATGCAACCGGTGCTGGAGGCCTACGTTGCGAGCATGAAAAAGAAGGGCCTTCCCGGCGAGGAGGTTCTTCTGTGGTGCCAGGAATACTTGAAGACCGCACCTGGCGAACCTCCAAAGTGAAAGACTAACCGAAGATATTTGAAATTTGGTCATTGCATCGCGAATATCGCGAGCAGAGGATTCCCTTACCCGGAGTGTTTGAGTACTGGAGTAATGGAAAAACGTAAGCACAAACATGTCACTTGTACACATTGGCTCATGCGAACCGATCGGGATTACAGGAGCATCCAACACTCCAGTACTCCATTACTCCAACACTCCAAGGGATTTCAATGCGTTGCTGGATTTTGAGAGATAATTTCTCAGAATCAGCGTGTAAGAATCCACTAACTCATATTAGGGGGGACGGCAGCGCCGACGCCCCCGGAGCGTCCTATCAGGAAAGGAGTCGATCATGAAGGCCTGGCCCGCATTCGAACGTGCCTTGTGCAATTTCCTTTTGCTCATATCAGGACTGACGCTTGCCTTTATGTTCCTTTTCACGTTGACGAATGTGGTGATGAGGGCTTTTGGGAAACCGATTGTCGGCGATTTTGAAATCATCTCATTTTTAGGCGCCGTGGTGATTGGCTTTGCCATTCCGTATACGTCGATGCTCAAAGGGCACATCGACGTCGATTTCCTGCTGATGATGCTTCCGCGTAAGGTCAGCAATCGGATCAAGGTTGCTACGCGGATCATAGGAATAGGGCTCTTCCTCTGGATAAGCTGGAACTTCGTCCTTATGAGTTTTGATCTCTTAAAGACAAAGGAAGTTACTCCCGTATTCAGAATGCCCTACTATCCTATTTCTTTCGGGCTGGCCTTCTGCTGCCTGATCCAGTGTTTGACTTTCATTTCGCAGATTTTGAAGCTTGTTGGAGACCGCAATGGATGAGATAACGGCTGGCATCGTCGGAATATTTGTCTTGTTGCTCTTTTTTCTGACCGGTATCGAGTTGTCGTACGCCATGGCGCTCATCGGTTTTATCGGACTGGGTTACCTGGGCACGTGGAGTGCGGCCTCCAATATGCTTGTCAAAGACTTATTCGAGACGTTCACTTCTTATGGATTTACCGTGATCCCTCTTTTTGTTCTTATGGGGCAGGTTGCCTCAAACTCGGATATTGCGAAAAAGCTTTACAATTCGGCAGAAAAATTCGTGGGCCATATCCCCGGTGGTCTCGCCATGACCACCGTTGTAGGCGCAACGCTTTTCAAGGCCATGTGCGGTTCTACTCTGGCCACTTGCGCTACTTTTGCGGGAATTGCTATTCCTGAGATGACACGCCTGGGTTACAACAAGAAGCTCTCAACCGGCGTCGTGGCGTCGGTGGGTACGCTCGGAATGTTGATTCCACCGAGTGTCCCCCTCATGATCTACGGTCTCATCACCGAACAATCCATCGGCGAACTCTTTCTGGCCGGAGTGATCCCCGGACTGCTCATCTCCCTTTTTTTCATTTTCGTTATCTACGGGTGGGTCAAGATCGATCCGTCCATCGCCCCGCAGGCGCCGAGGGCAACCTGGAAAGCGAGAATCAGGTCCTCCCCCGAGTTCCTGTGGGTGGCCGTCATCTTCTACCTGGTCATCGGTGGGCTCATGAAGGGGTGGTTTTCTCCGACTGAGGCAGGAAGCATCGGGACAGCGGCGGTACTTGTGCTGGCATATGTCAAGAGGTCGCTCCCTTTCAGGATGCTGGTGAAATCTTTCAAGGAATCGCTTCGAACGGCCTGTATGGTACTCCTTCTCATTGGTGGTTCTATCGTGTTTGGTCACTTCCTGGCCGTTACAGGGATTCCTTTTATCGCGGCGGACTGGGTATCCGGTCTGGCCCTGCCCAAAAACCTCATTATGATTATCATCATTTTCATCTATCTGATTGGCGGTTCCATTATCGATGATCTGGCATTTATGATCCTTGCAACCCCTATTTTTTACCCTGCCGTTCTCCAGCTTGGTTTTGATCCCATATGGTTCGGTATTATGATCGGCATCACCCTCATGATCGGGGTGATCATCCCCCCTGTGGCCATCACCGTCTTTGTGGTCAAAAACATAACGGGGGAGCCATTCAGCGTAATCTATACAGGCGTCCTCCCGTTCCTTCTGAGCCTTTTTGCCTGTGCCGCCTTACTCTTCTTATTTCCGGAGATTGCTCTTTACTTGCCCCACGTGATGAGATAATCCGTTGACCCGAATCGGGAAGCGGAAGCCGGGGCGTATAAAATTCGTGATGGAGGAAGATTATGAGTTTCAAAGTCGTTAATATTTTCACTCTGCCCGGAGTCGATTTTGGCAATGAACTGCTCCACTCCCTTGGTGCAACGCTCGTCAATGGAATGTGGATGATGGAAGATGAGATCATCGCGCACGCCAGCAATGCGGACGCCCTCATCGGTGTGGTCTCCATCCAGCCATTCAACCGTCGTCTTCTCGAGGCCCTGCCCAAATGCCGTGTGATTGCGGGCATTGGCATCGGGTATGACAAGACCGACCTGCAGGCGGCAACCGAACTGGGTATAGCGGTAACCAATGTCCCGGACTACTGCCTGGACGAGGTCTCGGGGCTTGCCATCGGGCTTATGCTGGCCCTGGGCCACAGGTTGCTCCAAGCGGACAGAGCGGTACGAGAACGCCGGGTGGTCTTTACGGTAGACAAAAAGGCCCTGGACGAAATCGCCCGGCCCATGTACCGCATGCGGGAGCAGACACTCGGCATTGTGGGCCTTGGCAAGATCGGGACAACGACGGCCCTCAAGGCCTTGGGATTGGGGATGCGCGTGATCGCCTATGATCCCTATGTTCTGGGGCCGGTCATGGAGAGCCGGGGGGTTATACCCGTTGATTTTGATACCCTCCTTGCAGAATCCGATTTTATCAGTATCCACACCCCTCTCACTTCAGAAACAAGCAATATGTTCGGATATGATCAATTCAAGAAGATGCGGCGAACGGCCTATTTTATCAATACGGCGAGGGGAGGGTGTGTGGATCAGCCCGGGCTGATCCAGGCCCTGGAGGAAGCGCTGATCGCCGGCGCCGGGATCGACGTGACCATTGATGAACCGATCGCCCCGGACAATCCGCTTCTAACCATGAACAACGTCATTCTCACCGGACACTGTGCATGGTACTCAGAGACGGCAGAGGCGGATCTGTATCGGAGGCCCATGACTCAGGTCGTCCAGGCCCTCCGCGGGGAATTGCCGGCCTACACGGTCAACACGGACGTGAAGACAAAGTGGACGGAAACATGGGGCAAGGTGGCGTGATGGCCTTTTTTCACTTCGATAGGAAGCTCTTTGAGGCGGTCCTTCTTCGAAGGATGAGCCCGGACAAGATCGCCCTGAATCACTCCCCCTACGATAAGGGCGCGTCCATGATCGGTTGAGTGCATCCAGAGAATCAGGGGAAACTCCGGGGAAAGGAGCAGAGGACATCTTCAATGGTTGATTTCAAGAGACTGGCTCAAGAAGAGAAGGAAGCGGTTATCGCCGTGAGAAGAGAATTGCACAGGATTCCCGAAACAGCATTCTGTGAAAGGAAGACCGCTGCCCTTGTCGCCGATCACCTGCGCGGAATGGGGATCAGTGTCGAAACCGGGGTCGCCGGGACCGGGGTGGTCGGATTGCTGCAACTCGGAAAAGAAGGAAAGACATTGATGATCCGAGCGGATATGGATGCACTTCCGGTTGCGGAAAAGACCGGGTTGTCTTTTGCTTCCACGCACGACGGGTTTATGCACGCGTGCGGGCACGATGCCCATATGGCAATGGCCCTGGGTGCGGCTTCCATACTCAGCAGGATCAAAGGCGAATTAAAAGGCAATATCAAATTCGTTTTCCAGCCCGCTGAAGAGGGCCCCGGAGGGGCTAAACCCATGATCGATGCGGGCGTGCTGGAACGTCCGAAGGTGGATCTCGTCCTCGGCTGCCATCTGCATGACGCGCCCGAAGGAACCCTTGGCGTAAAGGCCGGAACCGTACTGGCCGCCAACGACCGGTTTGATCTGAGGATCCTCGGCAAAGGCGGGCATGGCGCCATGCCACATCTCTGCGTGGATCCCATTGATGTTGGCGTGCAGGTCATCAACGCCCTGCAGCGGCTTGTTAGCAGACAGGTCAACCCCCTGAACCCGGTCGTGTTGACCATCGGCACTTTCCATGCCGGTACCAGTTTCAATATCATCCCGGGTGAGAGTGTACTCTCGGGAACGACCCGAACCTTCGACCGGGGAATCTGGGACTCCTGGCAGGAACGCATGGAAAAAATTATCAAAGGTGTCTGCGAGGCCATGGGGGCTGGATATGAGTTCCAATACCACCGCGGCTACCCCCCCACCGTCAACGACTCGGCCCTGGCGGAAATCGTGGGCCGCTGCGCCGGGGAAGTCGTGGGGCCTGACCGCGTCTTCGAACCGGAACCCATTATGGCCGGAGACGACATGGCCTTCTTTCTGGAGAGGGTTCCCGGCTTCTTCTTTTTTCTGGGGGCCGGTTTTGAAGGCTCAGCGCCTTTGCACAACAGTCTTTTTGATTTCAACGAGGGAATCCTTCCCTCAGGGGTTGAGATGTACGTGCGTCTGGCCCACGCGCTGTTGAGGTAAGAAAAACCAGGCCTTTGGCGGCAGGTCCATTTCATGGGGTGGGAACCGAAAGGTGCACTTGGTGAAAATACAAAGAAAGATCGGGGCATGATATCATGGGATTTCGCTTATTGAGTTACCGGGCGAACGGGGAGAACCCCCGCGCTGGACTCCTCCTTGAGGACAAAACGGTGATGGATATGGAACGGGCGTTTGAGGCTGGAGGAGTGGGGTTGGCCGGATGTCAACCGGGCTCTGTTCTATCAGTTCTGGAAAACTGGGAGACGGTGCTGCCTGCGCTCAGAGATATGGCCGGAAAGAGCCGGAAGTTGCCTTCTGCTGTGGTGGGTCCCCTGTCCACCATCCGGCTTGCGGCCCCCATCCTGTATCCCACCAACATTTACTGCGCAGCCGCCAACTACGTGGATCACAGCAAAGAGATGGGCGATAACGCTCTGCCTGACAAACGTCAGGCCCGTCCCTACTTCTTCACCAAACTATCGCGGCAGACCGTTATCGGTCCGGATGAAGCGATCCAGATCCCTTATCCGGAAGCCAGGGTGGATTGGGAAGCGGAGATCGCCGTGGTCATGGGTCGACCCTGTCGAAATGTATCCGCCGCGCAGGCTATGGAATACGTGGCAGGGTTCACCATCCTGAATGACCTGTCGGACCGGGGCAGGAATTTCAGAAAAGACTGGCACTTCAAATTCGACTGGCTGGGAGGCAAATCGTTCAACACCTCTGCACCCATGGGGCCCTGGATAACGCCTGCTGAGTTTATCCCCGATCCGCACAATTTGTCCATCAGGCTCTGGGTGAACGACGAACTCATGCAAAACGCCTCCAGCCGTCAAATGTACTTTACCATCCCTGAACAGATTGAATATCTGAGCGAACTGTTGACTCTCCTGCCCGGGGATGTCGTCTCTACAGGGACCCCAATGGGTGTAGGCCATGCTCGCGGCAGATATCTGGGGCCCGGAGACCAGGTGACCATAACGATTGAGGAACTGGGCACAATCAAAAATCCGGTGACGGCCGCCTCATAACCTTGCTTTATGGGGAAATCAAGGGCAGAAGGGGGTTTGGCACCCAGGGCCACTGACACGCGAAACACGAAATCTGAAGAGCGGTTTCACACGAGGAGCGGCCTAAATCGGCAATCGCAAATCCCATAGGAGGTTGGCATGATCAGATCAGTGGAGCAATATCTGGAGAGCCTCAATGACGGCAGGGTCTTTTATTTTCTGGGAGAGAGGGTCAGGGATGTAACAACCCACCCCTTGGTCAGGAATGTCATTCGGAGCGCATCCATGGACTACTTCTTTCCCAACGACCCAAAATATCATGATCTCTTTGTGGCGAAAAACGAAGAGGGCGAAGCGGTGAATGCCCTGTTCATCTCCCCGAAGAGCTCCGAGGATCTCCTGAAACGAAGAGAGATTTTCCTGACCACATGGCGAACGGGTGGTGGGACCCAGCTTCACTGCATGGGTATTGACGCGCTGGAGGCCTCAAAAGTTGTGGCGGAGAGGATGGACAGGCGCCTGGGAACCCAGTACGCTGAACGGGTGGCGGCCTATCGAAGGTACCTGCAGCAAAACGATCTCGGAATCACGGGGGCCATGACGGATGTGAAGGGGGACAGGAGTCTCCGCCCATCAAAGCAGGAAGCACATCAGGACTACTACGTCAGGGTTGTCGATCGACAGAAGAACGGGATCATTGTAAGGGGCGCCAAGATGCACATCAGTTCCACTCCCGGTGCCAATGAGGCCATTGTGATGCCGTGCCGCGCCCATGGTGAAGAGGACCAGGACTATGCCGTGGTTTTCGCCACACCCCTGAACGCAGAAGGGATCAAACTCATTGCCTCGGAGCCGCCCATGAGGGAATCCGGAGAGGCGGGGGCCTGGGATTACCCGGTCACCACGGCTTACGGACACGGCACCTCCGAGTGTATGATTGTCTTTGACGACGTCTTTGTACCATGGGAGCGGGTGTTTCTGTGCGGGGAATGGAAATTCTCAAGGGATGTCACTTACGCCTTTGCGACCTTTCATCGGCTTTTTGGTGTTTGCCGCATGACCACGGAACTCGAAATGCTGGCAGGTGTTGCCGCTCTGGTAGCCGAGTACAACGGGGTAGAGAAGGTCTCTCACATACGGGACAAGCTGGCCTGGCTTGCCATGTATGCTGAGGCCGTGAGTGTCATAGGTAAGACGTCCTGCCTCTATTGCGAAAAACAGCCGGACTCAGACGTGGTGAGCCCCAACACGATTTACACAAACACTGCCAAATACCTGTTTGCAGACAACTACCATCAGGCGGTGAAGACGGCTCACGACATCTGCGGGGGTATTGCAGACACCATCCCCACATATGCGGACTGGACGAACCCTGAAACCCGACCATGGATGGAGAAGTACCTTGGCGGGAAAGCCGGTATCCCAACCGAACACAGACTTCGGGCCATCCGGTTATTGAAGGATCTCACAAACCCTCATTTCCAGATCGGAAGCATCCATGGAGAAGGATCGCTGGCTGCACAGCGGATGTTTGTATACGCCGGCGCTGACTGGGGAAAATATAAGGCTGCGGCCAAAAGGGCTGCGGGGATTTCCGGTTGGGAAAAGGACCCTGTCTTCGGTTCGTTGCCGGACTACCCTAAATGCATTTCTTCCAAGATGAAGCCTGTGGACGAGTCTTACAGCCTATAATCATGCGGCATATAATTTCCGTAATTTCCGGGACGTTGTTGACTTTGTTGACTGGTACCTTTCCAAGTTATAGATGTTGGGGAGGCGAGCGAGCCCTTTAGGGTGAGCTCGCGGAGCCTCCCCAACTCTATAACTTGGGCCGCCATTACATATTT
>JACNIU010000126.1 GCA_014382905.1 Desulfobacterales bacterium
CGTGAAAATGGGGGACGTCCATCAACAAGTAAATAACTTGACATGATGTTGATATACTGATAATGGAAGTTTCATGCCAAGATTAGCCCGCATCGATGCCCCCGGTGTTCTGCACCACGTTATCATCCGCGGGATAGAACGCCGAAAAATATTTAATGACAATAAGGACAAGGATAATTTTCTTGACCGCCTGGGAACCCTGTTACCTGAAACAAAGACAGCCTGCTATGCCTGGGCGCTTTTATTCAATCATGCCCATTTCTTATTCCGAACCGGAGATACACCGCTATCGACCTTAATGCGGCGATTGCTTACGGGCTACGCCGTAAGCTTCAACCGCAGGCATAAACGACATGGTCAGCTTTTTCAAAATCGATACAAATCCATTATTTGCCAGGAGGATGCCTACCTTAAGGAACTGGTACGATATATCCACCTGAATCCATTAAGGGCAAAAATCGTCTCTGACATATCCGAACTCAACACTTATGCCTACAGTGGGCACAGTGTGATAATGGACAAGAACAAACGGCCGTGGCAGGATATGGGATACGTACTGTCTTATTTTGGCAAATTGCTTCGTGAAGCCCGAAAACGCTACCTTCAATATGTTGAATCCGGGATTGAACAGGGAAGGCGGCCCGATCTTGTGGGCGGTGGATTGATACGGAGTCTCGGCGGATGGCGGGCTGTAAAGGATGCTCGTTTTAGTGGCCGGGATAGAATGAAGGGTGATCATCGAATATTGGGGGATAGTGCTTTTGTGATGGAGGTGCTTGCAGAGGCAGAAGAAAAATTTGAACATTTCTATGATCTGAAAAGCAAAGGATATGATCTTGATACAATAGTGCAGAAGGTTTGCGAGATTTTTGTCATAGAACCGGATGACATATATTCAAAGAGCCGTCAAAAAACAAGGGCGGAAGCAAGGGGATTATATTGTTACTGGGCGGTTGTGGAACTGGGATACACATTGGCAGATTTGGCAAGACTTCTGAGTATGACCGGTCAAGGGGTCGGATATGCTGTCAGAAGGGGTGAGCGAATCGCCAAAGCAAACAATTATAGGCTTATAGATTGAGTTAATTACTTATTGATGGACGTCCCCCAACTGCACACTCTTTTAAGTTTACGAGCGCTGCTGCCGGTCAGTAAAAACGTCAATTTTTCCGCTTCGATTAAACGATGCACCTCATCCAATATTTCCGGCAGCTTTTGAACTTCATCGATCACCACAACAGACTTTAGCTTTTGTTGTGAAATAATGGATGGATTTTTTAAATACTCACGATAGGTCCTGCTCTCCAACAGGTCGATCACGGTGGCGTCTGAAAGTGTATGTTTAACGAGCGTTGTTTTTCCAGTTCCCCTGGGGCCGAACAAAAAAAACGACTTCCTTTTTAACAGTTCCGTCAAATCAAGAATTCGTTTATACATGAGGAGCCTCAATCTTGTTTCGGATTATCATAATAAATCGCAACAACGTTTCGTCTTATTAATATAAATTTATGCATTTTTCAACATTTTTAATCAACGCCTTTTTCTTTTGCGTTTTGACGAAGCATTCCAGGCCTCGGGCCCGTAGAGCCTACGCCAAAGAAACAGGCTTCGCGTTTCACGGGGCGCGGAGCAAAGAAAAGGTTTCCCACTCCTGGCGGCGAAAGCCTTACGTTGTGCACTTTGTGCGGTTGTGCTTCATCTTCATCGAGTAACCGGATAATTCATTGATAATTCAGTCGCTCATTTGTTCATCAATCAGTCGGTTGAAAAAGGTGTTGACTTTAGAGTGTACTCTTGGTATTAAAGTGTACATCTAATAAGCATCTTCAACTCAAACGTCAAACTATCAAGAAAGGCATACGGGATGGAAATCAACGTAAAGGAGGCTAGAAATAAGATCAGTGCACTCTTAGATATAACCGAAAAGGGCGGGGAGGTTCTTATTTCAAGGCGAGGCAAAAAAGTCGCCCGACTTGTGCCTATGGCTGATGCGGAAAAGAGGTTGCCGGATTTAAGTGCTTTCAGGGCATCCATTTCTGTAAAGGGCGGTCCTCTGAGCCGGACAGTCATTGACGGTCGCAACGCGGAGCGATATTGATGCTCTACCTTGATACAAGTGTCCTGGTTGCGTATTATTGTCCCGAAGCGTTGAGTCAGCAGGCGCAAAGCTTGCTCAGCGAAGCGGTGAAACCGGCCTTGAGTTATTTGACCGAAGTGGAGTTGTTTTCCGCGGTGGCTAAAAAGGTCAGGTCGGAACAGATCCGAAGTGCTAATGGAAATCGTATTCTTGCCAAATTCTCTTCACATGTGGATGCTGATTTTTATACGATCATAGCCGTGGTAAATCATCACTGGCGGTTGGCGAAAGGCTGGATCGGCCTTTTCAGTACGCCCCTCAGAACCCTTGACGCACTTCATCTTTCAATTGCATCTGCAGAAGAACTGGAATTGGTTACAGCGGACAAACTGCTATACCAGGCCGCCGAAATACTGGGTGTAAGAGCACATTTGATTGGTGAGGTGAGGTGAGGTGATAAGAAGTCGCTTTTTTGGGGAAAAGTATAGAGGGAAGGGGCTTGCGGG
>JACNIU010000490.1 GCA_014382905.1 Desulfobacterales bacterium
AATCCCAATGGCTTTTTTGCCAAACGCAAATATGTCAAGAGTTGCTTCTTGTGGATATCTTTCAATATATGAGGATATGGTGGACGGCCGGACCGTCCTCTCCGTCAAAGTGGGTTACGCTTGCCAATCACT
The DNA here is from genome assembly GCA_014382905.1 of Desulfobacterales bacterium. Classification (GTDB taxonomy): domain Bacteria; phylum Desulfobacterota; class DSM-4660; order Desulfatiglandales; family Desulfatiglandaceae; genus JACNIU01. The sequence continues at coordinate 133 of JACNIU010000490.1, forward strand.
TCAAACGGTGGCACTTCCGCGCAAAAGGGTCACAGAAATCAACCCACTGGGACCCAAGGGCCGGAAGCCTTCCATGTGCTTTTGAACGTCCGCCGTTCAGCCAGATATCTGACCGGCGGCTCCAGAAACATCTTGATGCCGGCCACAACACCCCCGAAGTCCCCTGGCACATTGCTTAGCCTGGCCTTCTTGATGAACCCCTGCCATTGAACCTGTCTGGTACCATCTTTTCCGAACGAAGGATCAAAAATCGCAGGGTCGTTTGTGAGATCGGTTCTCCGGTTCTTGAACGTCCTTTCGATCGCCTCGGCCAACACCTTGCCATTGAAGTCAAACGTGCGGGACAGCATCCAGATGTCATAGAAATCCTTCATCCTGCTGTTCAGGACACCGAGTTTCACCATGGCCTGGTACTTCTCAGCAATAGTCGTCTCCATGGTATAGGCATTCAACTCGGGTGACGGGAATTCGAGAAGCGCCGGATATGCCACCTTGCCGGGACCCGGTACAATCACGTCTCCGAACCCTATATCTATCTGCAACGAAACCCGCGCGTTGCCGAGGTTGCCCTTTATTCGGACGCGCACGCCCTCATATTCTGCATCCTCAGCGATTCTGGCGGCTGACACCGTCTGCTCATTAAAAATCATCCCGTCATCCTCAACATCCATTTTGCAGGTCTCTCTCATAACGGCTTTGATCTCTTCGAGGCTGTTGTCGATTTTCCCCAGAAGATCAATGTCCATGGTGGGACGCGAGACAGGACCACTCCACACCGAGAGCATCAGAGCGCCTTTAAGGATGAACCTGTCTGCATGGGGACTTTTGGACAGCCGGTAAATGAACCGTTCGATAGCGAAGTGCTGCAGGAGCTCATTGAAGGGACGTGAGGATCCCTTAGCTATATTGCGAAGCCGATCATGCACCGACGCCGAGATGTTTTTGATGCTTCCGGCCATTACAGAATCGCTTCGAGGTAAGGGCGGATAATTTTTTTGACCCTGCAGATCGATGCATAGCGCATGAGGTCATCCACCTTGACAGTCCTTCGTTCTCGATAAAACCGAACCGCTTCCACCGCCGTATCAAGACCGATCCTGTTGCGGAACTTGAAACAGTCGGCGAGCGTCTTCTCCGGGTTGTAGATACGAACCCTCACACCATCGAATTTATGGATTTCAACACCTTCCGTGAAAGCCTCCCCACTGAACCTGTAGGTCCTGATCGGCGGGTGGTCCAGACGGGGTTCCTCTGCACCGCGCGACAGCGCCACATGAACTTCATGGGGAATCTGGGTGGTGAGTTCATGAAATGACAGTGCTGAGATCAGGCAGACAACGCCAAAGGGAATTCGGGTCGCGACCGTCACCAAATCAGGGTTGCCCAGCGGATCGCTGTCCGCAAGACGATACACTCCGCGACTGACGATTTCCAGCGTCCCGCCGTCCCGCATGGCGTAAAGCGTACTCGGGTGGATTCCCGCACGAAGGGCCTGTCCTGTACGGAGAATTCCGCCATGTTTCTTGAACTCAACGACCGCCCTGTCGAATCGGGAGCCCTGATGGTTATTTTTTCGGGTTGACATGATATGAATACCGATACTTGTTATTTTATGTTGGTATTTTTATCAAGCCAAACCGTTTTGTCAAGTGGGAATTCTAAATTTCTTCTGAAATGAATCGAATGTGTGAACGTCGGAAAGATATTTTTACTGATACCGGTTCAAAACAGCAAAAAAAACGATAATCGGCCATTTTTTTTAAAAATAGTTCCTCGGTTGTGACCGTATATGTCAAAGCCCTCTGTTATCATGGTCATAAAACATGAAATCCGCAGTCCGCAATCAAAAATCCGCAATCAAAAATGGGAGGCGCCCCAAATGGATATCGTTATCAAAAATTATCTGGAACAGCTCAAGGTCGGCCGCAAGCAATCCTACAAAAACCTGTCCCTTTACCCGCTCCTCTCAACATACAGCTCGGGCCTGGATTACCTGCTGTTGGATGAGGCCCTGAGTGAAAACCTGATCGAGGTGGTGGAAGTAGGCAGCGACGGCTCTGTGCCCGAACTAAAGGTTGTAAACAAATCCCCAAAATTGATCCTCATCCTGGACGGTGAAGAACTGGTCGGCGCCAAACAGAACCGGATCGTCAACACCACAATCCTGATTCAGCGGAATACAACCATTGTCATTCCTGTAAGTTGCGTGGAGCACGGCCGTTGGTCTTATGACAGCCCCCGATTCCACAGTCAGAAGCGGATGATGTCATCCAATCTTCGCGCCATGAAGACCGAGCAGGTCAATTACTCTGTCAGGTCTTCAGGCAAATTCCGGGCCGACCAGGGGGCCATCTGGGACGGCATCGCTGAAAAGGCGATCAGGATGGCAGCCCCCTCCCCTACCGGCGCCATGGCCGCCATTTACGACAAAGAGAGACCCTCGATTGAGGAATATATGGGTCCTTTTGGTCTCATCGAGTCCCAGGTAGGGGCCATCTTCATGATCAACGGCAGGGTGGCAGGGTTAGATGCCTTTGGAAAACCCGGGACGTTTTCAAAGGTCTTCAAAAAGCTGCTTGAAAGCTACGCCCTGGATGCCATCGACTGGTATGATCCGGACAAAGAGCACAAGGCCCTCAAAAGAGAGGTCACCAGATTCCGGAAAGCCGCCCTTTCAGCCAATGCAGAAGCCCGCCCGTCCGTGGGTCTGGGCACTGACTTCCGGCTGGAGTCCAAGAAAGTTACGGGCTTTGCCCTTGCCCTCGATGAGCAGGTCCTGCACATCTCCATCTTCGCCCGGGCAGATGGCCGAGACACACATGGTGCGGATTCACAGATAGAGAGGTTCTCAAGAAGAAGGCAAAATCGAAGGGGGTAGCAGGATATGCCGGGAAAAAGCCTCCAATGTTTGAGGTATAAGGCGCAAGGTGCAAGGAAGCCAACGCCCCACCCATAATCCGTGACGAGCATACAGTAACCGGTATCCAGTTTCCATTGACTTTTGCAGGAGTTAGGGATAAACAACAATCAGCATATTTCGGAACCAAGTTCTTTCGCGGTCCAGGATTTCTATCCCATTTTGTGTTCACACATGCTGCAAAACAATTATAATATGTCCTTTACTACAGGCGGACTGTTTTACAATGATTCCTTGGAAGCCTTGGGACTGTATCTAACGCTAAAGGACTGGAAGATAGTCCGAGAACGGATGCTTTCGGACAACCTTCTCCAGAGCAGGACCCGAAGCAGCGCCATCCGGATCAATAGGGAGATATGTCTCCGTCTTGCAACACTGACGGAAAAACAGCTCCGGCTCCTTGAATCCGGACTGGCTCAGGAGCAACGGTATCTCCTGTGGATAGCTGTCTGTAAACGTTATTCCCTAATTTGTGAATTCATGGAAGAGGTGGTGAGAGACAAATTCCTAAGAATGGATCTCCAAATCTCTCCCACTGACTATGATATTTTTTTCGCTGAAAAGGCGGAAACCCATTCAGAACTGGACCGTCTCAGCGCTTCCACACGGGCCAAACTGAGACAGGTCTTGTTCAAGATCATGCGCGAGGCCGAAGTCATTTCAAAGGACAACATGATCCTCCTCAGCCTGCCCACAAAGGACCTGATTGAGGTTTTAGCCGACGATGATCCACGCATGCTGGCCATGCTGCCCGTTACGGATACAGACATCAAGGAATGGCTGCGATGAACATGCAGAAAGACATATTGCCCATTCAGGACCGATACGACCACCTCTTCAAAGTCATCAGCAGCGAACGCTTCTTAAAAATGGAGGGGCTTGGAAACGATCTTCCGTTTTTCATCTGCCCGTATCCGCCCGAAGAGTCACTCCCCATGGATCGGATGCGGCAGCAGCTGACAAGCCGGCTCGGGAAACGGGGAATTGGTATTTTAAACATCGACCTCTATGATCTCTCCGTAGACATTCTGAAAAAACGCAATATCTGGGAAGAGATCCTTGACATTGAAAAGGATACGCCCAAGTCCGAACTCATGGAACTTCTACAAGGTGTGCTAGACCCCAAATCCCATCTGGTCCGGGAGATCTGTGCAATCATGGCTCAGACCTCCTTTGATGTGATGTTTATTTCGGGGGTTGGCGAGGTGTTTCCCTATATCCGCTCGCACAATGTGTTGAATAATCTGCAGAGCACGGCCAGAGACCAACCCACAGTCATGTTTTTTCCAGGGGTCTACACCCAGACACTGGAAAAGGGGGCAACACTCAACCTGTTCGGCCGTCTGCATGACGATAAATATTACCGCGCATTCAATATCTTTCATCGGGAAGTATAACCTTATGGGTGGGGGTCTGCTCCCGCATTCCTTTGCAGTGAACCTGAAACGCTATATCGAGGCCCAAGATGACGATCCTGAAAGACATATTTGAAAAACCGGTGGGCCGGCCTATTGAAGGCGTAATTAAGGCCGATGATGAAACCAGTCTGCGGCTGGAGGTCGAGGAGTATGTCCTGACCAATGAGGTCTCCAGGCGTCTGGAAGAATTCCTCGATGCCTACATCAACTACGAAGGATCTAACGGCGTCTGGATATCGGGGTTTTTCGGTTCCGGAAAGTCCCATCTCCTAAAAATCCTGGCCCTCCTGCTGGAAAACCGGCCCATTGACGGCACGCCCGCTCTCGATCTTTTTCTGCCCAAATGCGGGGACAATAAAATTCTCCGAGGCGACCTGAAGCGGGCTGCTGCCATTCCTTCCAAATCCATCATCTTCAACATCGACCAAAAGGCGGATATCATCAGCAAGACCCAGATCGACGCCCTCCTTTCGGTATTTGTCAAGGTATTTGACGAGATGTGTGGTTACTACGGCAAGCAGGGGCACATCGCCCGGTTTGAGAGGGATTTGGACGACCGAGGGCAGTATGAGCCGTTCAAGGCGGCTTACCGGGACATCTCAGGCAAGGAGTGGTCGTTCGGCCGGGAGCAGGCCCTTCTGGAATCTCGGAATATTGCCCAGGCGTATGCAAAGGCCGCCGGAACTGACGAACAGGATGGAATGGGACTCCTCAACAAGTACCGCAGCGAATTCCGGGTGTCCATCGAAGATTTTGCCGAACAGGTGAACACCTTCATTCAAAAACAAGGTCCTGATTTCCGCCTCAATTTTTTCGTGGACGAAGTAGGCCAGTACATTGCCGGCAACACCAAACTCATGACCAACCTGCAGACCATTGCGGAAAGTCTGGCCACCCGGTGCAGAGGCCGCGCGTGGCTCGTGGTCACGGCCCAGGAGGAGATGAAGCAGATCATCGGCGAGATGGAAAAACAACAGGGCAATGACTTTTCCAAGATCAAGGACCGGTTCGCCATTCCCATGAAGCTCACCAGTGCGGACGTTGCCGAAGTGGTCCAGAAACGACTTCTGCTCAAGAATCCGCACGGCGCTGAAATCTTAGGCCAGGTTTATGAGGAGCAGGTCAACAATTTCAAGACCTTTTTTGATTTTGGCGACGGGTCTCAGTCCTACCGGAATTTCAGGGATCGCGAACATTTTGTTTATGCATACCCGTTCATTCCCTACCAGTTCACCCTTTTCCAGGCCGCGATCCAGAGCCTCTCCGAGCACGATGCCTTTGAAGGAAGGCACAGTTCCGTGGGGGAACGGTCCATGTTGGGCGTGTTTCAGCAGGTGGCCATCCGGATTGCCGAACAGGGCATCAGAGAACTGGCCACCTTTGACCTCATGTTCGAGGGAATCCGGACCGCCCTCAAATCTCACATTCAGAAGGCAGTCCTGGTGGCGGAAAGAAATCTGGGAGACGATTTCGCCGTGCGCGTGCTCAAGGCCCTCTTCTTAGTAAAATATGTGAAGAACTACAAAGCAACGGTGCGAAATGTCAGCATCCTGATGATGGACAATCTGGATCGCGACGTGTCCGCCATGCGGAAACAGGTGGAGGAGGCCTTGAACCTCCTTGAGCAACAGACCTACATTCAGCGCAATGGCAGCGTCTATGAATATCTTACCGATGAAGAAAAGGATGTGGAACAGGAAATTAAGAATACAGACGTTGAAAATGCCGATGTCTCCGATGAACTGGCCAAGTTGATTTTTGATCATACCCTCAAGACCCGGAAGATCCGCTTTGATGAAAACGGCCAGGACTATCCTTTCTCCAGAAAGCTCGACGACCACCTGTTCGGCAAGGAGCATGAACTCGGCATCCATGTCATTAGCCCTTTTCATGAAAACGTGGAAAACGAGACCATGTTAGCCATGCAGTCTATGGGCCGGGATGAACTCCTGGTGATCATGCCGGCCGATGACCGCCTGGTTCGCGAACTCCTCCTCTTCAAAAAGGCGGACAAATACATTCGGCAGAATATCACCCTGACCCAGCAGGATACGGTCAAACGCATCCTTACGGACAAGAGCTTTCAGAACAGGCAACGGTACAAGGACCTCCAGGAATGGACCAGAGACCTGCTCGGCCAAGCAAAACTCATGATCAACCTGCGGGCACTGGAAATTGGCAGTTCAGATCCCGTGGCAAGAATCACCCAGGGGTTCTACGACCTTCTGCGGGATGCCTATCCCAATCTGAACATGCTTCGGGGCATCACCTACACCGAGCAGGATATCCCCATTTGCCTGCAACCCACTGGCGCCACCATGTTCGGGGATGACGAAAACATGCTGAGTGAAGCTGAGCAGGAAATGTTCTCCTTTGTCCAGAGCAAACGCCGGGCCGGAGAACGGACCACCCTCAAAAGACTGGTGGAAAGCTTTGAACGGAAGCCCTACGGTTGGTATTTGGCCGCCATCCTCTGTATCCTTGCCAAGCTCTGCGCCAGGGAAAAGATCGAACTCCGGGCCGACGGCAACATCCTGGAAGGGGTCTCCCTGGAAAAGGCCCTGCGTAACACGCAAGGCTACGACAATGTGATCCTGGACCCCCAGGTTGACTTTACTCCGTCTCAGGTCCGCCGCCTGAAGGGTTTTTTTGAAGATTTCTTTGACAGGCCACCCAAGGCTGGGGAGGCCAAACCATTGGCCAAAGAGACCTGTGCTGGATTTGAGGAACGTTTGGCTGACATGGAGACCCTGGCCGCGCAGATTTCAGACTACCCATTCCTGACCGTACTGGCGGACCCCATACTGAAGATCCGGGAAGTGTCAGGCAAAGAGTACGGCTACTATCTCACGGACCTGTTTGAAAAAGGTGACATGCTCCTCAATATGAAAGAAAACCTCCTGGACCCGGTATTCCGATTCATGAGTGGCCCCCCAAAGGCCATTTACGATGAGGCCCGGACCTTTTTGATGGAACAGGAAGCGAACTTTTCCTATTTGGAGAGCAATGCACCCGAGCAAATTTCCGATATCTTGGCTGACAAGACCTGTTTTGAAAACAACCGGATGCAGCAAGTCAAAACATTGGTGGATGCTCTTAGGAAGGACCTGACCGCCCTGATTGAAGAAGAAAAGATCAAGGCACAAGACGCTGTCCGGTTCCTCAAGGATCGCATGGCCTCCATGAACGAATATCAGGAAATTTCACAGGAGCATCAATACCAGTTGAATCTGCCTTTTGACAGACTCATTCAGGAACTGGAACGACAGAATCTGATCGCCGTGATCCGCGACCGGCTTCGAAGGTTTGAGGACGCGGAATACCAGAGCCTGCTCGCGCAGATGTGCGAGTTCAAGCGGCTTGAAACAGAAGAGGGTCGCCCACCGGAAAAAGATGGGAAAAAAGAGGCCAAAGAGCCCAAAATCGACTATATATCCGGGAAGAAAATTCGTGTTGCATTCAGTAAACCGTGGCTTGCAGACGAAATAGATGTGGACAGCTACCTCGGTGAACTGAAGAAAGCCTTGATGAGAGAAATTGATGCAGGAAAGCGGATTCAGGTATAGTCTGTAGGCTATAGGCTAAACCACTATTTCATCGGAGAACCCCCATGATTGACAAACTGACATTGAAAGACTTTACGGTGTTCAAAGCGCTGGAAATCGACTTTTCATCAAAAATCAATGTGGTCATCGGAGAAAACGCAACCGGCAAGACCCATCTACTGAAAGCCGCCTATGCACTTTGCTCCGCAAACAATGTGCTTAAGGCAAAGCCCGAAGTAGAAGATTCCGACCTTATTGATGCCCTATCGGAAAAACTTGTCAATGTGTTCAGGCCGATTGACAATAAACTGGGTAAATTGCGAAGTCGTGGACCTTCCGGCGACAGCTCTTTTTCGGCGCAATTTATTGAGAAACAGGTATCTGCGTCGTTTCATACAAATTCGATGGTCATTAAAGATATGAGCAGCAAAGGCTATGAGAGTTATGATTGGGAGCCGGTGTTTATCCCCACCAAGGAGGTCCTTTCTTTTATGGAGGGCTTTGTCAGTCTTTACAATAAATATCGCCTGTCATTTGATCAGACCTATTACGACATTTGTTCTCTCCTGGACCTGCCCGTCGCCCGTATGGATCAGCTCGATGAGAAATCAAAGTGGGCAATGGATGAAATTGAAAAAACTATTGGTGGAAAATTTACATTCCATGGTGGCGGAAGAGTTACCTTTATGGCTGGAAAAAACGAACTATCCGCAAATGATACGGCCGAAGGTTTTCGTAAAGCCGGAATTCTTTATCGTCTCCTTGAAGTTGGCGCTGTCCGGCCCGGCGTTTCCGGCACGCTTTTCTGGGATGAACCTGAAGCCAACTTGAATCCGAAGTTGATGAGGCTCCTTGTTGAAATCCTTCTCGAACTGAGTCGCAAAGGACAACAGATCGTTTTAGCGACCCATGATTACGTACTGCTCAAATGGTTCGATCTGCTTATGGACAAAGGCAGGGACGACCACGTTCGTTTTCACGCGCTATATTACGATGAGGCATCCTGCGAAGTAAAATTGCAAAGCACAGATGATTACATACAGATTACGCCGAATGTTATTGATGAGGTGTATGCCGAACTCATCAACGAAGATATCGATCGCTCCATGGGAGGCCTGGGGAAGTGAAGATAGCGTGTGACGGTTTTGAATTTGACTTCACGGATGCAGTTGATGCCTTTGTATTTGATGAAAAGGACAAAGCAAGATCGAGCTATCATGGCTTATCCCATGCAATGAAGGCAGTAGACCTCATTGTTGAACTGCCGGGTGACTATTTGTTCGTCGAAGTTAAAGATTTTCATGCTCCCGGCGACTATAACGACAATGATCACTTCAACCATTTGCGTGAGGTATTAAAATACAAATACCGCGACTCCTGGCTTTACCGATGGGCTGAAAATAGGATTGACAAACCCATCCGGTATCTATGCCTCCTGACCCTGGAAAACGCACTCATCAGCAGAATGGGAAAGGAACTGAGAAAACAACTGCCGCCCGGCAGGCCAGTCGTTAAATGGCAACGGGAAATCGCCTCCGCATGTGTGATTGTAAACTTGGAACTTTGGAATGCCAGGTTCAGAAAATGGCCAGTCGTGAGAGTCCCGTAGCCCCGTAGGTTGAGTAGAGCGGAGCGAAACCCAGCACAAATAATCGTCACAGCGATTCCAAGGACCCGAAGCGTTTGCAATGGAAACATCCCGACTGAAAAAATTCGCTCAACATGCCAGGCGTGCCTTGATGGAACAGGTGTCGTCCAAGTTGAAGATTGTTCTCGAACCGGAAAGCGCGGCCCGGCGTGAGAGCAGCAAGGCCGTCCATGAACTGGAAAAACAGATCCAGGAGCGTTCCCGTGAACAGACCGTAGAAAGGGTTGCCTACACCTGGTTCAACCGATTCTGCGCCTTGCGGTACATGGATGTGAAGCGCTTTACCCCTGTGGGCGTGGTCTCCCCCATACCGGGGCAGTTCCAGCCTGAGATCCTTGCTGAAGCCAAGATGGGCGTGATGGATGAGACCATGATCCCCCGTGACGCGCAGGAAAAGGTGACCGGCCTTTTAAATGGCGCCATTCCATCGGGCAATCCCCAAAATGAAGCCTACAGCCTCCTGATTGTCGCAATCTGTAATCATTACAGCCGGACTATGCCCTTTCTCTTCCAGCAAATCGCCGACTATACTGAACTCCTTATGCCGGATGATCTACTTTCCGGAAACTCCATTCTCGCCTACACACGGGAGGCCTTGTCCCCTGACGCCTGCAAGGACGTGGAAGTCATCGGTTGGCTTTACCAGTTCTACATCTCCGAAAAAAAGGATCAGGTTTTTGAGGGGCTCAAGAAGAACCAAAAGATCACCCCTGAAGATATCCCGGCAGCCACCCAACGTTTCACGCCCCACTGGATTGTGCGGTATCTCGTGGAGAATTCCTTAGGGAGGCTGTGGATGCTGAACCGGCCGGATTCAAGGGTCATCGACCGGATGGAATATTACATCCGACCAGATGCGTCAGGGAGCAGGGGTGAGGAAACCTTCATCAGAATTTCCACCCCCGAAGATATCAAAGTATGCGATCCGGCGTGTGGGAGCGGCCACATGCTCACCTATGCCTTTGATCTCCTTTATGCCATCTATGAAGAAGAGGGCTATGATGCGGCCCAGATTCCCGGTTTGATTCTCACGAACAACCTTTACGGCATCGAGATCGATGAACGGGCCGGGGAACTGGCCGCCTTTGCTCTGTTCATGAAGGCTCGGGAGAAATACCGCGGGTTTTTCAGAAAACCGGTACAGCCCCACATCTGCGTGCTCAAAAACATTGAATTCCCGCAAAACGACCTGGCCGCCTACATGGACGCCATCGGCCGGGACCTGTTCACCGCCAATCTCCAGACCCTGCTGCACCAGTTCCGGGAAGCGGATAATTTCGGCTCCCTCATTCGCCCGGCCGTCACCAATGTCCGGGACGTTCGGGAGGTCATCAAAACCCGCGGTGTGGGCAACAACATGTTCTTGGCCAACACCCACGAAATGGTCCTCAAGGCCCTTGAACAGGCCGAATATCTCAGCCCCGCCTATCATGTGGTGGTCACCAATCCGCCTTATATGGGGGGTAGGGGGATGAATGAGCGGCTTGCCACTTGGGCAAAGGAAAACTATCCGAACACCAAGTCGGATCTCTTTGCCATGTTTATTGAGCGCAATCTTGACATGGCCTTGAAAAACGGACTTGTGGCCATGATCACCATGCAGAGCTGGATGTTCCTTTCTTCCTTTGAAAAATTCCGGGAGAAGCTTCTGGCGAACGACACCATTCTGTCCATGGCCCATCTTGGGGAACGTGCGTTTGATACGATCGGGGGGGGCGTAGTTTCAACGACGGCGTTTGTTATTGCTACCATTAAGCAGCCTGATCTGAAAGGTGGATATTTGCGTCTAATAGATGGAAGAAGTGAAACTGAAAAGGATAAAATGTTGCAAAGCAACCTTCCTATCCACGGTTTCCCTTTGCCCAGATTGTTCTACCAAGCAACTGGCTCGGCCTTCGAAATGATCCCCGGTAGACCAATTGCGTATTGGCTGAATAGAGGCTTGATCAAAAAATTTTCAGAGGGATCACTTCTTGGGGATCTGTTGGCTGTTCGGGGAGGAATGACGACAGCAGACAATGACCGATTTGTGAGGCTATGGTATGAAGTGGGGTTTTCTTCTGTTGCACTTAAGAAGCTCGATAAAAGCCCTAAATGGTTTCCTTACAACAAGGGAGGGGGATACCGAAAATGGTTCGGAAACAGGGCTTGGGTGGTAAATTGGGAAGATGAAGGAAGAGCAATTAAGAGTACCGGTCGAGCGTCTGTTCGTTCAGAAGAGCTTTACCTGAAAGAAATGATTGGATGGACAGACATCGCGAGCTATTCTCAATTAGGGGTGCGTTACTACGGGACCGGTTTTATTTTCGACGCGAGTGGCCCAGCCGTTTTTCCGAATACAAAATATAAATTCCACATTATTTTGGGCTTTTTGGGTTCAAAAATTGCGTCATTAATCCTTCAAGCCCTTAATGCAACATTGCATGTTCAAGCCGGAAACATTTCAGCGCTTCCATTCCTTGAGTTGCCCCCAGAGAATCACAGTGCTCTGGTTAGAAACGTCGCATGTTTTGTGAAAATGGCAAAAATGGATTGGAACTTATACGAAATGTCTTGGGACTTTGCGTCGCTACCCCTCCTTTCAGTGGACAGGGTACAGGGATCAGGGGTCAGAAAAAATGAAACACTAACCCCTAGCGCCTACCCCCTAGCCCCTAAACTCAGCGAAGCATACGCGAAGCTGAGATCCCAATGGCGCCAAACCACGCTCGAAATGCAGCGCCTCGAAGAAAAAAACAACCGCATCTTCATTGAGGCTTACGGCCTGCAGGACGAACTGACCCCGGATGTGCCTCTCGAAGAGATCACCCTGACCTGCAATCCCCATTACCGCTACGCTGTCGGCAAAACAGAAGATGAATATGACAAACTCCTCCTTACCGACACCATGAAGGAATTCATCTCCTATGCCGTGGGCTGCATGTTCGGTCGGTATTCATTGGACAAACCCGGTCTCATC
>JACNIU010000195.1 GCA_014382905.1 Desulfobacterales bacterium
GTTCAGTTTTGTTCAAGATCAAGAAAGGCGAGAATTTCAACCGCAGGAATATATTGAATATTTCGAGGATTGAAATTTGAGCCTGACGCTGAGATTGGGCAAAAGAGGGCGTTTTGCAAAGGTCTCACCTATCTCAGTATCTCCAGTATTCTGTGTAATTCTCCTTTTATATCCTTAAGAAACGGGAGGCCGGCAGTCAAATCCTCGGCCTTTTCTCTTTTCAGGCGCTGCCTGGCGCCCTCAATGGTCATTCTTTCCTCATAGAGCAGACTCTTTATCTCCAGAAGGGTCTCCAAATCCTTCTTCTGGTAGGTCCTCTGTTTAGAGTCGGCCCTCTGGGGTTTCAACTGGGGAAATTCGCTCTCCCAGTATCTTAATACATAGGGTTTGACGCCCACGATGCGGCTGGCCTCCCCAATACGAAAATACCGTCTGTTCTCAGGAATCTGGACCATTGTGTCAGCCCTCCCTTAATCTTCCCCCTGTCTCTGATCTAATCTTGTCAATAATAGACCCATGCAAACGGTTTATTTTTTCACCTTCAAGCGTTTCGTGAGCAGACCTGTAAGATATCCTGAATGCGATGGCCTTCTCTGAAGGGTCGATCTTCTCTCCCTCATAAAGATCAAAGATGCGGACAGATTCAAGCAGTTCGGCTCCCTCTTTTTTTATGATCTTGATAAGTCTGGAACTTTCTATCCGCCGATCCACGAGAAGTGAGAGATCCCTGAAAACAGAGGGAAATCTGGGAAAGGGGCGAAATTTTCTTGCGCCGGAAAGTCGCTTCACGACCTGCTCCACATCGAGATCAAAAAGATATGCTTCCTCATTCTTCAGCTCATATGCCCCTATCACACCTGAAGAGACCCGCCCTACCCGTCCAACAAGGCCCTCGGAACAGTATATCAAGGATGAAACTTTCGGGTCATATCCCGGGTAGCCGTTCTCTCTCCTGAAGCGAACGTCCTCAAGGCCTAATCCATTTAAAAGGCCCTCCACCGCCCCTTTTATGTCATAGAAATCGCAATCTCTCCGATCATCATACCACGACTTCTCCCTGCACAGACCGGTCATTATCGCGGCCAAACAGGTCTTTTCCACGGGCTGCTGATTTTCATCGTCCCGGATGAATATTTTGCCCCACTCGAAGAGTTTCAGGTCCCTCTCGTCATGGAACATATTGGTCTTTACCGTCGCCATAAGTCCCGGGATCAGAGACGTTCGCAGCACAGACTGATCCATCGTAAGGGGGTTCAAGAGGGTTGTAAATAGCCTCAGATCGCTTTTTTCCCCGGCGCCAAGCATATCAGCGGACTCAGGCGAGATGAAGCTGTAGGTAATAATTTCAGCAAAACCGAAACCTGTCATAATTGATCTTATCCGGTCCCCGATAAGCAGTTCCGGCGCATCCCCCTCCTCTGATGGCCTGAGACTCGGATAGGTAATGGGTATCCGGTCGAAACCATACAGCCTCGCAACCTCTTCAATCAGGTCCACTTCCCGGGTAACATCCACCCTGAATGATGGCGGACGAATGCTCAGTTCGTTGTCATTGACATCATGGGCCTCCATCTCCAAGGCCTCCAAATACCCCTTCATGGCGTCCCTTGAAAGGGAGGTGCCCAGGAAACGGTTCGTTTTGTCCCGCCGGAGATGGATAAGCGGGGGAGAGAAAGTCCTGGGATAATTATCCGTGAGACCCTTTGCCACCTTTCCACCCGCCAATCGACTCATGAGAGAAACCGTCCGCTTCAGGGCAGAGACAACGCCCCCGATGTCAGCACCTCTTTCAAAACGATAGGAGGCCTCTGTCGACAACCCCAACCTCTTTGAGCCCCTTCGAATGGTCACAGGATCAAAAAAAGCGCTTTCCACCAGGACGTTCTTTGTTCCGGCAAATATCTCAGAATTGAGACCGCCCATAATCCCGGCTAAGGCCACTGCCCGCTCCCCATCACAGATCATGAGGTTTTCGCGATTCAGTTTTCGGGTCTCTCCGTCTAAAGTCGTAAAGGCCTCCCCGTCCTCAGCCCGCCTGACGACAATCCTGTTCTCCCTCAAACGATCATAATCAAACGCGTGCAGGGGCTGACCCATTTCTAACATCACATAGTTGCTCACATCAACCAGATTGCTGATACTCCTGATCCCGGAATGATACAGCCGGTATCTCATCCAGAAAGGAGATGGCCCCAATTGCACATCCTGGACAATGCCGGCAGCATAACGGGGACAACCCTCAGGGTCGAGAAGAGTGATGCTTGTAAGGTCCTCAATCGCGGCCCCGCGCTCCTCCACGCTGATGTCCGGTCTCCTGAGCCTTTTCCCTGTAACAGCCGCTATCTCCCTCGCTATCCCCAATACGTTGGCGCAGTCAGGGCGGTTTGGCGTGATGCACAAATCAAAGACCCAGTCAGGAAATGGGAGGGATGAGTAAATGGAAGCGCCCGGGACCCGATCCGGCGCGAGAATCATTATCCCGGTATGGTCGTCCGTGAGCCCTATCTCATCCTCTGATAGGAGCATCCCTCTTGAAACCTCTCCCCTGATCCGGCTCTCTTTTATCACCGTTCCATCCGGGAGTTTACCCCCGGCAGGAACGAATGGGGCTAAGGCGCCCTCTGCAACATTAGGCGCACCACAGACCACCTCTGCCCGTTCCTCCCCGGTATCTACGCTGCAGATAGAGAGAAGTTCCGCACTCGGATGGGGCCTCACGCTCACAATTTTCCCTACGATAACGTCATCGAGGGAATCGCCGACCGCCTCGATACCTTCCACTTCCAAGCCCGTCATGGTCAGGAGATGACTTAGCTCATCAGGTGGCATCTCAATATCTACGTACTCTTTTATCCAGTTCAGACTTACCTTCATATGTCCCTTCGCAATTGAGGAATTGCGAATTTGGGGATTAGGAATTAAATGTAGTATTCCTAATCCCTGAATTCCTAAATCCCTGAATTCCTGAATTCATTCAAAACTGTCTCAAAAACTGCATATCATTCTTAAAGAACAGTTGAATGTCATCTATCCCGTACTTGAGCATGGCGATTCTTTCAATCCCCATCCCGAACGCGAAACCGGAGTAAATATCTGCGTCATAATCAACGAACCGGTAAACCTCAGGATCAACCATTCCGGAGCCTAATATCTCCAGCCATCCGGTATGGGCGCAGGTCCTGCACCCTTTCCCCCCGCATATGACGCAGAGGATGTCCACCTCGGCGCTCGGTTCGGTGAAAGGGAAAAAACTGGGCCTGAAACGAAGTCTGGTATCACCGCCAAACATCTGATGGACAAAGCTCGTAAGCGTCCCTTTCAAGTCTCCGAAACTGACGTCTCTATCCACCAAAAGCCCCTCCACCTGGTGGAACATCGGGGTATGGGATACGTCTGAATCACGCCTGTAGACCTTTCCCGGGGCAATTACACTCACGGGCGGTTTCCGGGTTTCCATGACACGGACCTGGATAGGGGAAGTGTGGGTCCTTAGAACCACATTATCAGATATGTAAAAGGTGTCTTGCATATCCCTGGCAGGATGGTCTTTAGGGATATTGAGCGCTTCAAAATTATAATAATCTAATTCTACATTCGGGCCTTTCACCACCCTGAACCCCATCCTCGAAAAGATCTGGCAGACCTCTTTTATTACCAGCGTAATGGGGTGCAGGTGTCCCCGAAGGGGCTCTCTGCCAGGAAGCGTCGCGTCAAAAAGCTCAGCCCGATCCCCTTTTCCGGAGATCAAGGTTTTCTTCGCCTCCTGGAACCGCTGAGACAGATTCGTTTTTACAAGATTGGCCAGTTTTCCAATCTTGGGACGTTCTTCAGGGGCCAACCCGCCCACGTTCTTCATGAAGGAGGTGACTTGACCTTTTTTACCCAAATACTTGATTCTGAATTTCTCGAGCTCCGACAGGTCATGGACCGCCTCGATTTCCTCAATGGCACGTTCTTCCAGTTCAAGGAGTTGATCTTTCATCGGCTTATCTATTGAGACCTTTGAAAAATGCTCAATTTTGTTCGAGTTCAAGGAAGGCGAATATTTTAACCACAGGAATACACTGAGTATTTCGAGGATTAAAATTTGAGCCTGACGCAGAAATCGGGCAAAAGGGGGCGTTTTGCAAAGGTCTCCTATTGTATATTCGAAGCGGTCTACTGGACCATGCTGGCTAACCGCGAGAAGGCCGGTGGATCATAGACAGCCATATCGGCAAGCACCTTCCGATCCAGGATAATACCCGCCTTTTGGAGACCCCCAATCAGTCGACTGTACGACAGTCCGTGCTCCCTGGCAGCGGCATTGATTCTTACAATCCAGAGACTGCGGAAATCCCGCTTCCGTACCCTCCGGTCGCGGTAGGCATACACGCCGGCCCTGTCAACCGTCGTATGGGCTGTCCTGAGCACCTTGCTGTGCCCTCCCCTGTAGCCTTTCGCAGCCTTTAGTATCTTGTTTCTCCTTCTCCTTGCCTTAAAGCCTCTCTTTACCCTTGGCATCGCATTACCTCTTTGTTGTACTATAGTAAAATGATCCGGGCCCGGAGGACCCGGCCTTAATTTGCCCCCTGTAAAGGGACCGAGTGTTAGACATATCCAAAAGTGCCTAAAGTGCCTAAAGTGAACTAAAGTGCCTAAAGTTCCAAGTAATATTGACAAACTCGTAAAAAGTCGGAAAGCACCCGTTGTCGTCATTCCCGCGAAAGCGGGAATCCAGTAAAATCAACCAGTTCTGGACTCCCGCTTTCGCGGGAGTGACGGCCTTGGAGACTTTTTACGAGGCCATCAATATTGTATCTTCTCAATAAACAGGGGCAACTGCTTTCTAAAGCCGCTTTTCTGGATTCCCGCTTGCGCGGGAATGACAGGTGGTTAGCTTATTTCGTCATTCCCGCGAAGCCTGTCCTCGCGAAGGCGGGGAGCGGGAATCCAGGAGCCAACCCCGCGACTTATTGAGCTATTACCATTCATCATAAAAAGTCACGAAGTTCCTTAACTTTAGGCACTTCAAACTTTAGGCACTTCTATCAAAAACTACCAATATCCGGTTTTCAGGTTCACTGCTTCAAAGTAGATCGCTTAGAGGTACGGAATCAGTCTTGCCACCTGTTTCAGGTTGGCAGAATCAACCAGGCACGATTTCCGAAGATTCCGCTTCCTTTTTGAACTCTTTTTCGTAAGGATGTGACTTGAAAAGGCCTTATTCCTCACGATCTTGCCGGAACCGGTGGTCTTGAACCTTTTGGCGGCCCCACGGTTCGTCTTAATCTTTGGCATCTTTTTCCTCCATCCGCAGACGTGAGCCCTCTAACAGCACAAGCCACCCTTCATGCAAGAGGCTGGCCTGCACCCGTCATACAATACGTCAGAGACTCACTCTGACATTTCTTATTTTGGAATAATGACCATTGTCATTCTATTCCTGGCCTCCCGTGTGGGGGGCTGCTCTACTGTTCCGTTCTCGGATATCTCATCGGCTACCCTCTTTAGGAGTTCCTCACCGATGTTCATGTAGGCCATCTCTCTACCCCTAAAAAACACGGTCACTTTAACCCGATGCTTCTTTTCCAGGAACTTCATCAGATTCTTGATCTTGAAGCCCAGGTCGTGATCCTCTGTGTTGGGTCGGAGTTTAATCTCCTTCATCTGGCCGCCCCGGCTTTTCTTGCGGGCCTCTTGCACCTTCTTACTTGCCTGATACCTAAACTTCCCATAGTCCATAACCCGACAAACCGGGGGATCCGAATTGGGTGCTACCTCAACAAGGTCAAGCCCTCCTTGTTTTGCCACTTCCATGGCCTCGTTGATTGACAAAATACCCAATTGCTCTCCTTCAGCAGATATCAATCGCACCGTCCTCGAACGAATCCGTTCATTTATCCTGACATCATCAGATTTTTTTCCTATGGTGATTACCTCCTCTGTTTACATTCTTCGGCAATTAGGTCAACAAACGCTTTCACGCCCATAAGCGAAAGGTTTTGACCACTTCTCTTCCTCGGCGTTATCCCATCAGTATCGCATTCTTTATCACCAATAATCAACATAAAGGGAATCTTTTTTACCTGCGCCTCTCTCACCTTAAGGCCCAATTTTTCGTTCCTGAAATCAGCTTCAACCCTGACATCCGCATCTGTCAGGATCTTCAGGACCTTCTCACCATGGGGTATATTCCTGTCAGTCACCGTAAGTATAGCAACCTGAACCGGTGAAAGCCATGTGGGGAATGCGCCCGCGTAGTGTTCGATCAGGACACCAATAAACCTCTCGATGGCGCCTAAAATTACGCGATGGATCATGACAGGCCGGTGCTTTTCACCATCTTTTTCAACGTAAGTAAGATTGAACTTTTCAGGAAGCGTAAAATCGCACTGTATGGTAGCGCACTGCCATTTCCTTCCCAGCGCATCTTTCAGTTTGACATCGATCTTAGGGCCGTAAAAGGCCCCGTCTCCCTCATTGATATCATACTGCAACTGATGATCATCCATCGCCTTGATCAACGCCCGTGTTGCAAGTTCCCAGTCCTCATCGGAGCCGATCGATTTTTCAGGACGGGTGCTGATCTCCAAGTCGTACTCAAACTGAAAGATAGCCATCATCTCTTTGACAAAATCAAGGACTCCTTTTATCTCGCCGTTGAGTTGCTCCGGGGTGCAGATAATATGGGCATCGTCCTGGGTGAACTCCCGCACCCTGAAAAGACCGTGCAGGACACCAGAACGTTCATGCCGGTGGACCGTTCCCAATTCAAAGTAGCGCTTGGGTAGATCCCGATAGCTTCTTATCCTGGACCCGTAAATGAGCATATGAGAGAGACAATTCATCGGCTTGATGCCATAAGACTGCTCGTCAATCTCCGTAAAATACATGTTCTCCCGATAGTTCTCGAAATGACCCGATTTTTTCCACAACTCGGTCTTCAGAATCTGTGGACCCCTTGCTAAATCGTAACCCCTTCTCAGATGCTCCTTTATCTCAAACTCTTCCAGGATATGCCTCAACATGGCACCTTTGGGATGCCATACGATCATCCCGGCGCCAATCTCTTCATATGTACTGAAAAGCCCGAGCTGGGGTCCTAACTTAACGTGGTTTCTTTTTTTGGCCTCTTCAAGCCAGTACAGATGCTCTTTCAAACGCTTCTTATCGGGAAAGGCCAAACCGTAGACCCGGCTCAACATCGGCCGCTTTTCATCCCCCCGCCAGTAAGCGCCGGCAACCTTGGTCAGATGAAAGGCCTTGATCATCCCTGTTGACGGGATATGCGGTCCGCGGCACAAATCCGTGAAGCTCCCCTGAGTGTAGAGGGAAACAGACTCAGCGCCCAAGTCATTGATCAGCTCGACCTTGTAATCTTCGTCCTGTCCCTTAAAAAACCCGATGGCTTCCCGGCTCATCATCTCATTTCTGGTAAAGGGAAGGTCGGCATTTACGATCTCCCTCATCTTCTCTTCAATATCAGGGAGATCCTCTTCCCTGAACGGACGATCATAATCAAAATCATAATAAAAACCGTGTTCAATGGCCGGGCCGATCGTCACCTTTACACCCGGGAAAATCTCTTTAACCGCCATTGCCATCACATGGGAGGTGCTGTGCCGGAGTATCTGGAGACCCTCCTCAGAATCCAGATAAACAGGCTCTAATTCGGCCCCGGTTGCTATCATGGACGAGAGGTCCTGAAGCTCCCCGTTCACCTTTACGGCCACTACCTTGTCTAATGCCCTCGCCTTCAAGTATTCTAAGGCATCTCTGGCCGACAGGGATTCTGCCTCAAGCTGCTCGGCTGATTTGTCTTTCAAATGAATGGAATAGGTCTTCATCTTATGGTCCATCAAAGAAAATAAGGCATCCGGAGTAAACGATCACTTCTCAAGATGCCTCATTAAAATCTTCAAATTAAATTGAACGCAATTTTAGTCTATTGTGTTAAAGAAAAAGATTTCGAGGTTATCGTCTGGATCAACCCTTATCCTGAGACCCTTGAAAAACGCCCCCTTTTGGCCAATCTCAGCGCCTGCCCCGTAGCTCCGGAAGATGGTACTGGGGTCAGGCTCAAATTTCAATCTTGCACTTATAAACAATAACGTAATGAAATGCAAGCAAAAAGCAACCTCACCGCCGATTCCGCACTTCCCGGCTTCCCAGCAATGCTGGATTTAGGGGAATACCCTCAATAAAGGACGAAAACCATTTGAAAAATTTCATATAAAATATTAGGCTCTCGGGATCACATCTGGTATCTTCTCAATAAGTCCGGGCTGCTAATTTCAAAATGAGTCTAAATCGGCAAATGCCTGGTCACCACGAAGTGCACGAAGAAGCACGAAGTGATTGTTTTTTAGTGAACTTCTTCGCGGCCTTCGTGACCTTCGTGGTGAAACAACTGTAAGGAGATGCTTCCAAGGTACCTGCGCATCACCCGGTTAAACCGGAATCTGGACGTTTCGGATATGAAAAGAAAGATAAAACAGATGTCTCTGATCCTGATTTTTCTGGCGGCTGCCGGTCTCCTTTTTCCCCTGGCACAACCGGCTGCCAAACAGGTGACAGATCAATCAGGCCGGCAGATGACCGTGCCGGATAATCCCCAGCGTATTGTTTCATTAGTCCCGAGTATCACCGAAATAATTTTTGCCCTGGGCCAGGAACACCGGTTAAAGGGTGCCACCCAGTTCAGCGACTTTCCGCCTGAGGCGAAGCAATTGCCCAGAGTTGGCTCCTACGTGCGGCTGGACCTGGAAAAGATCGTGGCCCTGAAACCTGATCTCTGTTTTGCCACCAAAGACGGCAACCCGAAGGATACCGTAAAGAGATTAGCGTCTCTGGGGATACCGGTCTATGTGGTGGATCCGAGGGATCTGAACTCCACCATTCAAGCGATCCTCAAGATAGGTGACATCCTCAACGCCACCCAGAGGGCAAACACCATCGCCAGCGAGATGCGGTCGCGGATCAAGCGCGTAAAATCATTGGTGGCGAAATCGACCCACCGGCCCCGGGTCTTTTTTCAGATTGGCATCTCCCCGATCGTCTCTGTGGGAACACCCACCTTTATTCACGAACTGATCCTCGTTGCCGGCGGGAAGAATGTTGCGGAAGGCTCGGCCCCGTACCCGCGATTCAACCGTGAGCAGGTCCTGGCACTTTCTCCCGAGGTGCTTATTATCACCTCTATGGCACGAGGTGCAAGTTTCGAGCAGATAAAAGATGAATGGAGCAGGTGGCCCTCCCTACCGGCCGTTCGAAACAATCGTATCCTGTTGGTCGATTCCAATCTGTTCGACCGCCCCACACCCCGATTGGTGGACGCCCTTGAACTCCTTGCCGGTCTGATCAACCCTGAGCTTTTTGAGGGACAGAAGTGACGGAAAAAACACCTCCCCTGATAAAACGCATTTCGGCCATCTCTTTGCTGCTCATCCTCCTTTTAGCGGCAGCCATATTCTTCGGGATCTCGATGGGGTCTACCGGAACCGGAATAAAGGAGACTCTGCGCTCCTTGCTTGGATATAGCGATACAGATTCAATGCTCCATACCATCATCTGGCGTATCCGATTCCCCCGGGTACTCCTGGCCGTCCTGGTGGGGGCGACCCTCTCCATCGGAGGGCTTGTCTTCCAGGCCCTGCTCCGCAACCCCTTGGCCGAGCCCTACATCTTAGGGATTTCGAGCGGGTCGGGCATCGGCGCCATCATCGGCATTCTCGCCGGGTTTTCCCGTTTCCCGGGCGTAAGTCTTACCGCTTTCGCCGGGAGCATGGGAACACTTCTCCTCCTTTTCCTCATCTCCTCAGGGCAGGAAATGTTGAAGAGGAACACCCTTCTTCTCTCCGGCGTGATGATCAACGCCTTCAGTGCGGCGCTGATCATGTTCCTGATCTCGATTACCCAGGACTCCCGCCTCCACAATATCCTTTTCTGGCTCATGGGTGACCTCTCCATGGCCGATATCACCCAGGTCGGGATACTTGCCGGCGCGCTGATCCCTTGTTTTGTCCTCATTTTCTGTTTTTCAAACACCATGAACCTCTTCCTCATGGGAAAGGAACTGGCCCAGACCATGGGGGTAAACATAAGGGCCGCAACAGTGACCCTCCTTGTGGTTACCTCGTTTATGGTGAGTCTCACGGTTTCGTATTGCGGCCCGATCGGTTTTGTAGGGCTGGTCATGCCGCACCTGCTGAGACTCATTTTCGGGCCGGATCACAGGGTGCTGGTTCCGGCATGTATATTCGGCGGGGCGACCTACATGGTTTTATGCGATCTGCTCGCAAGGACCCTTCCGGAGCAGGGAGAAATGCCCGCAGGCGTGATTACGGCCATGGTCGGCGTGCCCCTCTTTATAATCCTTTTGAAAAGATCCGGTTGATGAACAGCGCCATCCATATAAAAAACTTAGGGTACGCTTATGGCGATCTCCATGTGTTAGAAGGTCTCTCTTTTTCCGTTCAAAAGGGCGATTTCTTTGTCATCATCGGCCCCAACGGCTCCGGAAAAACCACCCTCCTCAAAATAATCTCAGGTATCTTGAAACGACAGACGGGCAAGTTGGAGATCTTGGGAACTCCCATCCAGAACTTTTCTCGAAAGTCCTTGGCAAGGACAATTGCCCTGGTCCCGCAGATGGCGCCGGTGGATTTCCCCTTTACCGTGACCGAGGTGGTACTGATGGGCCGTTCACCCCACCTGGGCATGTTGGGGCTGGAACACGAAAGAGACCTGGAAATTGCAACTCAGGCAATGGTCTTTACCCGGGTTGAGCATCTCTCGAACAGGAAGTTAGACCAGTTGAGCGGGGGCGAACGCCAGAGGGTCATGATTGCCAGGGCTATCTGCCAGGAACCCCAGATCATCCTTCTTGATGAACCGACCGCCTCCCTCGATCTTGCCCACCAAGTAAGGGTAATGGATTTGATGGAAAAGCTCAAAGAGGAAAAGGGCGTGACCATTATCATGGTGTCTCACGACATCAATCTTGCAGCCATGTACGGCAACCATCTGCTGCTGCTCAAGGCGGGAAAAATCGTTAACCTCGGTCCTCCCGACCATGTGCTCACCTTCCAGACCCTTGAGGAGGCCTATGGATGCCCGTTATTAGTGGATAAAAGCCCCCTGGGAGAGTTTCAAAGAGTCACCCTCGTTCCCCGGAAATTTATCCATACTGACATCAAAATGGGCGACCGGGAAGACTGATTCAGCCCACCCCCTCTCCCTCCAATAACCCCTGTTTCTCAGCATGGCTTTTTCCTGTAAATTCTTCGGGTTGACCTCTAATCTGTTGCGCATATCATCAGATCCTATTTGCAGTGTTCCCGGTCGCATCATTTTGGTTGACATCTTGTTAATCTGCACTGTATATTAACGGCTATGTTTGAAAGATACTTGAAAAACCGATTGCCGGAAACTATCTTTCTGGCGGACAAGCCATGGGGCCGAAGTCGATCTTCTCATCAGCCGTGGCACAAGATTTTTATACGCTATCGAATGTAAATTTAAGCGCCAACCCTCATCAAGCGATTTATCCGGGTTACGATCTTTTCATGACAATCATCCTGAAGTTCCCTGTTTTATTGTCTCCCCTGTTAATCAATCTTATCGGTTATCTTTCGCTCGTATCCTTCCTCCAGATAAATTGTTCCAAGAACTGAGGTGAGGGAAAAATGCCACCAGGCTATAGCCTTTTTCTCTCCCTCCGGGGCGGGCCGGAGGGCGCGCGGTGGAAAATATTCTCTCACTTACCCGCAAAGCAAAGCTGGGACCATCAGCATAGCCGAAGGTTAGGGTTGATCAAAAATCCTTGACATCCTCAGATTTCCCTGTAAACTATACGCAATTATTACCTATTATAATCCCTCATGTTCAGAGATGTTAACACCTTTCTTCCCATAGCGAGGCGCCCAATGGAAGCTCCCATCAAGATGTACCAGCCATGGTCCTAACAGAGTTTCCCAATTCTGTTAGGACGCCAACCAGTATATAATAAAGAAACCCGAACCTATCGTGAGATGGGGGCGGAAAGCCACAGGTCTTCAAGATCTCTACCTGATGTTAAATTTAGCTCTATTTACAGCGAAAAGACAGCTCGGCTTTTTTTCTTTCTCGCAGACCGGATACAGAAGATGTTCAGGGTCGGCGATGACGTTCGGCATAATCGCAGGTCTGGCAGCGCTCATTCCTTAACCTTGTTATCGAAAAAGGACAGATGAGGGACAGGATATTTGTCAAAAATGCTGATAGAAGGGCGTGACCCATGTGAGGGCGTCAAGATGGGTTGAAACCCAACTCAGCCAAATAGCCGAATAACGCAGTTAAGTAGCAGCGTCCCTCATTCCTGGGCCGTCGTTTACGATTCAAACATGCAACAAGCGGGGTTGTTATTTTTTTGCCACGGGAAAAGTGCACAGTGCCCCATAAGGAATCAGGATGCGGGAATAAAACAACCAGTCTACAATTAACAACGAAGCTACAAAAAGCAAATAAGATAAGGTAGTTGAATGAGTTATTTACTTACTGATGGACGTCCCTAATTCACTGCGTGTAGCAACCCAACGACCCGGCGTGGCTTTTTGAGATAGACGGGAGCCACCTCC
>JACNIU010000217.1 GCA_014382905.1 Desulfobacterales bacterium
TTAAAATTCATGTCCTTCCTTTGAGCCTTTGTGCCTTAGTGGCTGAACTGTTACCCTATTTCAAATCCTATCGTTTTCTCCCTTGAAAAATGAAAGGCAGTGCCTATTTTGCTTGACAATCAAACTCTGGTCAGGCATAAAACTTCGTTTGTAATCTAACAATTTAAAGGAAAGGATGTGGTTAAAATGGTTTGTTCAAGCGTAAAAGTTGGTCAGAACTGTCTCTTCATGAGCAAGAAGGGCTGCGGATTTAATGGCGGCACCTGCCATATTATCGTTGAGGCGTGTGAGGGCTGTCAGAAGGCCGTACAATATCCAGTCGGCAAGTATTGCATCTCATTCCCTGATCCGGCCGCCAAGTGGCATACGGGGAACTGCAGTATGGCTACCCACCTGGAAGCAACCACCAAAAAAGAAACCGCGAAAGTGAACCCGCTTAAGGCGTCAAAACGCCAGGGACGTTAAACTGTCTTTGATCACGGACAGGACAGGCCGGTTCCGGGTTCTATTTTGAGAGATGGATGACCGCCTCAATGGCGGCCACGCATCTGTTGTCCCATTTTGTCCCGGCGTGTTTCTTTAATATACCCAGCGCAACTTCCGGGCTCATCCCCTTCTGATAGGGTCTGTCGGTTGTCATGGCGTCAAAGGCATCGGCGACAGCGAGGATCTTTGCGCCTAAAGGGATTTCCTCGTCCTTGAGGTGGCGGGGATATCCTTTCCCGTCAGGCCGTTCGTGGTGACAGTGCACATAATTGAGGGCCGGCCCTAAAAAATCAAGGGCATGTAGAATCTCAACGCCTGTAGTGGGGTGGCTCAGTATCTCTTTGACCACTTCCGGGGGGTTCTTAGCGTTATGGGGATCGAAAAGCCGGTCGGAAAATCCTATTTTCCCGATGTCATGCAGGATTCCGCCCAGACGCACATATTCCAGGTCCTGGTCCTTCAGACCCAATTGCCGGGCTATTTCACACCCCAGACCAGCGACCCGGGCCGCATGCCCCTCGGTGTAGGCGTCACGGGCAGCCAGGGCATGGGCCATGGCCGAAACTGCGTTGATGGTGCTCTGCCTGATCTGTTCATTCAGATCCTCTAATTCCTTGACCATCAGCTCCAGGCGGTATTCTCTGGCCTCTACCTTAACCATCATCAGCCCCATGGCCTCGGCAATGGCCTGAACCGGTTCGGGCTGATCCTTGCGGGTAAGATCCATGATATCATTAGAGTATTTGCCCGCTGCAATCTCCTCGATAATCTCTAAGAGTCTATCAATGGCCGCCATGGGACCTCCCCGATTTTCTTGTCAGGTATACTAAAAACTCACGGTTTCCTTTCGGCCCCAGCAGGGGAGAGGGAATATGCCCCTCGACGCGCCAATTTAAGGCCTCAAAAAAGCCGGTCAGATTTTCTATGACCTCTCTGTGGAGGAGAGGGTCCCGAACCACTCCCCCCTTCCCCACCTGACCCTTTCCGACCTCAAACTGGGGTTTGATCAGGGCAATGATAAAGGCATCGTCTGAAAGGAGATCGGATACAGGGGGGACAACCAGCCTTAGAGAAATAAATGAGACATCAATGACCGCTCCGTGGAGTGGTTTTTTCAGGGATTCCGGTTTCAGGTTGCGTATGTTCGTTTTTTCCAGCACTTCCACCCGCGGGTCCTGACGGAGGGTCCAGTCCAACTGTCCGTAGCCCACATCTATGGCAATGACCTTTCGGGCGCCGTGCTTGAGCAGGCAGTCGGTAAAACCGCCTGTAGAGGCCCCCACGTCCAACAGGGTCAGTGAATTGACATCCACTGAGAAATGCTTCAGGGCGGCCTCGAGCTTCAGGCCTCCCCGGCTGACATAGGGAGGACAGGACTCTTTCAGGGAAATAGATGCTGATTCCTCGAATAGATGTCCGGGCTTGTCAACTCTTACCCCGTCCACCTCGACAAGTCCGGCCATGATGACGGCCTTGGCCTTTTCACCGCTCCCGGCCAGCCCCTTTTTCACCAGGAGCCGGTCCAGTCTGGACTTCTTCTTTTGCGAGCGCTCAAGCGTGGCATTTCTGCTCACAAAATGAGTCCTCTGGCCTCTCTTAAAATACCTGCTGTATCGAGCCCATATTTCTCCCTCAGGATGTTCAGGGGACCGTGCTCCACGAATTTATCGGGCAACCCGATCCGCTTGACAACAACATCCTTGAGACCGGCGTCATTAAAGAGCTCCAGTATGGCCCCGCCAAGGCCTCCCTGTCTGATATTTTCTTCCACCACCAGAACCCGGCCTGAAGATGAGGCAATATCCACAAGCCCCTGATCCAATGGCTTCACGAAACGGCAGTTCACAACGCCCGCAGATACCCCCTCTTTTTCTAAGACAGCAGCAGCATCCAGGGATGGGATGACCATGCTTCCAAGTGCCAGGATCTGCAGGTCATCCCCTTTTCTGAGGATTTCAGCCTTCCCGATGGGAATCTCCCTGTACTCCGGGTCTATCGGCACCCCAAACCCCGTCCCCCTCGGATACCGGATCGCAACAGGGCCTTGATGCCGGATCGCAGTGTAGATCATATGCCTTAATTCGTTTTCGTCTTTTGGCGCCATAAGGGTCATATTGGGGAGACTCCGCAGGTAGGTAATATCAAAGTGCCCATGATGGGTAGGCCCGTCTTCCCCCACGAGCCCACCCCGGTCAATGGCGAAAACCACCGGCAGATTGGGGAGGCAGACATCGTGGATGATCTGATCAAAGGCCCTTTGAAGAAAGGTGGAATAGATGGCCACCACCGGCCTGAATCCTTCTGTGACAAGACCCGCAGCAAACGTCACCGCGTGCTGTTCCGCTATCCCCACATCCAAGAATCTTTCAGGAAAGGACTTGGAAAACTCTACTAACCCGGTGCCTTCGGGCATCGCCGCCGTAATGGCAAACAGTTTGTCATCCTCTTGCGCGAGGTCTACCATGGTGCTCCCGAATATGTCGGTATAGGATGGTGGGAGTTTGGGTTTGTCCTTAGAAGGTGAACCGGTGGTGATTTCAAATGAACCGACACCGTGGTAATGGGCCGGATCCCTTTCAGCGAATTCATATCCCTTACCTTTCTTGGTAAGGGCATGGACCAGGACAGGCCCCTCTAAATGGGCGGCATTTGAGAAGGCCTCGATGAGTAGATCAAGGCGATGGCCGTGAATCGGTCCGATGTATTTGAACTTGAAGGCCTCGAACATCATGCCCGGTGTAAAGAACGTGATAAAGGAATCCTCGCTTTTCCGAACGAGATTCATGATGTTCTCTCCAACGCCAGGGAGAGATTTAATAAAGTTCTCCAGGTCCTTCCTCAGATTGACGAATCTCCTGCCGGTCATTTTCCGGCTGATGAAGGATGAGAAGGCTCCCACGTTCGGTCCTATGGACATGGCATTGTCGTTCAGGACGACAATGAGGTCTTTTTCGGTATGCCCGGCCTGGTTGAGTCCTTCAAAGGCCATCCCGGCGGTCATGGAACCATCGCCAATTACTGAAATGACCTTTCCACTTTCCCCTTTCAGGCATTTGGCCGTTGAGATCCCGAGGCCCACAGAAATGGAGGTGCTGCTGTGCCCGGTATCAAAGGTGTCATAAATGCTTTCCGATCTCTTGGGGAAGCCACTGATCCCCCCGTAGGTCCTCAGGGTGTGAAACCTGTCCCTCCGTCCGGTAATCAGCTTGTGTGCATAGGCCTGGTGCCCCACGTCCCAGATGATCTTGTCCTGCGGGGCATCAAAGACGAAGTGAAGGGCAATGGCCAATTCCACGGCCCCCAAACTGGGCGCGAGATGGCCCCCGGTCCTGGATGTTGTCTCGATAATCTTCTGGCGGATCTCTTGCGCCAGATTCTGGAGATCGCCAAGCGAAAGGCCTTTAAGGTCAGCCGGGCTGTTTATTGTGTCTAACAACCCGCCTGTTGTGTCGGGAGTGGTCATTTTTTTCTCTCAATGATGTATCGGGCGATCTGGCGAAGGGGCTCGGCCCTGCTCCCAAATTCCCACAGGCCCTGGACAGCCGTTTCAACCAGTTCCGATTGGATTTTTTTGGATTCATTTAGCCCGAGGACCGCCGGATAGGTCATCTTCCCTTTCTCCTCATCGGCCCCGGCCCTCTTTCCCATGGTCTGGGTGTCACCTTCAATGTCCAGGATATCGTCCGAGATTTGAAAGGCCAAGCCGATTTTTTCGCCATAGGAGGTAATGGCCCTCAGTTGGGATTCATCAGCGCCTCCTAAGACAGCGCCGGAGGCCACAGACGCCGTAATCAGGGCGCCGGTCTTGTGGGTATGCATAAAATTCACGACCGGGAGATCGGCCTTTTTCCCTTCCCACTGGATATCTACCGCCTGTCCTCCCACCATTCCTTCATGGCCGGCGGCTTGCGCAATCAGCCGTATCGCCTTGAGAAGGATATGCGGGGGTATCCGTACAGAAATTCCGGGCGACGTCATCAGGCTGAAGGCCTCGGTCAGGAGGCCATCTCCTGCTAAAAGCGCGATCGGTTCTCCGAATACCCTGTGATTCGTCGGTTGACCCCTCCTGAAATCGTCGTCATCCATCAGGGGGAGATCGTCATGAATCAGGGAATAGGTATGGATCAATTCCAGGGCGCATGCCACCGGAAGGACCTCTTTTCCAGAGCCGCCCACTGCCTCGGCCCCGGCGATGCAGAGGATCGGCCTCAGCCTTTTACCCCCGGCAAAGAGGCTGTATCTCATGGCCTCTGTCAGGTCAGATGTCAGCCCCTCAGGTTCAGGAAAGTAATCATGGAGGGCGGTGTCCACTATGGCCCTTTTTTCAGCAAGATAGGTCTTCAGATCCGGAACGGCTTCACGAGGCATCGTTGTCTCCATCAGATTCAAACGGGGCTTCGCTCAGTTTCCCGCCACTCTCCCTCACAAGGAGGGTTACCTTTTTCTCTGCGGCCTCAAGCTCCTTGGAGCAGAATTTGGCCAAATCCATCCCTTCTTCAAACACCTTCAGGGAATCCCCCAGGGGAAGGTCCCCGCCCTCAAGGCCCTGGACGATTTCTTCTAATCGCTGCATCGCGTCTTCAAATTTCTTTTCGGCCATAACACCTCCAGATCTCGCACCGTGTCAGAGACGCTGATAACTTTATAACGATGGCCGCATGCTGTCAATTCAGAATCCGGCCATTCCGGGATACGATATGAGACTTTCACTTTTACTACCCGAAAGGAGAAGAAAATGCAAGGCCAAGCTTAGCAGCCACAACCGGATAGAGAAGCGTCGCCTTAAACGCTTGCCCAGAACAGTATCGTTCCGAGGTCCGAAGTCGGAGGTCGGAGGTCCGAAGTCCGAAGTCCGAAGTCCGAGGTCCAAAGTCCAAGGTCCAACGACTAATGACTACTGAATGACAATTGAATGACGGCGAAGCCAGAATGACTATTGAATGACGGCGCAGCCAAATGACGGCCGAAGGCCTAATGACGGCGCAGCCCAATGACGGCGCAGCCTAATGACGGCGCAGCCCAATGACGGCGCAGCCTAATGACGGCGCAGCCCAATGACGGCGCAGCCTAATGACGGCGCAGCCCAATGACGGCGCAGCCAAATGACGAGTTTGTCCAGCACCCAGCATCCAGCATCCAGTATCCAGCATCCAGTATCTTTTCATCAAAAAGATTGACAGGGACTCGCCTCAGTGGTATTTTCCAATCAAACGTTTGTTTGGAAATTACAGAGCCTGAAAATGCCCGAACCGAAGACTTCAAATAAAATCGAGGAAATCCAGCTTGTTATAGCTCGCCTTTTTGCCTATAAGGGCTATCATTCCACCTCCATGCGGGAAATTGCCCGTGAGCTTGGGATGAACCAGTCGTCCCTGTATCATTATTTCAAGAGCAAAGAGGACATCCTCTTCACTCTCATGAATGATGCCATGGACAGTGCCCTGACCACCTTAGAGGATATTTGCGCTGCGGACCTCCCCCCCAATGCGAAATTAGACAGGATACTCAACTTCTACACCCGTTATTATGCAGGAGATCAGGAGCGTCTGATACTGTTAGTCAACGAGCAGAATTCCTTGAATATGGAACACCGCCGTATCTTAGTGGATAAAGAGAGGCGTTATGTGCGCCTGTTCAAAGCGGTCTTCGAAGAATTGGGCGAACATCAACTAACCAAGGAGATTCCCCACGGCGTCGCCATATTTGCCTTCCTCGGAATGGTCCACTACACAATCAAATGGTACCATAAGGATGGGCCTATCGGTTTGGAAAGACTGGCTGAGATATTTGTGGAAATCTTTACAAAGGGTATTTTAAGGGCTCACGCAAAAATAAGTTCGCAGAATTGACGCTCAGATTTAGGTCGGATTTGGTTGATGCGATTGAGTGAACCCGCAGAAATAGTGAACTATTTCGATGACTTCACGATTGAGCAGCAACCGAGGAAGGCCTGAAGCTGAGATGTAAAAATGTGAAATTATTTTTGCGTGAGCCCTAAGGTGAGGTTGTGCGTTTCATCAGGAGCAAGTAGTTATGATTTCGATGCATCCAGCCAATGACACATACCTCGGTCTGCCAGGGTACTTCTTTGCCTGGGGAATCTTCATTGCAGGGCTATCCCTGTTTTCTTATATCATCTACAGGAGATTTCTCCTGATTCGTTCTGGACAGGCTGATCCACGTTTTTCCTCACTTGGAAAACGGGTCGCAGAGCTCCTTTTGTACGGCATTATTCAAAAACGGCAGCCCCGCTACCTGTGGGCAGGCGTGATCCATATCATGATATTCTGGGGATTTGTGATATTGGGGCTCCGTTCCATTGACTTGGTGACCCAGGGTTTAAATATTCCGATTCTTCATCCCCTCATGCAGACACGCTTCGGAATCTTTTATAATGGCCTCAAAGACCTGTTTGAATTGATCGTATTGGGCGCGTGCCTCTGGGCCATCTTGCGGCGGGCCCTGATCCGACCCGAAAGATACCGCGGAAGCCATCAGTTTGAGGCCTATTTCGTCCTCGGCCTCATCTCATTTCTGATGCTTACTGACATGTTATATGAAGGTAGCGCCCTTCTCATGCATCCGTCCGATCCGATGAAATGGCTCCCTGCTGTCGAGATGGCCGCCCTAACTCTGCCGGGATCCGACCCGAGGTTTCTCACCGGCCTTCATAGCGCCGCCTACTGGCTCCACATCCTGGCCTTTTTCTTCTTCCTCAACTTTCTCCCCCTGGGCAAGCACTTCCACATCATTACGGCCCTGCCGAACGTGTTTTTCAAGAAGCTTTCCAAAGGTGGCGTAAAACCGGCCCGCTGGGGTGTTGAGGATATGGATGAATTGGAGAGTTTCGGAGTTGAAAAGCTTGAAGATTTCACATGGAAGCATATCCTTGATTTCTATGCCTGCACGGAATGCGGTCGCTGTTCTGACAACTGCCCGGCAAATGCCATCGGGAGACCGCTTTCACCCAAGATGCTCACCATCAAGCTGAGAGACCATTGTTTTGAGAAGGCGCCCCTCTTTGGAGAGAAAAAAGGGGGTGGGCAGGAAGAAGATGCCCGGGAAATGGTAGGAGAGATCATATCAGACGATGAAATCTGGTCATGCACGACCTGCGGGGCCTGTGAGGAAGAATGCCCGGTGTGCATAGAGTATATTGACAAGATCATAGACATGAGACGACACTTGATAGAGACCTCTCAGAACCCGAAGACCTTCAATCAAGTCCTGATGCATTTTGAGAAAACAGGAAACCCGTTCGGCAAACCTGCTGCCAAACGGGCGGATTGGATCAGTGACTTGGGGGATATCCCTGTAAAGGTATTGAGCGAGGGCGACCGGGTGGATGTCCTCTATTTTGTGGACAGCTACGGTTCGTATGATCCGGCAGCCCGGTCTATTGCCGCAGACATTATCAGGGCGTTTCATAAGGGAGGGGTTGACTTTGGCATCCTGGGTCCCCTTGAAAAAGATTCAGGGCATCAGGTCCGCCGGATGGGGGAAGAGGGCCTCTTCCAGCTCCTTGTTGAAGAAAACATGGAAACCTTGAACGGGATCCGTTTCGATAAAATCGTTACCACCGATCCCCACGCCTTTAACACGCTCAAAAACGACTATCCCGGATCTTTAAAGGTGGTTCATTATACGCAGTTTTTTCTGTCTCTAATCGACAACCGCAGTTTGAAACCGATGACGCCAGTGGAGGAACAGGATATATACACCTACCATGACCCCTGCTATTTGGGTCGTCATAACGGGATATATGATGCACCGAGACGACTGCTCCGGGCGATACCGGGGCTAAACCTTGTAGAGATGAAGCGGTCTCATGACAGGAGCTTTTGCTGCGGCGGGGGAGATGTGGTGCTCTGGCATGAGATTGAACAGGAAGAGATGCGGATGGCCGTAAAGCGGGTGCAGATGGCCAGAGAGGCAGGTGCGAATGTCATTGTCACCGCGTGCCCGTTCTGTTACATACATTTTGAAGATGCCATCAAGACCGGCGGAATGGAAGAGGAGTTGAGGGTGGTTGATATGATGAGGCTTCTGGTTTCGACATTGGGGGATAAGCGATGAATATTATTGTCTGCATCAAGAGGGTTCCGATGACCCAGGAGGTAGATTTAGAGATAGATGAATTCAAGACAGGAGTGAGGAAAGATGCCCTGGCGTACGTGATTAATGACTGGGACAACTATGCCATCGAAGAGGCGGTCCTCCTCCAGGAAAAGTTCGGCGGAAGCGTAACCGCCATCACCATTGGCGATGAGGACGACGAAGAGGTCTTGAGGAGGGCCCTGGCCATGGGGGCGGATAAGGCCATCAGGATTGATCCGGGACAATGTGAACTGGACGGCTTTGTCATCTCTAAGATCCTTGCAAAGGTCATTAAAGATCTGGAATATGACCTGATACTCACGGGTGTCCAGGCCGACGATGACAACAGCGCGGTGGTAGGGATAATGTTGGCGGAAGTGTTGGGACTGGGACATGGGGCTGTTGTCACCGGCGTGGAACCTGAAGGAAATGATGCGCGCATCAGAGTGGAATTGGAAGGCGGGATGGATGAGCTATCCAGGATAAGACTTCCCGCGCTCCTGACCATCCAGACCGGCATCAATGAACCCAGATATGTCTCTATCATGGGTATCAGAAAGGCCAGGAAAAAGGAGCTTGCAGTCTTTCATGTAGATGATTTGGGTCTTTCAGTGGATGACCTTGCCCGGCGAACCGTCATCGAGGAGGTATTTCTCCCTCCGGAGACGACGGGCGCAGAGATGATCGTCGGAGACCCCTCTTCGGTTGCCGGTGCAATTATCAGAATCATCAAGGAAAAGGGAGTGAGATTATAAATGGGTGAGATATTTGTTGTCGTAGAACATAGGAAAGGTGAAGTCAGAGAGATCACCTTTGAGATGCTCTTTAAGGCCAGGGAATTGTGCCGGGCATTTTCCCTCAACCTGACCGCTATTCTGTTAGGAGGAAAAGACGAGGGCTTTTCGGGTGAGCTGGCGAAACGGGCGGATCGGGTCCTTGCCTTTGAGGATAACCGGCTTGCAACCTTTAACTCCGACCTTTACAAGGAGATCCTTGACCGGCTCATCCGGGAACACCACCCATTCATTACCCTTATCGGCCACACCTCGTGGGGGATGGACCTTGCGCCTGCCCTTTCAGTAAAGACCGGATTCCCCCTTGCCACGGACTGCGTGGATATTCAGGCAGAGGAGGGTCGCCCGAAAGTCATCCGGCAGATTTACAACGGGAAGCTCTTTTCCAGGGTTTCATTCAAGGAGTCTCCGGGCTATTTGATCACCGTCAGGCCGGGGGCCTTTCTCCCTCCCGACCATATAGAGGGGGCCTCGGGAGTGGTGGTGAAACAAGAATTACCCGCCGGCCTGGCTGAACTCAAGAAGGAATTTATCGAGTTTGTGGATACCGGGGCCGGCGACATCGATATTACCCAGGCCGAACTCTTGGTGTCTATCGGAAGGGGGATCGGCGAACAGGAGAGCATTGTCGCGATAAAGGACCTGGCAGACCTCATGGGGGCCACCCTCTCCTGCTCCCGGCCTGTGGTGGACAAGAACTGGTTGCCAAAGTTCCATCAGGTGGGCACCTCCGGAAAATCCGTCAGGCCCAAGGTGTACCTTGCTTTTGGCATCAGCGGGGCATTTCAGCATGTGGCCGGGATTACGGGCGCGGGCACTGTCATTGCGATCAACAAAGACAAGAAGGCCCCCATCTTCAGGGTGGCAGATTATGGGGTGGCAGATGATCTTTTTAAAGTGGCGGATGCCCTCAAAGAGAGACTGAGAAACGCGTAACACTTTTGAAAATAATTATTGGTAGGTTGCCAGACCGCCGGCTTTATTTCAAAATCTAAACTGATGCAGAAAGGCGTAAGGAGTGGGTGATGGATTTTTCACTCAGCAAGGAACAGCAGGATATCATTAAAGCGGCCCGGGAGTTCGCAACAGGGGAATTTCCGGATAAGGCCCAGGAGTTTGATCGCAATGAGACCTTTGATCTAAATTTGTGGCGGAAGGCGTGTGAGTTGGGATTCGTAGGGGTGTTTATTGCTGAAGAATATGGCGGGGCAGGCTACGGATTCTTTGAACACTGCCTCATAAATGAGGAGTTCTGGGCCGTCGATCCGGGGATCGGCCAGGCCATATTGTCCACCACCTTCGGCTCGGAACTGATCGGCCTGTTTGGGTCGGAAGACCAGAAACGGCTGGTCCTGCCCCAATTAGTGGCCGGGGAGGCGATTATGGGCACTGCCGTTACAGAACCTGATGCCGGATGTGACGTCACCGCCGCTGCTACCACTGCGGTCAAGGAGGGCGATGAATGGGTGATCAACGGCTCCAAGATGTTCGCAACAAATGGCAACCTGGCCAAATACATGTTGATCTTCTGCCAGACTGACCCGGAAAACCCCTCGCAACATAAACGGCACAGTTTTATCCTGGTGCCGACGAAGACACCAGGATATGCGTCCACCAAGATCCGCGGTAAATTGGGAATCCGGGCGTCGGATACGGCGGAGCTCTCTCTCAACAACGTCCGGGTCCCCCTGAATCATTTAGTGGGTAAAGAAGGCGAAGGGTTCCATGAGTTGATGGCCTTCTTTAACCGGACAAGGCTTCACATTTGTGCGCAGGCCGTTGGTCTCGCCCGGGCCGCGATCGAGGAAGCTATCCGTCATACCAGGCAGAGACACCAGTTCGGCGCCCCCATCTCCTCCTTTCAGGTGACCCGGTTCAAGATCGCTGAGATGGCCACCCGGACCAGGGCGGCAAAAAATCTCTACTACGAGGCGGCCTGGTCTGTGGATCAGGGGCGGATCGATCACGGATTGATTGCCATGGCCAAGTGGTATTCTGCTGAAATGGCGGTCCGTTGCGCTGACGAGGCGCTTCAGATGCACGGGGGGTATGGTTATATTGATGAATACAAGGTACAGCGGCTGTACCGGGATGCCAAGATATTGGAGATCTATGAGGGGACCAAGGAGATGGAAAAGACAATTGTGTCGAGGAGCATTTTGGGGTAAGGGAGGTAAGGCAGTGGTTGCAGAAGCGGTTGAGATTGAGCACTTGACAGGGTTCGCCATTCAGACGATTCGTGATGCGGGGAAGGAGGCCCTTTCCTACTATGGGAAAGGAAATCCCGACGTAAGATTCGATGAGGGGCTGGTAACAGAAGCGGAACTCCATCTGTCCGATTTTTTTCAGGTCCGGCTTGGCGCCCGCTTTCCTGAACATCGCATATTTAACAACAACCAGGAGGATAAGGGGTACAGTCATGATGGAGAGAGGTATCTGTGGGTTTTTGATGCCTTGGACGGGGTGGCCAATTTTCAAGGCGGTATCCCGGTGTGGGGGATCTCTCTGGCTCTCCTTGAAAATTTCTGGCCCATTTTCGGCGCCTTTTATATGCCGGTAACCGGAGACCTCTTTCATGCCCGTGCAGGACAGAAGGCCTACTGGGGAGACCATGAAATTCATGCCCTCAGCCAGTCAGAAGTCAATGATGAAAGTGTTCTTCTCACCTATTCACGGTTTCACAACCATTATCGCACCTCTTTTCCCGGGAAAATCCGCAGTCTCGGCTCCACAGCCGCTCATCTGTGCTACGTGGCCGGCGGCCAGGCAGAGGCGGCGGTTATTATCCATGAGACCTTCCAGGATCTGGCGGCTGCCCGGATTATTGTCGAGGCAGCAGGGGCAAAGATCTTCAGGATGAATGGCGATGGATTTTTCCTCAATGAATATTTGGACGGAAGCAAGATTGACGAACACCTTATGGTATCAACTCCCGGGAACTGGAACTTAGTCCGTGACTCCCTTCAACCGGTGGCGTAAGGGCTTGAAGCTGGATGATGGATACTGGATGCTGGATGCTGGCCTCCGGCTCGGAGAGATGCTGGAAAATGTTTAAAAACCATATATGGAACTGAGACCCGGGGAGTTGCTCTAAAAGCAGTGTTTATAACACTTTAGCCGTTTGAAACAAAGCGTTGGGCCATGAGGGTCTCTTTCCCAAAG
>JACNIU010000093.1 GCA_014382905.1 Desulfobacterales bacterium
GCTTAGTGCGCCAGATACTCTTCGAGCTGGTTCATAGCAATATTATGTCTGAGGTAAAGACTGTTAACGAGAAGGAAACGGCCTATCAACCCGCCTTTGACATTCATCGCCTGACAATAGCGCATCTTTTTGAGGCATTGGATCAGAGGGGAGTGGAGAGTATCCCGGTGGCCCAATCCAGGGAATTAGGCGTGTTGTCGGAAGCACTGGAGGGTATTAGGGAGGCCGTTGCTCAATCTCCTGCCAACAAACTTCTGAAGGATATCTAATTGCTTTTCTTCCGCACATGTGGGGAACATCAGTAAGTAAATAACTTATTTAACATTCAGGAATTCCGGAAGAAAACAGCGTAGCGGGGACTGGCGTAGCCCCATATAGGAGAGGCACCATGAAGCACATTGTCACATTTTTTTTAGTTTTTCTTACTGTCTTGACCTGCAATGTATCTGCGGGCCAACTCAGTGAAATTGAACTGGTCGACGGGGGAATCATTTTAGGGGAAATCTTCTCTCACAGCGATGGGGATTATATTGTGAGGACCAACAGCCTCGGTACCGTAAAGATAAATGAATCACAAATCCGGGTCATTCGTCCAACATCCGGCAGTTCCACGAAAAAGGGAATTGTGAATAGCCCGGGCCAGTCTGTATCGCCGGATATACAGAACCTTCAGACGTCCATGATGAACAATAAAGAGATTATGGGCCTGGTCATGTCCCTGCAGAATGATCCCGAGATGCAGGCCTTGTTGAAAGATCCTGACATCATGGCGGCCGTACAATCAGGTGATATCGCTGCCCTCATGTCCAACCCGAAGTTCGTGAAGCTACTGAACAATGCCAAGATCAAAGAAATTCATGAAAAAGTCCTGTCCCAGGACCCCAACACGAAGTGATTAATTGCCGGCTGTTTCCAGATAGAACCCGCTTGACACTCCATCCGATACGAACCCTGAGTGTAGGGGTCTGCTAAACAAACCAAGGGCCGTGCTTTAAGCCTTGAGTTCAGCCTAAGGCACCCCGTCCTTTGTGAGGATCAACTCTCGCTCCTTTGCGAGTCTTTCACGCAAGGAGCGCGTTTTCTTAAGGTCTTTCACCGCCAAGTAGCTCATAATTATCTCCTTTTTATATGATTATTATATCTTTGATAAGCCAGACTTTGTGGTATGTAAACACAAAAATGGCTTTTTGGTCTCGCCATAACATGTCGTGAATAATGCTGTTTCTGCCCCAAAAATGCGATATGGGTTCTCAATTCTGTATCCGAAGAATACAAAAGCCCGTACCTTTTCCATGCTTCTCCTTAAGCCTGCGACTTCCCACTCATGGGAAGCTGGAGCTTGGGAACGAGGGCTAAGGAGGAAGTTGCCCGTTGACATCGGTCACGCTTTTACCTACCATGCGCGGGAATTATGTTTGTTATTGCAAATCCCGGGGGCAGGAATCAAGCTTGAAACACCCGAAAGTCATCATTATTGCCCAGAATCAGCCATTGGATAACGACGCTCATTTGAGACGGAAGCTGTCTGATGCTGAAGCGAGGGCCGAGAGGCAGTCGGCCCGGTTTCCCGGACTGGATCTTTTGGCTATCCAGAAGGGTGTGCATCGCAATGTACTCAACCCCCTGCTATTTTTGAATGGCCGGTATATGGACCTCCTGGATCTTATGAATTTTGTAAAGGGGGGCCGCCGTATTCCGGAAATCACCCCGGCCAATGTGACGGCCCACTATTCATTGGCCAATACGGTTACCCTGAACGGCATCTATCTGTATCAATACCTCCTTGAACATGGTTATGATCCGGTGATCGTTCAGAATTACAGTACCGGCAATCTTCCGGATCTCTTTGAGGATCGGCCACTGGCGGTGTGTATTTCCTCCAATTTCATCTTTATGAACGATATCAGGGAAATGGCGCGGCTGATCAAGACGTATGCGCCCGAAACGCCTGTCGTTGCGGGGGGGATGCTGGTGAAGAAAGTCCTGAATGCCGGGGAGGGTTTTTCTGAAAGGACCCTCGATTTCATGTCAGGGTTTCACCACCTGGTGGATGCCTTTGTGGTGGAGGCCAAAGGGGAGGAGACCCTGGTAAAACTTCTCCAGACCCTAAAGCGGGGGCGGGACCTGAGTTCTGTGCCCAACCTGGCTTATTTTGACGCGCAGGGAAAGATGGTCTTCACCCCCAGGCAGGAAGAAGAAATCCAGATGGACCGGACGGCCATCTCATGGGACACGATCCCGCAGAAATACCTGCGTAGTACGCTCCCTTTGAACAGTAGCCGGGGCTGTTTCTACAGATGCCGCTTCTGCACCTATCACTGGCTTTTTCCCGAGGTTCATTACAAATCGATTGATGTGCTCAGACAGGAGTTGAGACAGATACGTGAACTGGGGTTTGTGAAGCACGTACGGTTTACCGACGACAACTTCACCGCCAATAAGGCGAGGATCAAGGCCGTACTGGAAATGATCATCACGGAGGGGTTTGGTTTCACCTGGTCGTCGTTTGCCCGCGCCAGCGCCCTGACGCCCGAACTGGTTAGAACGATGAAGGAATCGGGATGTGAATTCGTGGATCTCGGGCTTGAATCGGGGAGCCAGACCATCCTGGATAATATGGACAAGCGGCTGAGCTGTGAACAGTCGTTTGAGGCGATAAAGATGCTCAACGATCACGGCATCGTCAGCAGGGGGAGTTTCATCGTCGGCTACCCCGGGGAGACTGCTGACACATTTTCCGAAACCATTGATTTTATCAATGAGAGCGGTCTGCCCTATTATCACCCCTACCTTTTTTATTATACCGGAAATACCCTGGTGCACCAGCAGAGAGAGGCCCTGGGCCTGAGAGGCCTTGGATTAGCGTGGCGCCATAATACCATGGATTCGGTAGAGGCATCGCGGCTGATGTCCCACATGCTGGAAAGGATCGACAGGAGCTTTACCGATGGCCAGGCCTATGTTGAGGAAATCTATAAACTACTCAGGGGAGAAGGATATTCTCCTGCAGAGATATCAGAGCTTTTTAGCTTGAAGAGGAGATTGCAGTTGGCTATAAAGAACTCCCAATCCGATAAAGAACGCCCCTCTCAAAAAGTTGAGCAGATACTCACGAACCTTGAAGCATTGGTCAGGTGATTAGGATACAATCTGAAATCTGGAATCAAAAGATGCTCATCGGAATACTCAGCGTAAGGGACAAGAGCTACCACCCCAATCAAAGACTGATAGAGGCCGCCTCCGGATCAGGGCACAGGGTCAGCCTCATACACACAAGAGACTGCTTCTCCGAGATCAATCTTGGGAGACCGGGGCTTAAAATCGATGGGGGTGGCACGCCGGACGTACTCTTGCCCAGAATCGGGGCCACGATTAATGACTATGCCCTGACGATGGTGCGTCATTTTGAGATGTCGGGCATCCCTGTGGTAAACAACTTTCAATCCATCCTCCTGGCAAGAAATAAGTTCTTGACTCTCCAGACGTTGGTGTATAATGGCGTGACCGTGCCGGATACCTCCCTTGTGGTCAACCTCAAGGGTTTCGAAAATGCCGTGAGCAGGCTCGGGGGTTACCCGGTCGTGGCAAAGATGCCAAGCAGCAGACAGGGGAGCGGGGTGGTCCTGGTGGATTCAGCGGCTACTGCGGAATTTGTTATGGAAAATCTCCAGGACAACTCGCGGGGAATACTGGTCCAGGAGTATGTGGCCCCCGAGGGGCGGAGAGATGTCAGGGCCTTTGTCTTGGGTGACCGGGTCATCGGGGCCATGGAGCTAAGGCCGAATTCGGGAGATTTCAGATCAAATATCCACCTGACGGGCCAGGGGAAGGCAGTGGCATTGAGCCGGGAGTTATCGGAGTTAGCTGTCCGTTCGGGCAAGGCCCTGGGGCTTGAGATTTCCGGAACCGATATGGTCGTGAGTGAAGATGGCGCTGCAAAGGTAGTGGAAGTGAATTATTCTCCAGGATTCAGAGGGCTTGAAAAGGCCACGGGGCTTGACATTGCCTCGCGGATCGTCAGACATGTGGTTGATAAATTTGGAGAGAGAGCATGAACATCGCGTTCTTGATGGACAGATTGGAATCGATCCGACCGGAGAATGAAACGACCAGCCACCTGATGTATGAATGCAACCAAAGAGGACATACTGTCTATTTTCTCGAACCCCATGATATTTATATTCGGAAGAATGAAGTGGTTGCCAGGATGCGCAACATCTCTGTTCCTCCGGATCTCTCCATGAGAAAATACTGGCGTTCCCTTATAAATTGCCTTAAGAAGGACGAACTCATATTTGAGACCGTCACCGATCTTGACGCCCTATTTCTGAGAAAGAATCCGCCGATTGTCTATCAAACCATGGAGTTCCTGTCATCGGTGAGCGAGAAGGTCTTTATGATAAACAGCGCTTCCGGTCAGATCTTAGCCAACAGCAAGCTTTATATCCTCAATTTCCCGGATATCATCCCTGAAACCCACGTCTCAAGAGACCCTGTTCGATTGAGAAAAATTATTAATGATTTTGGTGGCGCTATGGTAGTGAAGCCGCTTCAGAGATACGGTGGAGAAGGGGTAATCAAGGTGAGCGTAAAGGACCAGGAAAACCTGAACTCGCTTATTAACTACTATGTCAAGGCCTACCGTTCCTATCCGGACAGGGAGCCTATCATGGTTCAGGAATACTTGGATGTGGTTCAGCGGGGGGGTGACGTGAGGATACTTCTGTTGAACGGGGAGATCTTAGGGGCGATGAGGCGGAAACCCCTCAAAGGGGAATTCAGGACCAATATCCACGCAGGCGCAAAGGCATATAAGCATGATGTGACCGATCAGGAGCGAGAAATCTGCCGCACCATTGAGGCCGATTTGGTAAAAAACGGACTGTTTTTTGTGGGCCTTGACGTGATAGGCGATAAGATGGTAGAGATCAATTGTCTCAGTCCCGGAGGTATTCCGCGTATAAACCGGTTAGATAACGTAAAGCTTGAAACCAGGGTAATCGATTTTATTGAACAGGAGGTCGCTCGGAGGAAGGTCCAATAATAGACAAACAATCTAAATAGTGTCTGAACGAAAAATCATAGTTTTCGTTCGGACACTAAATAAGAAAGGAATTGCAATGTCCCGTATACATGCAAAACGAAGATGTTCTTTCTGTAGCAGGGTCCTGATTCTCGCGTGTGCTACCATGCTGTTTACCGGGGTTCTCCTCACCGGTTCGAGCGCTTCTGCCGCAACCATGCTCAAGTTGGGTCTTTTAGAAGAGCCAAAGACCCTCAATGTGTGGCGCGCAAGCGACGTATGGTCCCGGAAGGTATTGGGCCTGATGTATCAACCCCTTTATGTGCGTGATCCCGAAACCCTGAAACTTACTCCCTGGTTAGCAGCGGAGGATCCCCTGTTTGATGAAAAGGCCCTTTCCTACACGGTTAAGCTCAGGCCGGCAAAGTGGTCCGACGGTACGGAATTGACCTCGGAGGATGTGGCGTTTACAGGGAATTTCATATTGGAGTTCAAGGTACCCAGATACCTGTCCAGATGGGACTTTATCAAGAAGATCGAGACACCGGATAAACATACTGTCATATTCTATCTCGAAAAGCTGGAGGCCGTTTTTCTCAGCAGAACGCTGACAACGCCGATTGTCCAGAAAAAGGAGTGGGCCGGTTTAATTGAAGCGGCAAAGAAGACCCAAAAGCCGCTGGGGACGCTCCTCAATGAGAAGATAAAAACGCCGGCAAGCAGTGGGCCGTTTGTTCTGAAAGAGTGGCGGGAAGGGGCGTTTCTTTACCTTCAAAAAAACGACCATTTTTTTGGAACAGGAAAGACGATTAACGGCCGGCTCCTCGGGCCCTATATCGACGGGATCATCTTAAAGGTCTTCG
Source organism: Desulfobacterales bacterium (assembly GCA_014382905.1). Classification (GTDB taxonomy): domain Bacteria; phylum Desulfobacterota; class DSM-4660; order Desulfatiglandales; family Desulfatiglandaceae; genus JACNIU01. The sequence goes on from JACNIU010000093.1 coordinate 5,887, forward strand.
GAACCTCTGATGCCGCCATTTTGGCACTGAAGAAAGGGAGCCTTGATATGTTCTGGTGGGGCGTCCAGCCGGGCTATATGGAGGATCTGAGGGCAAATCCCGATATCCAGTTATTTGAAAACGAGAAGAGTGCGCTCTACTATATGGGATTTAATGTCAGAAAAGCGCCGTTTAATGATCCCAACCTGAGAAGGGCCATTGCCACCTTAGTTGACGAGGATTTCATTATCAAACGGATCCTTCAGGGATACGGGGTAAGAATGTATTCGATTATTCCTCCGGGAAACACATTCTGGTACTGCCCGGATGTTCCCCGATACGGGGAAGGGCTTGACAGGGAAGGGCGTATCAAGAAGGCCTTCGGGATCCTTCGTGACGCCGGTTACACCTGGCAGATTCCTCCTGTTGACAGTTCTGGAAACGTGGTCAACGGAGAGGGGATCATGCTCCCCGACGGGCGTCTCATGGAAAAATTCACGATACTGACTCCGCCGGCCGACTATGACCCCCACCGCGCCATGTGCGGCATGATGATGCAGGAGTGGCTTAGGATGTTAGGCATTCCGGCTTATTCCAAGCCGACTGCCTTTGGGGCCTTGCTCCAGCAGGTCAAGGTGCGACATGACTTTGACACGTTCGTCTTGGGTTATGGGAATCTTTCTCTTGACCCTGACTACCTGAGGAATTTTTTCATCTCAAGCAACGACAAGAAACGGGGATGGAACATGAGCGGCTATAACAATCCTACCTTTGATAAGATAGCCGATGAATCCGCAAGTGCCATGAATCTCGACCATCGAAGGAAGCTGATATGGGAGATGCAGAAGATCGTCATGAGGGATGTCCCATATATCCCGCTTTATAATCCGAAACTGATTGAGGCGGTCCGCAAGGGGCAGTTTGCCGGGTGGGTCCAGATGTTGGGAGGTATCGGAAGTGTTTGGACCTTTTGCGAGTTGAAGCCCGTGAAATGACGCAAAGCGACAAGCGCAGCGCGCATCGTGTCACTCTATGCGCGCTGCGCCATGCGCCATGCGCAAAGCGCCCTGCGAGATGTTATGGAACTTAGAAGATACATCGGCCGAAGGCTGATTCAGATTATCATCATCTTTTTTGTGATCCTTACGGTCCTTTTTCTGCTTTTCCGCTTAGCCCCGGGAGACCCTGTTTCGAGGATGGTTGATCCGGATATGACCCCGGAGGATGCGGAACGTCTCATGGTCGAATTAGGGCTTGATAAGCCCATAGGGATTCAATACCTCATATATCTCAAAAATTTCTGCACAGGTCATTTTGGGTTCTCGTTCCATTATGGGGAACCGGTTGTCAACATCATATGGAACCGGCTCCCCAACACCATTCTTCTGTTCACCACATCTATTATCCTGTCGGCCTTAGTGGGCGTATTCTTGGGCAAAATCGCCGCTTGGCATAAGGGTCAAAAAACAGACTCACTGATGACCATCGGGGCCCTGGTGACGCACACCCTTTTTCTTCCATGGCTTGCCTTGATTCTGATCTGGGTATTTGCCTACAAGTTTGGATGGTTTCCCATTACCGGCATGATTTCGGAAGAAGTGTGGCTTGATCCCGACGCCGGCTTTATAGCCAGGGCCTTGGATGTTATGCACCACATGGTCCTCCCCTTGGGCACTCTCTTCCTGATACATTTTGGGGCCTACCTCCTGATCATGCGGAGCAGCATGTTAGAGACGCTGAAAGAGGATTATATCCTGACGGCCAGGGCCAAGGGCCTTGAGGAGAAGGTGATCAGGGATCGGCATGCGGCCCCGAATGCGGCACTCCCCGTAGTCACAAGCATAGGCCTGAGTTTGGCCTTCTCCATCAACGGGGGGGCCCTGACCGAAACCGTGTTCACCTGGCCCGGCATCGGGAGGGAGCTCGTGTTTGCGGTCAGCCAGAATGATTATCCATTAGCACAGGCCTCTTTTTTGTTGATTGCCGGTGTCGTACTGATTTCCAATTTGGTGGTCGATGTGCTCTATGCATTTCTGGACCCGAGGATCAGATATTAAGATGAAGTGAATTAAAATGCCTGAAGTTGAGAGCGGTGATGGGGAAGAGTGGTCCAAATAATCATATGGAGGGGTTAGAAAGGTATCCCTGGTTAAGCTCTTTCTTAGAAGGGTGGTCTATTTTCAAGCAGAGTCTATTGGGGAGGATAGGCCTTACCCTTCTGATTATTTTTGCCTTGATGGCCGTATGCAGCTTCATCCCTCCATGGATCAACCCCATGTATAACCCGATGACAGGAGTCGATCCCGAAATCACCTCGTGCACGGGGCCAACCTTGAGACACTGGCTGGGTACCGACTTCATGGGCCGGGATATCCTGAGCCAGCTCCTGGCAGGCGCCAGGGTCGCCTTTATGGTGGGTATTTCGGCCGCAGTGATGAGTGTTGTTTTGGGCGTGACCATCGGTATGACAGCCGGATATATGGGCAGATTCATAGACACCCTCCTTATGAGGTTGGCCGACATGATTATGGTCATGCCCACTCTCCTTGTGGTTCTGATCCTCGCCGCAGTTTTTGGGCAGCTCAACATCTGGACCATTGTCCTGATCATCGCCCTGTTCCGGTGGCCGGGGGTATCCCGGATCATCCGGGGCCAGACCCTCTCCCTGAAACAGAGGCCTTTTATCGAGGCTGCCAAGGTGGCAGGGGCCTCCCATTTCCGGATCATATTCCGGCATATCATGCCGAATGTCCTGCCTCTGGCATTTCTGTTTATGACCTTTCGGGTCACCTCCGCAATTATTACCGAGGCCGCCCTCGCCTTCTTAGGATTCGGTGATCCCGGCACCGTAAGCTGGGGCATGATGCTTCAGTGGGTCTGGAAGACCGGGCATATGTTTCAGGCGCCCTACTGGCTTCTCCCGCCGGGCATCTGCATCTCATTGATCACGCTTTCCTTTTATATGTTAGGGAGGGCCATGGATGAAGTGCTCGACCCGAGGCTGAGAAAGGAGGACCAGACAGATTAAATGGCCTTATTAGAAGTTGAGAATGTGAGCATCGGCTATAACACAAGAAAAGGATACCTCAAGGCAGTGGAAGGGGTCTCTTTTACCTTAGAGGAAGGTCAGTCCCTGGGCTTTGTGGGAGAGTCAGGCTGTGGCAAGACAACGATCGGCATGGCCCTCATGGGGTTGCTCCCCCCCAACGGATCGGTCAGAGAGGGTCGCATCCTCTTTGAGGGAAAAGACACCTTGATGATGTCTGATGAGGAGATGAGAAATATCAGATGGCGAGAAATCGCCATGATCTTTCAGGCGGCCATGAATGCCCTGAACCCTGTGATACGGGTTGGAAATCAGATCGCAGAGGCAATACTGGTTCACAATCCTTCCCTCGAAAAAGAAGAGGCAATGGACCAGGTCGAGGCCCTTTTTGAGCTTGTCGGAATTCCGGCAGATCGCCTGAGAGACTATCCGCATCAGTACAGCGGGGGGATGAAACAACGGGCGGTCATCGCCATGGCATTGTCCTGCCGTCCCAAGGTGATTATTGCAGATGAGCCCACGACCGCCCTGGATGTCATTGTCCAGGATCAGATTTTGTCAGAGGTGAAAGATCTGCAGAAGGAGTTTAATATCGGCATCATATTCATCTCCCATGATATCTCTATTGTTGCGGAGATGTGTCATGATATCGGTGTCATGTATGCAGGCCAGTTAGTGGAATTCGGATCAAGGGAAGAGGTCTTTGAGTCTCCTGTCCATCCCTATACAAAGGCACTCCTTTCATCCTTTCCTAAACTGACCGGCACAAAGAGTGATCTGATACCTATTCCGGGTGAAACCCCGAATCTGGTTGCCCCGCCGGTTGGATGTCGTTTCTGTGATCGTTGTCCCGGGGCAGGGACGTTCTGCAAAGCGACCGCCCCTGCATGGGTGGATATAGGCCCGCGGCACAAGGCGCTTTGCTGCAAGTGCTGATGGATTTAATATTGAATATTTGTGGAATTGCTCCGTTCAGTTGCAGACAAAACCTGAGAGATTCTATGGCACAGTCATTCGATTGTCATTTGCCTTTCAGGCGTCATTCACTTGTCATTCGGTTGTTTATGTAGCTTGGTCACAATTGAATGACAGCGTAGCGAATGACCATCGAATGACGGCCCGAAGGGCCAATGACTTTCACGGCTGAGGCAGGAATGGATAAGAGAGGCAAACCTATCCTCGAAATAGAGAACGTCACCAAAATATACAAGACAAAGGGGGGGACTCTTTTCGGCCGTCGAAGCAAAAAAGTCACTGCACTGAATCAGGTTTCCTTTGATATATTTAAAGGAGAGATATTCGGATTAGTAGGGGAAAGCGGCAGTGGCAAGACAACGACGGGTCGGTTGATTGTCAGTCTTGAAAACGTGAATTCGGGAAAGATATCCCTGGATGGTCGCGAAATTATCGGATTGAAGGGAGGTGCGCAAAAGGAGTTCCGGCGTAAGGTCCAGATGATTTTTCAAGATCCTTACCAGTCCCTTAACCCCCAGCGGTCAGTCTTTGACACGGTCTCTGAGCCGCTGAAGATTCACAGAATGGGGAATGCTTCCGTTAGAAGGGATACGGTCCGGCAGGCCTTGAAATCGGTTGGACTCTCACCGCCTGAAGATTTTCTTTACCGCTACCCGCATCGTCTGAGCGGGGGACAGCGTCAGAGGGTTGCCATTGCCAGGGCCATGGTTTTAAACCCCGAGTTTGTCATCGCTGATGAGCCAACCTCCATGCTCGATGCCTCTATTTCGGCCCAGATATTCAATATATTATTAAAGATGAGAGATAAACTCGGGGTAACCCAGATGTTTATTACCCACAGCCTGGCTGCGGCTCGGTACCTCTGCGACCGGATCGCCGTGATCTACCGGGGAAACCTGGTGGAGCTGGGCCCGGCAGAGGAGGTGGTCCGAAATCCGAAGCATCCTTATACCCAGGCGCTCATCGATGCTGTCCCTAAGTTCGGTCATAGCAAAGATGCAAAGCGCTACCGAACCCTGCTCAGCAAAAAACGCGAGGTAGCAGAAGATAAAGGGTGCGTTTTCTTTCCGAGATGCGCGGTGGCGCATGAAGAGAGATGTGCCCGGAACCAGCCCGGCCTGACCCGGTCTGGTGATGGACATCTGGTGGGATGCTTTCTTTCGGAATCCTTATTTTGAATGGTTTGATCGATACCTCTGACTTGGACCCGAATGTTCTTGCGTGAATTAGACCACGTTAGAGACCTGCTTGATTCTGTGAACGGCGTTTTTGTCGGGGTTGGCATGACGGCTTTTCCCAGGATCATACCCGCCTATTTTCTTGATTCCTATTTTATTGTGGCGTTCAGGAAAACCGGTGACTTGCCTCTGCTGAGAAAGAAGGCAGGCGTTTTCTGCCTTGAGGAAGAAACAGGAGGCGTTCTCCCGGAAAATATTGCCAATTCCGCCCAGCTACTCGCCCATAAAGCTGTAAGAAACTATTTGAACAAACTGTCCGATCCGAAATTCCTTTTGCCGTATCAAAATTATCCCGAATTAGAGAGGCTGGCCAGGAAAGAGGGGTGGATCACCCTGGCGAACCCCGCGGATCTTCGTCTTAAGCTGAGAGAAAGAGCGCTTTTTCAACGGATGGGGGCAAAGATGGGTCTTCGTCAGGTGCCCGGGGCGATCTGGCCGATCGGGGTAATCCGTGAACGCAGCTATCAGGAGTGGGCCGGCAGTTTAGGGCCGGAGATGGTAATTCAGCTCCCGGATATCGGGCAGGGTGGCGGGAGGGGGACCTTCTTTGTCCGCTCAGCCGAAGGGTATCATCTCCTTGAGGAGAGGTTGAGACAAGGCGCCTGGCGGGACGTTCGGCTCCGGTCTGTCTCGATTCGCAAGTTGATAGAGGGGGTTCCGGTCAGCATGGCCATCTGCATCACGAGGCATGGTATCCTGGTGTCAAGGCTTCAGAAACAGCTTGTTGACCTCCCTTATTGCAGGGATTTTATAGAGAATGGTATATTTTGCGGGCATGTCTGGGATGACACGGCCTGGCCTTCAGCGATTCAGGAGGGCGCCCTGAAACAGGCCAAACGGATCGGAGAATATGTTTCTTCCTTAGGATATAGAGGGATACTCGGGATTGACTTCATCAGCGATGAGAGGGGTGGGGAAATCTATCCGATAGAGATAAACCCGCGCCTTACCGGGGCCTTTCCGATGCTTTCGCTCCTGCATCTCGAGAAAGGCATCATCCCGTTAGAAATATTTCATATGCTCGAGTTCTTGGACCTCCCATACCGGATCGACGTGGAAGAGATGAACGAGAAATATGCCAGACCGGTGAGGGGAAGCCATCTTCTCTTGTTCTTCCCTGCAAGGGGGCGGGGAGTCCCGTTTGACCGGTTGAAGGCCGGGATTTACGAATACAGCCCGGATGAAGATAACATTTTCTTCGAAGGAAAAGGAATGGAGTATCGGGATATGCGAAATGAGCGGCAGTTTGTTGTCGTGGACGGGCCGCCCGACGTCACCGGGAAGGGGGCTGGCGCGGACCCCTTTTCCAGGCTGTGTCATATTCTTTTTTCCTACCCGGTTACGGATGACAAGGGTACGTTGTCGCCACATGTCAACCACGTGTT